>JBIOWF010000263.1:0-24017 GCA_044868295.1 Microtetraspora sp. | reverse complement strand
GACGGCGTCGACGTCCTGCCCCGGCTGCTCGCCGACCACGGCGAGCGGATCGCGAACGACGTCGGCCTGCCGGCGGAGCTGATCCGCCGCCTGGGCGTCGTCCCCTCCTACTACCTGCGCTACTTCTACGAGCACGACCTCGTGGTCGAGGAGCAGCGCGCGAAGCCGTCCCGGGCGGCCGAGGTCGCGGCGATGGAGTCGAAACTGCTGGACATGTACGCCGACCCGTCGGTGGACACCAAACCGGAACTGCTGGAGAAGCGCGGCGGCGCCTTCTACTCCGAGGCAGCGGTCGCGCTGATCGCCTCACTGGTGAACGACCGGGGTGACGTCCAGATCGTCAACACCCGCAACGGCGGGACTCTGCCGTTCCTCGACGCCGACGCGGTCATCGAGGTCCCGGCGACGGTCGGCGCCCACGGCGCGACGCCGCTCGCCGTCGACCCGGTGGAGCCTCTCTATCGCGGGCTGATCGCGCACGTCTCCGCGTACGAGGCGCTGGCCTTGGACGCGGCCCGCGGCGGCGGCGCGGAGCGGGTCAAAGACGCGCTGCTGGCCCACCCGCTGATCGGCCAGGCGTCCCTGTCGGGCGACCTCGCCGAACGGCTGATCGCCGCCAACCGCCCCCACCTGCCGTGGGCGGTGTCTCAGTGAGCCGGCGGACCGTGCTGGCGGTCGACGGCGGCAACAGCAAGACCGACGTGGCACTCGTGGGCGCGGACGGCTCCGTCCTCGCCTTCGGGCGGGGCGCCGCGTTCGTGCCGCAGAGCGCCGGGGTCGCCGCCGCGATCGACGTGGTCCGCGACACCGTACGGCAGGCGCTGCCCGGCGCCGCCACGCCGTACGCCGACCATGTCGCCGCCTACGTCGCCGGGGCCGACCTGCCGATCGAGGAGGAGCGGCTACGCGACGAGCTGCTCGCCCGCGGCTACGGCCGCGGCGTCGTGGTGGGCAACGACACCTTCGCGCTGCTGCGCGCCGGAGCGGCGGCGTCGTGGGGGGTCGCCGTCGTCTGCGGGGCCGGGATCAACGCGGTGGGCGTCTCCCCCACGGGTGAGGTCGCCCGGTTCCCCGCCCTCGGCCGGCTCAGCGGCGACTGGGGCGGCGGATACGGTCTGGGCGAGGAGGTGCTGTGGCATGCCGTACGGGCCGAGGACGGCCGCGGCCCGGACACCGCCCTGGTCGACGTCGTGCGCGAGTGCTTCGGCGCGGCCACGGTCCAGGACGTCGTCGTCGGGCTGCACTTCGGAGAGCTGCCCGCGGACCGGTTGCACGCCCTGGTGCCGCCCCTGCTCGCGGCGGCGCGGGGAGACACGGCGGGGGATGGGGCGGGACACGCGCCGGGGGACGCGATCGCCCACTCGCTGGTGGAGCGGCTGGCCGAGGAGGTGGCGGTCCTCGGCACGGTGGCGATGCGCCGCATCGACCTGCTCGACATGCCGTGCGAGGTGGTCCTCGGCGGCGGCGTGCTCACGGCGCGCGACCCGCTGCTGATGGCACTGGTCGAGGAGCGGTACGCGGAGCGGGCCCCTCAGGCCAAACTCGTCGTCGCCGACGTGCCGCCCATCGTTGGCGCGGCCCTGCTCGGCCTCGATCATCTCGGCGCCCCCGCCGAGGCGTACGACCGTGTGCGCGGGCACTTCCTGGGAGATTCCTCGCGCCTGCGGTGATCTACTTCGTGTCCGTGTTCTCCGGGGCGTGTTCCAGTACGAGCGCGCGGTGCTCGTACGGCGTGCTGAGCACGATCGTGGTCCGGGTGGAGACGTTGGCCGACGCGCGGATCTGCTGGAGCAGCTCCTCCAGCCCGAGCGGCGACTCCACCCGGACCTTGAGGATGTAGCTCTCGTCCCCGGCGACGCTGTAGCACGCCTCGATCGCGGTCAGGTGGCTGAGCCGTTCGGGCGCGTCGTCGGGCGCGGCCGGATCGATCGGCTTGATGGAGACGAACGCCGTCAGCGGAAGGCCGATCTCGTCGTGGTCGACCAGCGCGGCGTACCCGCGGATCACGCCTCGTTTCTCCAGCCGCCGCACCCGCTGGTGCACGGCCGACACCGACAGCCCGGTCTCCTTGGCCAGGTCGGTGAAGCTCATCCGGCCGTCCCTGGCCAGCAGCGTCACGATTCGGCGATCGATCTCTTCCACCCGTGCAACGGTAGCGCCGTCAAGACCCGGCAAGCGTCCAGAACCGGTCACGGCATGGTTCCATCCGGTACGGCTCCCGCCGCGATCTCGACCTTGGTGCGACGGTAACAGCCCGGAAACCTTGCACAAGGGGCTGCGGCTCCTACCCGCGCACGGCGCAGACCCCTCGTGATCAGGAAAGTGTCAAGATTCCGCGGACCGGATCCCATCCCAGCGACCCGCCGTACGAAACCGAAAGGATCTGTGTCAAAGGTATTGCCGACCAGTTTCCTCGGTGCTAACTTCTGCGAACCGGTTCGACATAGCATCGGGAGGCCCCGATTGGATCTGCGGAGGCGTTACACCGTCAGCCCTTGGCGATGGCGCGGCTGATGACGAGGCGCTGGATCTGGTTGGTGCCCTCGACGATCTGGAGGACCTTGGCCTCGCGCATGTACCGCTCGACCGGGAAGTCCTCGACGTAGCCGTACCCGCCGAGCACCTGGACGGCGTCGGTGGTGACCTTCATGCAGGTGTCCGTGGCGAACAGCTTGGCCATCGCGGCCCGCGTGCCGTACGGCCGGCCCGCGTCGCGCAGGCGCGCGGCGTCCAGGTAGAGCGCGCGGGCGGCGGCGATGGAGGTTGCCATGTCCGCGAGCATGAAGCCGAGGCCCTGGAAGTCGACGATGCGGGAGCCGAACTGCCGCCGCTCTCGGGCGTAGGCGGACGCGGCGTCGAACGCGGCCCGGGCGACGCCCACGGCGCAGGCGGCGATGCCGAGGCGCCCGCCGTCGAGCGCGGCCAGGGCGATCCGGAAGCCGTCACCGGTGGAGCCGATCAGCGCGCCGGGCGGGAGCCGTACGGAGTCGAAACGGACTTGTGCGGTCGGCGAGGACCGCATGCCCATCTTCTTCTCGGGCAGGCCGAACGACAGGCCCTCGGCGTCCGCCGGAACGTGGAAGCACGAGATGCCGCGAGCTCCGTCGTCGGACGTGCGGGCCATGAGGGTGTAGAAGTCGGCGACGCCGCCGTGGGTGATCCAGGCCTTCACGCCGTCGGCGGCGTATCCATCAGGGCCGGCCGTCGCGCGCGTCGTCAGCGCCGCCGCGTCGGAGCCCGACTGCGGCTCGGACAGGCAGTAGGCGCCGAGCAGGTCCCCGCCCAGCATGGCGGGCAGCAGGTCCGCGCGTTGCCCGGCCGTGCCGTACGCGGCGGCCGGGAAGCAGGACAGCGTGTGGACGGATAACCCGAGCCCGACGGCCAGCCAGGCCGCGGCCAGCTCCTCGACGACCTGGAGGTAGACCTCCTGCGGCTGGCCGGCTCCGCCGTACTCCTCGGGGTAGGGCAGGCCGAGCAGCCCCGACGCGCCGAGCAGGGAGAACAGGTCACGCGGGAAGCGCCCGGCCGCCTCGTCTCCCGCCGCTCTGGGCGCGATCTCCTTGGCGCTCAGCTCACGGACCAGATCGAGCAGGTCCTGTGCCTCAGGCGTGGGCAGCATGCGGTCAACGGTCATCTACGCTCTCCAACCCGGTCGGGGTACGGCTGTCGCGATCAGGTGGCCGGGATCGCCGGCCGCCCTGATTGTGACACTTGACCGCACCTGCCGCACAAGGGGCGTTACACGATCACGAGATCCCTCGTGGTGGTGTTCAGCCGCTCACCGGCGGTCTCACCGCAGATGACGATGTCCTCGATCCGGGCACCGTGCCGTCCGGGCAGGTAGATGCCGGGCTCGACGGAGAAGGCGAAGCCGGGCTCCAACAGCTCCGTGTTGCCCGAGACGATGTACGGCTCCTCGTGGGTCTCCAGGCCGATGCCATGCCCGGTGCGGTGGATGAAGTGCTCCCCGTAGCCGGCGTCCGCGATCACCTCGCGCGCGGCCGCGTCGACCGACTCGCAGCTCACCCCCGGCCTGACGTGGGCGCAGGCCGCCTCCTGGGCCCGCTTGAGCACCTCGTAGTACGCGGTGAACTCGGCGGGCGGCTCCCCCACGCTGTAGACGCGGGTCGAGTCGGAGCAGTATCCGCTCGGCATCGTGCCGCCGAGGTCGATCACGACCGGCTCACCGGCCTGGATGACCCGGTCGGAGAGCCCGTGGTGCGGGCTCGCGCCGTTCGGCCCCGAGCCGACGATCACGAAGTCGACGGTGACGTGCCCGGCCGCCATGATCGCCTCGGCGATGTCCTTGCCGACCTCCCGCTCGGTGCGGCCCGCCTTGAGGAAGAGGGGCACCTGGGCGTGGACGGCGTCGATCGCGGCCCCGGCCTCCCGGAGCGCGGCGGCCTCGGCGGGCGACTTGCGCATGCGCAGTTCGCGCAGCACGCTCCCGGCCGGCGCCTGCTCGGCGCCCGGCAGCGCGTCCCGGAACCGCAGCGACTGCATGGCCCACATCCGGTCGGCGAGGCCGACCCTGGCGACCGCCCCCAGCCGGTGGGCGACCACCGCGTACGGATCGTCCGTCTCGTCCCATGCGACGAACTCGATCCCCAGCCTGGCGGCGGGCGAGCTCTCGGCGGCCGCCAGTTCGAGGCGGGGCACCATCATGAACGGCTCCCCCCGGACCGGTACGGCAAGGCACGTCAGCCGCTCCAGGGCGTGCGCGTGATAGCCGGTGACATAGCGCAGATCCGGGCCTGGGGTCAGCAGCAGGGCGTCGAGCCCGGAGCGGGTGGTGGCCTCCCGCACGTCGGCGAGGCGCGTCGCGGGATAGAGCGATGTCGTCGTCACGGGAACAATCTAGTGCGCCCGCGGCCGGCCGCTTGACCCGCGCGACCGGCCGCGCGACTCATCGTCGCCGTCCAATGCCGGGAAGCTCACACGACCATGGCCGCCGAATGCTACGCTCCGCGTTAGGACGATCACTGTCCGCTTCCACTTCGTTCCAGTACATGCAGTTTTGAGGAGCAACGCCAAACATGGTCGGCGTAGTGGGCGGCGCCGAGCCACCCCTCCCCCCGAACTACCGCGAACCGAGCCTTCTCCCCGGTACCGCGCCGCTTACGGCTCCCCTCACGGCGGCGGAAATGGTGCAGCAGTTGCGTGCCCAGCTCGATCGCAGCCTCGACGCCGAGCTGCTCGCGCACGTGCAGCGGCTGGGCAACATGGGCTGGAGCCAGTGGAACGTCGACACCGGCGAGACCACATGGTCCGATCACATGTACGTCATCTTCAGCCGGGACGTCTCGCAGGGTCCGATCCGCCTGCAGGATCTGGCGCTGCACGCCGAGCCCTCGGATCGGCACGTGCTCGACAACCTGCTGTGGCGGGTCACCCACGGCGTGGGCCCCGTCCACGCCGAGTTCCGGATCAGCAGGAACGGCGAGATCCGCCACCTGCGGGCCGTGCTCGAACCCGCCCCGTCGGGCGTGCACGGCGTGGTCCAGGACATCACAGGCCGCCGCCGGGCCGAGCGGATCATGTCCGAATCCAAAAAGCAGCTGCTCGAGGTGCGCGAGCGAGCCGCTGAGGAGCGCCACATCACGCTGGCGTTGCGCGACGCGATCCTGCCCGGACCCGGCGGCTTCATCGATCTGCCGCACGCGCGCATCGCGGTCCGCTACGTCCCCGCGGAGAAGGCGCCCAGCCTCGGCGGCGACTGGTACGAGGCGACCCCGCTTCCCGACGGCCGCGTGCTGCTCGCGGTCGGCGACGTGTCGGGGCACGGGCTGCCCGCGATCGCGCAGATGGCCCAGCTGCGGCACGCGCTGGTGGGGCTGTCCATGACGGGAGCGTCCCCCGATCGGCTGCTGTCGTGGCTGAACGATCTCGTGCTCAGCCGGCTCGACGACACCACCGCGACCGTCGTCGTCGGCCATTTCGACCCGGCGACCGGGCAGTTCGTCTGGGCGCAGGCCGGTCATCTCGCGCCCGTCCTCGTCAGGGACGGTACGGCCCGCCAGCTCGGAGCGCCGCAGGGCGTGGTCCTGGGCGCGGCGAACGATCTGCCCTACACGGTCGCCGAGATCCACCTGCAGCCGGACGACCTGCTGCTGATGTTCACCGACGGCCTGGTGGAGCGGCGCACCCGCGACATCGACGACGGCCTGGCCCTCACACTGCGGGCCGCGGAGGAGATCGTCGCGAACGACGACCTCGACGCGCATCTCGATCTGCTGATCGAGGCGATCGGCGGGTCCAATCCGGAGGACGACACCTGCCTCCTCGCGGTCGGCGTCCGCAGGGCGGGCCAATAGATCCGCAGGAGGCAATAGATCTACAGGGCGGGAACAGAGGCGTCACCCATCTCCTCGCGGCCGACCCCGAGGGGCGGGACAATGGACGGGTGCTGATGCTTCTCGACACCCCGTCGCTCTACTTCCGCGCGTTCTACGGGATCCCCGAGTCGATGACCGCGCCGGACGGCATGCCGGTCAACGCCGTACGCGGGCTCATCGACATGATCGCCACGCTGGTCCGCCAGCACTCGCCGACGGAGCTCGTCGCCTGCATGGACGCCGACTGGCGCCCGGCGTTCCGGGTGGCGGCGATCCCGACCTACAAGGCGCACCGCCTCGCGGCCGGCGGGGGCGTTGGCGAGGAAGAGATCCCGGACACGCTCGCGCCGCAGATTCCCGCCATCGAGGAGATCCTCGACGCGGTCGGCATCGCCCGCGTCGGAGTGCCGGGCTACGAGGCGGACGACGTCATCGGCACGCTCGCCACGGGAGCGAGCGGCCCGGTCGACATCGTCACCGGCGATCGCGATCTCTTCCAGCTCGTCGACGACTCCAAACCGTGCCGCGTCCTTTACACAGCAAGGGGGATTCGCAACCTCCAGCTGGTCGACGAGTCCTTCGTCGCGGAGAAGTACGGCATTCCGGGCCGCGCGTACGCCGACTTCGCCACACTGCGCGGCGACCCGAGCGACGGGCTGCCCGGCGTGGCCGGGGTCGGTGAGAAGACCGCGGCCGCGCTGATCACCCGTTTCGGCTCCCTCCACGACCTCCTCACCGCCCTGGACGGAGGTGTGACCGACGGGTTCCCCGCGGGGGCGCGCGCCAAGCTCGCCGCCGCCCGCGACTACCTGAACGTCGCCCCGCCCGTGGTCAAGGTGGCTCACGACGTTCCCATCCCCGACGTCGAGTTGGCCCGCCCGGCGAAGCCCGCCGACCCCGACCGGCTCGTCGCCCTGGCCGACCGGTACGGCCTGGACAGCCCGCTCAACCGGCTTCTGTCGGCCCTCGACCGCCCCTGACTGAGCACATCCGGGAGCGCGGTTCGCTCTCGCATGACGGAACGCGGGGCGCCTTCCCCGGACGCGCCCCGCGTTCCGTCTGTGATCCGCTGGTTGTTACTTCTTGAGGCTCCATGTGGTGCCGTACCCACCGAGGTGCAGCGCCAGGAAGAGCAGGCCGGCGGTGCCGAGCGTGGTCACCGTGACGACGGCGCCGACGGCCCAGCCGCCGATGGCGAACACGAGTGCTGCGACGAAGAACAGTGCGGCGAGGAGTGCGAACATCCCTACCTCCAGGGGGCGGGGTACAGCGAGGGTTTATTTCAGACAGATTTCCGCTGCGATCACCCGTAAATCTTCCCGTGAAGTTACTGTGCGCGAACTGATCACTACAATGTCTTGACCGGGCGGTCAGTTTAGTTCGGTTCGGACCAGTTCAGGTCAGTTGCCGTGCGCGCCTCGGACGAGTTGATCTCCGATGTACAGCCCCATGCCCAGCCCTGCGCCGATGTGAAGGTAGACGAAGCTGGCGGCGTGTGTCCCCGCGCCCAGGCGACGTTCGGCCAGCGCGGCCCAGTTGACATCCGATTTGCCCGCGGCGATCGCCGACACCAAGGCGCAGCTGCGTGCGCGGATCGGGGATCCCGCCGGGGCCCTCGCCGAGGTTGAAGAGGCCATCCGCGCGGAGGTCGCCGCCGTGGTCGCCGAACGCGAAGCCGGCCGCGGCCTGTTCCCCGTCGTACAGTTCGCCGGCATCGCCGCCGATGCCGTGCCCGAGGACACCATCGCCGCCATCCGCCGCCGCGGCTGCGCGGTCGTCAAGGGCACGTTCCCCCGCGAGCGTGCTGAACAGTGGGACGCCGAACTGGCCACCTATCTGCAGATCAACGACTTCTCACGAACCTATCGGGGCCCAGCGGACGACGTCTTCGGTGGGCTGGCCTCCAGTAAGCCGCAGATCTATCCGGTCTACTGGTCCAAGCCGCAGATGCAGGCCCGCCAAGACGACAACATGGTCACCGTCCGGTCCTTCCTGAACTCGTTCTGGCGTCATGAGTCCGAGGGCAGGGTGCGGTTCGACCCCACCCGCGACACCGCCTATCCGGACCGCATCCGCCGCCGGGAACCTGGCTCGTCTTCCCAGGGGCTGTCGGCCCACACCGGCTCCGGCTCTGTCGAGCGGTGGTTGTTGCCCGCCTACCAGCAGGTCTTCCGTCATGTCTTCGCTGGAAACTGGTCGGCCTACGACCCGTGGGACAGCGCCTATCGCACCGAAGTCGACGAGTTCCCGTCCACCGTCATGTGCTCCGCCTTCCGTACCTTCCAAGGCTGGACCGCGCTGTCCGAAATGCAGCCCATCGACGGAGTTCTCCACGTGGTGCCCATCCCGTCAGCCATGGCCATGGTTTCGGGGCTCGGCCGGGAGCGAGAACGACGCGAACCTCCTGACGCACCCGCCGAGAGCCCGACCGGGCGGTCAGTTCATGGAGGAGTAGGCGACGACGCCGCGGCGCATCGCGTCGATGGCGTGGACGGTGGTCTCCCTGACCCTGCTTCCCTTGGGCGCCGCGTCCCTGAGCTGACCGAGCAGGTCGAGCAGCTGCTTCACCCAGCGGACGAAGTCGCCCGCCGCCAGGTCCCCGTCGTTGAGCACGGCGTCCAGGCTGTGCCCTCTGGCCCACCGGAAGGCGGGCCAGGCGAAGCCGAAGTCGGGCTCCCGGATGAACGACAGGCCGTGGTCCTCCTCGATGCCCTCCAGCTCGCCCCACAGCCGCACCATCGAGGCCAGCGCCTCCTTCGCGGCGCCCGCCGGGATCTTCGGGCTGCGCGCGTCGTCGGACTGCCGGGCCTCGTAGACGAGCGACGACACGCAGGCGGCGAGCTCGGCGGCGTCGAGGTCGTCCCAGAGCCCGGCGCGCAGGCACTCGGCGGTGAGCAGGTCCAGCTCGGTGTAGAGCTTGGCCAGGCGCCGCCCCTCCTCGGTCACGGTCTCGCCCTGCAGGTAGCCGAGCTGGTCGAGCACGCCGCAGACTCGGTCGAAGGTGCGGGCGATGACGTGGGAGCGGCCCTCGACCCGGCGGCGCAGGGCCTCGGTCTCGCGCAGCAGCTTGTGGTAGCGCTCCGCCCAGCGCGCGTGGTCCTCCCGCTCGTCGCACCCGTGGCAGGGGTGCTGGCGCAGCTCTCGCCGGAGCCGGGTGATCTCCTCGTCCTCGGTGGCGTGGTCCCGGGCCCGTACCGGCTTGCCGAGGTCGCGGTCGCCGAGCTTGGCGTGCATCGTGGAGACGAGGTTGGCCCGTTCCTTGGGCGAGCGCGCGTTGAAGCCCTTGGGGATCCTGATCTTCTCGACCGGCTCGACCGGGACCGGGAAGTCCGCCGACGACAACCGCTTGACCTGCTTTCCGGCAGTCAGGACGAGCGGCGACGGGCCCTCACCGCGGAGGTTGACGCCCGGGTCGAGCACGACGGCGAGGCCCGCCCGCCGCCCGCCCGGCACGCGGATCACATCGCCGGGCTTGAGCACCTCCAGGGACTGTACGGCCTGCGCCCGCCGGGCCGCACCCCGCTGGCGCGACAGCTCGGCCTCCTTGTCGGAGAGCCGCCGCCGCATCGCCGCGTACTCCTGGAAGTCACCGAGATGGCAGGTCATGGCGTCGGCGTAGCCGTCGAGAGCCTGCTCGGCCTTGCGGAGCTGGCGGGCGAGCCCGACGACGGCCCGGTCGGCCTGGAACTGGGCGAAGGAGTCCTCCAGCAGGGCCCGCGCCCGCTCCCGGCCGACCTGCCCCACGAGGTTGACCGCCATGTTGTACGACGGCCGGAAGCTGGAGCGCAGCGGGTAGGTCCGGGTGCTGGCGAGGCCCGCCACGCCGATCGGGTCCATTCCGGGCTGCCAGACGACGACGGCGTGGCCTTCGACGTCGATGCCACGCCGGCCGGCCCGCCCGGTGAGCTGGGTGTACTCCCCCGCCGTCAGGTCGGCGTGGGTCTCGCCGTTCCACTTGTCGAGCTTCTCGATGACGACCGACCGTGCCGGCATGTTGATGCCGAGCGCCAGGGTCTCGGTCGCGAAGACCGCCTTGACCAGGCCCTTGGTGAACAGCTCCTCCACGACCTCCTTGAACGTGGGCAGCATGCCCGCGTGGTGGGCGGCGAGGCCGCGCTCCAGGCAGTCACGCCATTCCAGATAGCCGAGGACGGCGAGATCCCCGTCGGGCAGGTGCGCGGTCCGCTCGTCGACGATCTGGCGGATCTCGTGCCGCTCTCGGTCCGTGGTCAGGCGCAGCCCCGCGTACACGCACTGCATGACCGCGGCGTCGCAGCCCGCGCGCGAGAAGATGAAGGTGATCGCGGGCAGCAGCCCCTCCGCGTCGAGTTTCTCGATGACGTCGGCCCGGCTGGGGCCGCCCGTCCGCCGGGGCCGCGAGTAGCCGCGCTTGCCGCGCGTCTGTGCCAGGCGCGACTCGTCGCGGGAGATCCGCATCAGGTTGGGGTTGATCCGCAGGGGGTGCGGCCCGCCCGCACCGTTGTTCACACCGGCCTCGTCGTCGTCGTCGGAGACGAACAGGTCGTACATGCGGTTGCCGACCAGCATGTGCTGCCACAACGGGACCGGCCGGTGCTCGTCGACGATGACGGTGGTGTCGCCGCGGACCTCGCCGAGCCATTCGCCGAACTCCTCGGCGTTGCTGACCGTCGCGGACAGGGCGGCGACCCGCACCGACTCGGGCAGGTGGATGATCACCTCTTCCCAGACGGCGCCGCGGAAGCGGTCGGCGAGGTAGTGCACCTCGTCCATCACGACGTAACCGAGCCCGGTGAGGGTGTCGGACCCGGCGTAGAGCATGTTGCGCAGGACCTCGGTGGTCATGACCACGATCGGGGCGTCGCCGTTGACGCTGTTGTCGCCGGTCAGCAGGCCGACCTTCCGCGGGCCGTACCGGCGGACGAGGTCGTTGTACTTCTGGTTGGACAACGCCTTGATCGGCGTCGTGTAGAAGCACTTGCGGCCCTGCTCCAGGGCCAGATGGACGGCGAACTCGCCCACCACGGTCTTGCCCGACCCGGTCGGCGCGGCCACGAGAACGCCGTCTCCGGCCTCCAGCGCCTGACACGCGTCGAGCTGGAACTCGTCCAGCTCGAAGTCGTAGAGACCACGGAACGAGGTGAGTGCGGGCCCGCTTTCGGCCTGCTGCTCACGGAAGGCGGCGTAGCGTTCCGCAGGCGTGCTCATGGGTCAACCCTACCGATAACCGGATTCCGGACGGTCCCTCAGCGCAGACCTTTACAAAGTAGATTCAGGGTGTCCGCACGTACGGCGCGCCGGTTCGACAGCGCCTGCCACCGGAGCCGGGCCGATTCGCTCTCCGGCCGCGCAGGCGATCACGTCCGCGACATCGCGGGTCACGCTGAGCATTCGCCGGACGGCCGCCGCCGCGCCGGCCCGGGTCAGTCCCGGGAATCCAGCGAGTCCAGGGACGTGGACCGCGGCCCGTCGAGCTCTTCCTCGATGGCCAGCGCATGCGCCGCGTCCGCGGCGTCTCTCTTGCGGTCGTGGAAGTACATGAAAACTTCGGCGACGAAGAACAGGCCGACCATGGGCAGGGCGAGGGCCAGCATGGTGAAGGGGTCCTGGCTCGGCGTCGCGATCGCCGCGAAGACGAACAGCAGGAAGACGACCATGCGCTGGTGCTTGGCCACGGTGGCGTACTTCAGCACGCCGATGACGTTGAGGAACGCCATGAGCAGCGGCATGAGGAACGAGACCCCGAAGATGACCAGCATCAGCAGCAGGAACGAGAGGTAATCGCCCACGTCCAGCAGCGGCACGGCGTTGTCGGGGACGAAGGAGAACAGCAGCGCCAGGCCCTTGTCCATCGTGAGGTACGCCAGAGCGGCGCCCGCGGCGAACAGCGGAACCGCCATGCCGAGGAAGCCCAGGGAGTAGCGCTTCTCGTTCCGGTAGAGGCCCGGCGTCACGAAGGCCCAGATCTGGTAGAGCCAGACAGGTGAGGTGACGACGAGCCCGAACATCGCCGCGACCTTGAGGTTGATGAAGAATCCGTCCAGGACCCCGTGCACGACCAGGGTGCACTGCTGATGGTCGAGTTTGTACGCCGCGGGAAGCCGGCAGAACGGTCCCGTCATGAAGTCCCAGATAGGGTCGAAGAAGGCGAAACCGATGATCGTCCCCGCTATGATGGCAAGGATGATCTTGACCAGCCGGTTACGCAGCTCCCGCACGTGCTCCATGAGGGACATTCGTCCGTCATCGTCAGTGGGAGCCTGCCGGCTCGACCGTTTCAGCAGCGCCATCTAGGTGATCCTTATAGGGAGAGGCAAGCCGAAGAGCTCAGCTGGACCGCTGGTCCTTCTGCGCCTGCGACAGCGGAACACCGTTGACGGTGGGCTCGGCCGCCGCCTTCAGCCGCTGGTTCTCCTCCTGCAGCGCGCGCATCTGCTCCTCAGCCGACGGCGTCGCGGTCGCGGTGATCGGCTGCGGCGGAACCGGCTCGGCCTGCGCCTTGACGACGGTGGTCTCGTCGTCATCGTTCATCTTGGCGGTTTCCTTCTTGAACATCCGCAGCGACTGCCCCAGCGCTCTCGCGGTGTCGGGAAGCTTCTTCGCGCCGAAGAGGAAGATCAAGACCGCTCCGATGATGAGCAGCTCGGGAACACCCAGTTGCGAGAACATATGACGACATCCTTCTTGCGGGGCGACGTGCAACCTCAGCCCCGATCGTACGCTGCTCAGGCAGTGCTCTTCACCCTTGAGGCGGACGAATTGCGCTCAGCTCCACGCCGAGTTCATCTCGTGCGGAGCCGATCTTCTGGCTGGTCCGGCCGATTTCCCGGCCGAGGACGCGTGCGGCCATGAACACCCGGACCGTGAGAACGCCGAGGACGACGAGGCCCGCGGTGGCCAGGGCGACGGCAGCGAAGATCCACGTCATGCGGCAAGCGTAGTGGCGGAAGGAGCGCTGCGCGCCGCCTCCTCGGAACAGGGACCCGGCACATGGACCGAGAACCAGACTCGGCACACGACCGAGAGCCCGGACGAGAACCGGAATCAGCCGGCGGACTCGTAGTTGGCCAGGGCCTCCTGGGCCCTCTCCAGCACCCACTCGGTCAGGGACGCGGGTGAGACCACCCGGCCGCTGTCGCCCAGCCGGAGCGCCAGCCGTACGAGCCAGGACTGGTCCCGGGCCCGGAGGGTGACCCGCAGCCGGCCCTCGCCGAGCTCGGTCACCTCCTCGCAGGGGTAGTACTCGGAGACCCAGCGACCGGCGGGGGTCAGCTCCAGCTCGACCAGCTCGTCGCTGTCGGAAGGCCGGAACACGCCGCCGGTGACGTCCATCGGCTCGGCCTCCTCCGGGGGATCGGCCGCGACGTCCAGGACCTCCACCTCGATGATCCGGTCGATGCGGAACATGCGCATCGCCTCGGCCCGGTAGCACCATCCCTCCAGGTAGTGCCACCCGTCCACCAGCACCACCCGGAGCGGGTCCACCTCTCGCGGGGTGATCTCGTCGCGGCCGGGAACGTAGTAGCGCAGCGAGAGCCGTCTGCCCCGGCGCGCCGCGTCGGCGATCACGGCGTGCGCGTCCGGCGCCGCGCCGATCTCGACCTGGACCTGGCTGCTCACGGTCGCGGCGCCCTCACCGGCCGCCCGCTCCAGCTTGGCGATCACCCTGCCGAGCACGTCGCGGTCCTTGAACTCGGGCAGCTCGCCGAGCATGCGCAGGGCCACGAGCAGCGCACTCGCCTCGTCCACCCCGAGTTTCAACGGCCGGGCGATCGTGTCGGCGTTGTCGATCGTGATCTCACCGCCGTCCCACGAGACGTCGATCAGGTCGCCGGGCGTGTGCCCCGGCAGGCCGCACATCCAGACGAGCTGGAGGTCGTCGATGAGCTGCTTCTCCGACAGCCCGAAGAGCCGCGCGACCTCGGGGACCTGCGCGCCGGGGTGTGACATCAGGTACGGCACCAGCGCCAGGAGCCGGGGCAGCCGATCTGAGCTCATTGCAGCGCGCCCTTCAGACGTCGGATCACGGCCTCGCGCGCGTCCGGCGGATCCACGATCTTGGCGTCGGACCCGAGGCTGGCGATCCATCCGGCCAGCCGCTCGGGATCGGTGAAGAGCACCTCGACCTCGTCCCAGACGGCGCCGGAGCCGTCACCGGACTCGACGCCGGACCCGACGCCGGATCGTATGGCCCGCGCGAGGTGCCGCAGGCCCTGGCAGGTGCCCTGCCGTACCTTCAGCAGGGCGGTCCGCTCGGGCCCCTGCTCCTCGCCGCCGTAGGCGACCATGGCCCGCAGGTCGACGCCCTCGGGCACGGTGACCGTGCCCGGCCTGCCGACCGTCGTGACGTCGCCGACGATCCGGCTCAGCCGGAACACCCGGGAGGCGCCGCGGTCGCGGTCGTGACCCACGACGTACCACCGGCCGCGGCGGCTGACCACGCCCCACGGCTCGACGACGCGGGTGAGCACCGACTCGCCGGCGGCCGACCGGTAGCCGAACCTGACGGCGCGCCGGTGGGTGACGGCCTCCCACAGCGCGGGAAACGCCGGGTCGCGGGTGTCGACGCGCAGTTCGAGCGTGCTCTCGACCTGGTCGGTCCGCACTCCTCCGGCCTGGAGCTTGAGCAGGGCGCCGCCGGCCGCCTCGGCGAGGCTGGCGCGCTGCCAGACCTGCGCGGCCAGGCCGATGACGGCCGCCTCGTCGGGTTCGAGGGTGATCTCGGGCAGCTCGTAGGCCTGCCGTACGATCCGGTAGCCCGGATCTTCCTCCCAGGGGTCCTTGTGGACCTCGACGGGGATGCCGATCTCACGCAACTCGTTCTTGTCGCGCTCGAACATGCGCTGGAAGGCCTCGTCGTTCTCCGGGTCGTATCCCGGGACGGCGTGCCTGATCTGCTCTGCGCTCAACGGCCGGTGAGTCGCGAGCAGGCAGATCACCAGATTCAGCAACCGCTCGGTCTTGCGCCGCGACATCGGCCCGCCCTCCATCCTTTCTGGTCGAGTCCGCCGCTCCCCAGGTGAACGCTACCCTTTGCGACGTGATCAGATGGCGAAAGGGCACAGTGAGCAGGGTCCGGCGCGAGTGGCCGGGGGCACTCGAACTGGACGTGGAGCTGGACGACCCGGAAGGCGGCACATGCCGGGCGCTGGCCTACCCTCCGCTCGTGGGACGTCCCGAGGCCGGCGACACGGTCCTGCTGAACACGACCGCGCTCGCGATGGGCCTCGGTACGGGAGGTTACGCCATGGTGGTGGCCATTCCGGACCGATTGCCGCAAGATCCCTCCGGTCCCGGCCACTTGGTGAAGGCCCGGTACACGCCGCTGCAGGTCACCGTGCTCGGCGCGGACGAGCAGGATTCCCCGCACCATTCACTCCTCAAGGACGCGGACTCGGTCGACGGCATGCCCGTCGTGATCGCCGACCTGCACTCGGCGCTCCCCGCGATCCTCTGCGGCCTCTACGAGCACGGTCTCGGTGGCGTACGGGTCGCCTATGTGATGCCGGACGGCGGGGCGCTGCCCTCGTGGTTCTCCATGTCGTCGGCCCGGCTGAGGGAGGCGGGCTGGCTGTGCGGGGTGGTCACGGTGGGGCAGGCGTTCGGCGGTGACGTCGAGGCGGTCACCCTCCACACCGGGCTGCTGGCCGCGCGCCACGTGCTCCACGCCGACGTGGCGATCGTCACTCAGGGGCCCGGCAATCTCGGGACGGGCACCCGGTGGGGCTTCTCCGGCGTCTCGGCGGGAGAGGCCGTGAACGCGGCGGCGGTGCTGAACGGGCGGCCCGTCGCGGCGCTGCGGGTCAGTGAGGGCGACCTGCGGGAGCGGCACGTCGGGGTGTCCCACCACTCCCTTACGGCCTACGGGCGGGTCGCGCTCGCTCCCGCCCAGGTGGTGGTGCCGGAGCTGCCCGGCGACTTCGGGCGGCGGGTGCGGGAGCAGGCGCGTGCCCTGGCCGTACGGCACGAGCTGGTCGGGGTGTCCGTGGCCGGGCTGCTCGAAGCGCTGCGGAACTCGCCGGTGAGGCTCTCCACCATGGGCCGCGGCCTGGACGAGGACCTGGCGTGCTTCCTGGCGTCCGCGGCGGCGGGGCGGCACACCGCCGCGCTGCTGCGCAAATAGGCCGGGTCTCGGCACGCGCGGGCAGTCCGGTACAGATGGACGGCGAGTGAGTCGACCTCCCGGACCGTCCTTCAGGAGGCGGCGTCGACCAGTGCCTGAAACAGGCGCTGGGGGTGCTCGCCCCAGCACCGGGTCCGCGGGCACCCGCCACTTGAGTTCCTCGTCGAACGCGAGCGTGCGCAGGACCTGGGCCGCCTTCACCAAGGTGTCGTCGGTGCCGGCGCTTCCGGAAGAGATGACTGTCATCCTGTTGTCTCCCAGTCAAAGGTGAAAGCGATTCGGGATGGACCGTTCCCGCTCATCGAGGTGCGGGCGGCCCGCTCGGTCGGCGTCGCCGGCTGGACGGTCGACTCGTCACGCGCCGACGGGCTCGTGGAAGTCCTTGAAGGTGAAGGCCCGGGGGCTCGGGCCGTCGGCCCGCAGCGACTCCAGCCGGGCCATCCCCTCGTCGAGTCCGGGGGTGTGGTCGACGGGGATCCACCACATCACCGAGTACGGCACGGCCACCCGCTGGAACCACTCGCGGCGGCGCTGCAGGTAGCCCAGGTGCGCGCTCCGGTAGACGTAGTTCCAGAGCGCCTCCCGTGACTCCCACACGGAGAAGTTGATCAGCAGGTGGTCACCGTAGGCGTGCTGGACGGTGTCCGCCGGCTTCTCTCCACCCTTGAGCCGCCACACGAATCCGGGCGCGGCATCGGCGAGGGCGTTCATCGGCTCCAGGCCGGCGACGAAGTCGGCCAACTCGGGGCCGTCGATAGCGCCGACAAGATGACCGACGTTCAGCTGGGCGAGATGCATGGCGCCCAGCATTCCGCACCATTCTCCTCTATGTCAACTCTCGTTGTTTTTAGAAAAGACCACACAGCACTCTCCTGGCCGGGCGTCGAGTCTCGCCTCCAGCCCGGCCTCCCCCAGACCGGCGAGCATGCCCTGGCAAAGGGCCAGATTCATCGAGCAGACCAGGAGCGGATGCTCCTCGGCCAGGACGTGAAACGGGCAGTTCCGCAGGCGTGTCACAGCACCCTCGTGGTAGGGCTCGTAGCCGCGCTCGACGAGCGCGGCGTCCAGGGGCTCGCCCGCGTGATCCCGGGTCAGGCGTTCCCCCGCGCGGCGGGCCGCGACCTCGGCCTGTTCTTCGCCGCCGAGCAGGTCCACGGCCTCGGCCAGGACCAGCGCGAGCGTGCGGTAGTCGCGGGGCGGCAGGCTCACCAGGCGCTCGCCCCCGGCCCGCCGGTAGACCTTCGCGGGCCGGCCGCTGCCCGGCCCGCTCCGGTCGGTGAGGCGCTTGAAATCCGCCTCAAGCAGCCCCGCGTCGACCAGCTTGTCGAGATGGAAGGCGGCCAGCGTGCGCTGGATCCCGGCGGCCTCGGCCGCCTCGTTCCGGCCCACCTCGCGCCCCTGCGCGGCCACGAACCGATACAGCGCGCGCCGCACGGGATCGTTCAGCGCGGCCACCGTCTCGAGATCGTCGCTTCCCACAGGCGGAGTCTAGGCGCTCCGCATGGGCGCTTGAACGCCGGCGGCCGCCTGGCCCCCGATCCGCTGCGGGCAGTGACCAGCGATGCGGAGCGGAGGCCGGACGGCCGCGTTGGAAGCCCTTGCGCGCGAGGGTGCGGCCGCACCCGCGCGCGGACTTCCAAGGAGAAGATGAGGCTCAGGCGGCGCCGAGAACGTCGACGACGAAGACGAGGGTGTCGGTGCCCTTGATGCCGCCCTGGGGCTGGCCTTCCTTGCCGTAACCGAGGTCCGGCGGGATGGTGATCAGCACCCGGCTGCCGACGTTCACGCCGGTGAGGCCCTGCGACCAGCCCTTCACGACCTGATTGAGGGCGAACGTCGTCGGCGCGCCCCGCTCCCAGCTGGAGTCGAACTGCTTGTCCGTGCCCCAGATCTTGCCGGTGTAGTGCGCCAGCACCGTCTGGTCGGCCTTCACCGCTGGGCCGGTCCCCTTGATCACGGTCTTCACGACGAGACCCTTCGGCGCCTTGGCGGTCGTCTTCGTGGTCAGCGCCGGAGCCTTGTCACCGCCCGGATTGCCGAGCTTGATGCCCGCGATGCCGGGGTCGGTGGCGGCGCCCTGGGCCGCCTTGGCGGGGGCGCTGACCACGTCGACCACCAGAACCTGCGAGGACGTGGTGAAGTCGGTGCCCTGCTGCTTGGCCTGCGTGATCTGCTCGGCCGTCAGGTTGTCCTTCCCGATCACCGCGACGACCCGGCCGCCCGGCTTGGCGCCCACCAGGGCGTCATGCAACGCCTTCGGCAGCTGAGCGTCCACGGTGACGAACTCCGACTTGCCGGCGTCGTAGTCGGAACCAGGCGACTTGTTCTCCTTGCCGTCCCAGTTGTAGACGGTGACGTTCGCGATCAGGACGTCGCCGTCCTTGGCGCCGGTGCCCGTGCCCTCCGTGATCTTCAGCGACGCCGAGGTCAGCTGCGGCTTCCCGGACGGGAACGTCACAGTCGGCTTCTTGTTGGCCTCCCCCGTGACCTTGATCCCGGACGCGGCTGCGGTGCCGCCGCTGGCGGCCGTGTCGCTCTTCTGCGCGGTCCCGCAGGCGGCGGCGAACAACAAAGGTATGGCGGCGAGTACGGCCGTACGGCGACGCATGTGAGATTCCTCAGACAGACAGCAAGGTTCGGGTAACCCTACCCGAACCCGCTGTGCGAACGACGTAAGGAGATCACATTCCGGCGATCAGCTTGTCCACTCTTTCGTCAACACTGCGGAACGGATCCTTACACAGGACGGTCCGCTGGGCCTGGTCGTTCAGCTTGAGATGCACCCAGTCGACGGTGAAGTCCCGACGCTTCTCCTGCGCCTTGCGGATGAACTCCCCGCGCAGCCGCGCCCGCGTGGTCTGGGGCGGAACCGACTTCGCCTCGAAGATCTTGATGTCCGACGCGACCCGCTCGACCGCGCCGCGCTTCTGCAGCAGGTAGAACAGACCCCGCTTACGGTGCACGTCGTGGTAGGCCAGGTCGAGCTGGGCGACACGGGGCGAGGACAGCGGCAGGTCGTACTTCCGCCGGTAACGCTCGATCATCTGATATTTGGTGACCCAGTCGATCTCGCGTGAGACGAGATCCAGGTCTCCGGTCTCGACCGCTTTGATGGTCCGCTCCCACAGCTCCAGGACGCGCTTGCTGGTCTCGTCGCCCCCGCGGCGGTCCACGAAGTCCTTCGCCTTGCCGAGGTACTCCTGCTGGATCTCCAGCGACGAGGCCTCCCGCCCATTGGCGAGACGCACCCGGCGGCGGCCGGTCATGTCATGGGACACCTCGCGGATCGCCCGGATCGGGTTCTCCAGCGACAGGTCGCGCATGACGACCCCGGCCTCGATCATCCGCAGCACCAGGTCGGTGGCGCCGACCTTGAGCAGCATCGTGGTCTCGCTCATGTTGGAGTCGCCGACGATGACGTGCAGGCGGCGGAACCGCTCGGCGTCGGCGTGCGGCTCGTCCCGGGTGTTGATGATCGGCCTGGACCGGGTCGTCGCGGAGGAGACGCCCTCCCAGATGTGCTCCGCGCGCTGGGAGACGCAGTAGACCGCGCCGCGCGGCGTCTGCAGCACCTTGCCGGCGCCGCAGATGATCTGGCGGGTGACGAGATAGGGGATCAGCACGTCGGCCAGCCGGCCGAACTCCCCGTGCCGGCCGACGAGGTAGTTCTCGTGGCAGCCGTAGGAGTTGCCGGCCGAGTCGGTGTTGTTCTTGAACAGGTAGATGTCACCCGCGATGCCCTCCTCGCGGAGCCGTTTCTCGGCGTCGACGAGGAGGCCCTCGAGGATGCGCTCCCCGGCCTTGTCGTGCGTCACCAGCTCCACGACGTTGTCGCACTCGGGAGTGGCGTATTCGGGATGGCTGCCCACGTCGAGATACAGGCGTGCGCCGTTGCGGAGGAAGACGTTGCTCGATCGGCCCCAGGACACCACTCGCCGGAAAAGGTACCGAGCCACCTCGTCCGGTGACAGCCTGCGCTGCCCGCGGAACGTGCAGGTGACTCCGTACTCGTTCTCCAGCCCGAATATGCGACGATCCATCACCTCACCCTATTCCCCCAGAGTGACGCGCGGATAGAGATCATGGCCGCCTTTGTCATGGCGTGTAGATCTGGACCACCTTGACGATCTGCGAGCCCTTCACCGTGATGAGCGCGAACAGGCCGCCGTCGTCGGCCCGGGAGATCAGCTTGTCGCGGGAACAGCGCTCGGTCCCGACGCCGTCGCCGTTGATCGTCTGGTCCTTGCCGTCGCAGCCGTAGGCGCTGAGGAAGACCACGTTCTTGGCGATCGGCGCGGCCCACGCCATCGCGTCGCCCTCCGGCGGGCCCTCGTAGTGGCCGGCGGTCTTGCCGTTCGTGTCCTTGACCCACTTGACCGGGACGTACTCGACGACGTCTTCGGCCTGCATCGTCCGCAGCTCGCCCCGCACGATCCCGTCACGGCTCGGGCTGATGCCGCGAGTGAAGTCGTGACCGGGGTCGGACTGGAAGACGGTCCCGAAGATGGGCGGCGTCTTGCCGGAGATCGGCGGCCAGTCGTCGTCCTGGGCCGAGTCGAACACCGGCCCGGCGCTCGGCGAAGCGGCGGGTGTGGCCCCCGGCGGATTGGCCGAGCCCGCGGGAGTGGGCGAGGAGGCGGCGGCGGACGGCGGCGGCGCGGTCACGGAGTCCGTCGGCGTGGGCGGGGCCTCGGTCTTCCCTGAGCAGGCGGCCAGCGAAACAAGGACGGCGGCGGCGACGCCGGCACGCCGGAAAAGGTCAAATGTCGTCACAACTGGATTAGATTAGCGAAACGGCCGTCCGGTTCGGCGTGAAACCCGTGATCTTTGTCACGGCTGCCGCCCGCATGGGACGGCAGCCGCGGACAACGAACGGTTCAGCCGCCCGAACCCGTGTCGATCTCGCCTTCGGGACCGATGGGCGGGCCGGTCTCGGCGGCGGGCGGCTCGGCCTGCTCAGGCTGCTCCGCCTGCTCGGGCTCCTCGGCCGGCTTCCCGGCACCCTGCGCGAGGAGCCGTTCGAGGCGCGGGCCGACGAGCCGCTGGAACTTGCGGTGCTCGCGATTGCGGTCGAGCACGGCCACCTCGAGCTGGCCGACCGCCGGGCGATCTCCACCCGGCTCGGTGAGCGCGAACAGGGCGGCGTCAAGCGCCTCGGCCAGCGGCAGGCCGGCGCTGTAGCGCTCCTTGAGGCGGCCCGCGACGGCCTCCGCCTGGCCGCCGATGACGGCCATCCCCTGCTCGTCGAAGACCGAGCCGTCGAAGGTGAGCCGGTAGATCTGGTCCTCCTCCGCGCTCTCCCCGACCTCGGCGACCACGATCTCCACCTCGAGCGCCTTGATCGACTCACTGAAGATCATGCCGAGTTGCTGGGCGTAGAGGTTGGCCAGCCCGCGCCCGGTGACGTCGCTGCGGTTGTAGGTGTAGCCGTTGATGTCGGCGTAGCGGATGCCGGCCAGGCGCAGCGACTCGAACTCGTTGTAGCGCCCGACGGCCGCGAAGCCGATCCGGTCGTAGATCTCACTGATCTTGTGCAGTGCCTTGGACGGGTTGGGCGCCACGAACAGGATGCCGTCGGCATACTGGATGACGACCACGCTGCGGCCTCGCGCGATGCCCTTACGCGCATACTCCGCCCTGTCCCGCATGATCTGCTCGGGTGAGGCATATCCAAAGGGCATGGACACCGGTGGTGATCCTCTCTTGATTAGCGCAGCGGGGCGGTGGGGCCGTCGGGGTCGCTCATCCGGCCTTCCAGCATGCTCTGGACATAGGCCGCGACCTCGTCGTCCGGCAGCCTGCGGAAGCCGTCCGCGGTGATCACGGCGACCACCGGCCAGAGCTTGCGCGTGGGGTCGGGCCCGCCGGTCGCCGAGTCGTCGTCGGCGGCGTCGTAGAGCGCCTGAAGGCAGGTGAGCACGATGTCCTCAGGGGAGGCGTTCTCCCGGTACAGCTTCTTCAGCGAGCCACGGGCGAAGATCGAGCCGGAGCCGATCGAGTGATAGTTGCGCTGTTCGTACGGCCCGCCGCCGACGTCGTAGCCGAAGATCCGCCCACCGTCGACGTTCGGGTCGTACGCCGCGAAAAGGGGCACGACGACCAGGCCCTGCATCGCCATCGGGAGATTGCCACGGATCATGGTGGCCAGCCGGTTGGCCTTACCTTCGGTGGAGAGCGAACGGCCCTCCATCTTCTCGTAGTGCTCCAGCTCCACACGGTAGAGCCGGGCCATCTCGATGCCGGTGCTCGCGGTGCCCGCGATGCCCATGCACGAATAGTCGTCGGTCCGGAACACCTTCTCGATGTCCCGCTGGGAGATGATATTTCCAGAGGTCGCGCGCCGGTCACCGGCCATCACCACGCCGCCGGCGCAGGTCGCGGCGACGATCGTGGTCGCGTGCGGAATCTGGTCGCCCACCGGGGCGGCCAGCGCCTGCGCGCGGGTCGACAGCAGATCCGGCGCGTGCGCGCCGAGAAACTCGGTGAACGACGAAGACCCCGTGTTTGTGAAGAGGTTGTTCATCCAGGCCTGCCGAGATGCCACGCGACTCCCTCCAAGCGTGCTGCGTTTCATGGTCGCGCTCGGACGGGCGCATCTGGCGCGGGAATCGCTCCCTCGCACCCGGCTCAACCGCTCCATCTGTTACGCCCGACCCTACTCATGTCCTACCACTGGTTGCACTTTTCCCGATCAGCTCAGCGCGAACCCGTTGCCGCACGCTTTCGTGGGGAAGGTAGCCGTCGTGGAGAATCTCGGCACCGATCACCTAATCCGCCACTACGGCCGGTGGACCCTCGACGACCGGCTCGACCGGCCCGTCAGGGAGGTGCCGTTCGAGCTGCCGCTGGGCACCACCGCCATCACCGTGCGGCTCACCTACGATCGTTCGTCGGGGATCCTCGATACAGGACAGGGGCGGAGTCCTGTCGATCAACCACCCGGTCACCGCCGGCTGCGCGTGGCGGCACCCGATGACCCACCGGCCCAAAACGGCGGAGCTGTGGCACTGGACCTGGGGCGAACGCACGGGCGGCGCGCCTCTCGCCTGGGGCCAGGCCTGGTCGGACGACCTCGTCGTGGTCGGCGGCGACTTCCACCGGCCCGAGGAGGGGCATCCGCCCGGCATCCCGACGACCTGGGTGCTCGGCGACCCCCTCTGCTCGGGCGCCGACGCCGTCGTCGAGGTGCTGGCCCAAGGGCGCACCGCCGTGTCCGCCGCACCCGACGGCCCCCTCCTGCTCAGGCACGGAGACGAGTTCCTCGCGCTCGACGCGGACGGCCTCATCCTGTGGGGCGCCGATACGCGCACCGTCGTCCGGGGAGACCGGGCCCTCCTCCCCGCCCGCCCCGGCGTCCACCGCCTGGAGACACCCGCGAACGAGGTGATGGCTCTATGCACGTGAACTGGCACGTTCCACACGATCACAGGGAGGTGAGTGCGAGGTGAAGGTCGCCATCGCGGGACTCGGAACGGCCGCGCAGGTGGTTTACCTGCCGCTGCTGGCACGGCGGCGCGACCTCTTCGAGGTGACCGCCGTCTGCGATCTGGATCGGGACCACGCCGAGACGATCGGGCACG
>JBIOWF010000262.1:0-21162 GCA_044868295.1 Microtetraspora sp. | reverse complement strand
TTCGCGTGCTCCGTCGACTGGCCCGGCTGGTGCCGGATCGGCAAGTCGGAGGAGCTCGCGCTCGGCGCCCTGGAGGACTACGCCCCGCGCTACGCCCTGATCGCGGAGCGGGCGGGCCTCGCCTTCGCTCCCGACGCCCCGGCCGTGGTCGAGCGGGTCAAAGGGGACACGACCACGGACTTCGGTGCGCCTTCCGCGATCCCCGGGCTCGACGCCGAACCGGTGGACGCGGCCGAGGCCGAGCGGGCGGTCGCGTTGCTGCGCGCCTCCTGGGCCGTCTTCGAGGAGGTGGCCGCCGGATCGCCGGAAGAGCTGCGCAAGGGCCCGCGCGGCGGCGGCAGGGACCGGGACACCATGGTCAACCACGTCGTGGAGGCGGAACGGGCCTACGCGCGGAAGATCGGCGTCCGGCACAAGCCGCTCAAGGACGACGCCGCTCTGACCGCCATGCGGGACGAGATCGCCGAGGTGCTCGCCCGGCCCTCGGACGGCGGCCCGCTCGCCGAGGGCGGCTGGCCCGCTCGGTACGCGGTGCGCCGGATGACGTGGCACGTCATCGACCACATCTGGGAGATGCAGGACCGCGACCCCACCACCCCCGCATGAGGGCTGCCAGCCGTTTTCACTACACAAGGCTTTTCGATCACCGTTTTTGTCCAATTTCGCGGAGGGACAAAACGGCCCTGTGTAGTAGCGGGGGGCGGGCGTGCCCGCCGAAACCGACGTGCCGTCGTGCCGTCGTGCCGTCGTGCGGCCGTGCCGTCGTGCGGCCGTGCCGATGTGCCGATGTGCCACTGTGCCGACGTGTCGGTGTAGCGGCCGGGTCGAGTGGCGTACCGCTGTGTCGCTATTCGCCGCGGCGGAGGCGCTTGAGGTCGGATCGGCGTTTCTTGTCGGACAGGCGCTTCTCGACCACGCCGCGCGGGATCTTGGTGGGGCGGCGCTTCTTGGGCGGGGGCGCGATCGCCTCGCGGATGAGGTGGGCCAGCCGCAGCTCGGCGGCCTCCCGGTTGCGAAGCTGGGAACGGAACTCCGAGGCGGCGATCGTGATGACGCCGTCGACGAGCCGCGGGCCGAGGCGTTCGAGGGCGCGTGCCTTGAAGGCGGGGGCGAGCGCGGTCGTCGTCTCCACGTTGAAGCTGAGCTCGACCCGGCTGTCGGTGGTGTTGACGCCCTGGCCGCCGGGCCCGGAGGAACGCGAGAATCGCCGGCCCAGCTCGGCCTCCGGGATGACGATGGAGCCGCGGACGTGCAACGGGCCTGGCATGGTCTCGTCTCTCTGCTCTGAAGAAGTTCTGAGTTCAGGGTATCGATCAGGCGCAATGCCCGATCAACTGATTTATCCCCGCAATTCGGGCTTCGGCTTGTCGCCTTTCCAGGCCTCGTGCACAGTGTCTCCGGTATCCGGCACGTCTTCGGGATCCGGCCACGGACGGACCTGAGACAGGCGTGAGATGGGCGTGAGACGGAGGCGAGGCCCGGCCATGACCACGATCGTCGGGGTTCACGGCATCGGCAAGTACCACTACCTGGAAGAGTGCGGCGGCTCTCCGGGCAGGGCGGCCGAGGCCATGCGGATCAAGTGGAACGGCTACCTGGAGAGGGGGCTGTCCGGCGGCGCGCCGGGCTCCGGCGGGTACTTCTCGGAGATCGCGTACTACGCGCACCATCTGCACACGGGCCCGGCGAAGGCGCCCCGGCAGATGGGAACGGAGGCGAAGCTGGTCTTCGCCGACTGGGCCAAACAGCTCGACGGGCGGTTCACGGCGGCGGCGGGCGAGTCGCTGACCGGCCTCGCCCATCGTCTCGCGGAGTGGGTGCTGGGCCGGCTCGGGCCGGATGCCGTGAGGTTCGCCGAGGACTTCTGTCCCGAGGTCGCGGCCTACCTCGGGGGAGGGGATCGCCGCACGCGTTCGCGCGACACGGTGGCCGACGTCATCCGCAGGCGGCGGCCGCGCGTGGTGATCGCTCATTCGCTGGGCAGCGTGGTCACCTATGAGGCGTTCTGGGCGCACCCCGATTTGTCCACCGAGCTGCTGATCACGTTCGGCAGCCCGCTCGCGATGGCGAACGTGGTCTTCGACCGGCTCCTGCCCGTTCCCGCGCTGGGCCGGGGGACCCGTCCGCCGGGCGTACGCCGCTGGGTCAACATCGCCGACAAGGACGACATCGCGGCGATCCCGCCCGCGCTGCGCGACCACTTCGACGGGATCGAGCGCGACGTCGCCTGCAACATCGACTGGCTCGACTTTCACACGGTCCGCAACTACCTGGGTTGCGGCGCGGCCAACGCCTACCTCAAGCCCTACCTATGAGGCGGCTACGGCGACTCGGCTGTCGATTTTGCTGGATCCGACCCCCTGGAGCCGTCACCGGATCTGATTGAAATCCCGTTCGGTGACCGGTGCGTACCACCGCTAAGGTGATCTCCCGTGACGCATATCGAGGAGAACAGGGCATTCCAGGTTGATCTTCGTGGGGTCGTCGACCTGCTCAGCCGTCACCTGTATTCGAGTCCGCGCGTCTATGTGAGAGAGCTGCTGCAGAACGCCTGCGACGCGATCACCGCGCGCCGGGCCGCCGATCCGGCCGCCCCGGCGACCGTCCGGGTCGAGGTGGACGGTGTGATCCGGGTGCACGACAGCGGCGTCGGGTTGACCGAGGACGAGGTCCACGCGCTGCTCGCCACCATCGGACGCTCCTGCCCAGCCCCGCGAACCCGACGGTGCGTGCCGCGCACCGCGTCTACCTCAAGCGGATGCTCCTCGCGGAGAACACCGAAGGGCTGCTTCCCGACTGGGCGTTCTTCGCCCGCTGCGTCGTCGACTCCGGCGAGCTGCGACCGACCGCCAGCCGGGAGGCGCTGTACGAGGACGATCTGCTGGAGAGCACCCGCGTAGCCCTCGGCGCGCAGTTGCGCGAATGGCTGGTCCGGCTGGCCGAGACCGACCCGGCACGGCTGCGTGGCTTCCTGCGTCTCCATCACCTCGGGGTCAAGGCTCTCGCGCTGCACGACGATGACATGCTCCGGCTGGTGGACCGCTGGCTGGAGTTCGAGACCAGCGACGGCGCGATGACGCTCGCCGAGTTCCGGCGGCGCCATCCCCGTGGGCGCTACACGACGAGCGTCGACGAGTTCCGCCAGCTCTCGGCGGTCGCCGGGGCGCAGGGAATCGGACTGCTCAACGGCGGCTACGTCTACGACGGCGACATCCTGGAACGGCTGCCGCGCATCGAGCCGGAGGTCCGGGTCGAGCGCCTTGACCCGGCGGAGCTCACCACTCAGCTCGCCCCCGTCGACCCGGCCACCGAGCTGGAGGTCCGTCCGTTCCTCACGGCCGCCTCCCGGGCCCTCGATCCTCTTGACTGCGAGGTCGTGTTACGCGACTTCGACCCCGCCTCGCTGCCCGCGCTGTATCTCACCAGCCGGGCCGCCCAGCACCAGAACGAGTTGCGCGAGGCCAAGGGCATGAGCGACGGGCTCTGGGCCGACGTGCTCGGCGCCATGGAGCGGGCGGTGGCCGTCGACCGGCCGCGGCTCGTGCTCAACCATCGAAACCCGCTGGTGCGGCGCGTCAGCCGGCTCGCCGACCCGTCCCTCGCCGCGACCGCGGTCGAGGCGTTGTACGGCATGGCGCTCCTGCACGGCCACCACCCGCTGCGGGCAGTGGACACGGCCGCGCTGAACCGCTCGTTCCTCGGCCTGCTCGACTGGGCCGTCGCAGGCAGGGAGTGACATGTCCGAGCAGGTGGAACAGCTGATCGAGCAGGCCGACGGCATGCCGTACGGCGAGGCGAAGAGCGTGGTCCTCGAGGAGGTCCTGCGTACGGCGGAGGCGCTCCGGGACCCGATGCTCGCGTTCCGCGTGCGGATGAACCTGACCGAGGCCTACCAGTACGGCGGAGAGCACGCCAAGTGCTTCACGACGTTCTCCCGTTGCCTGGCCGACTACGACGCCGAGCCCGGGCGCTTCTCGGGCTGGCACGTCCACGAGCTCCACTGGCATTTCAAGTGGATCGTCAGCGACATCCAGCGGTTTCCCGAGATCCCGCTCCAGCGGGCGCACGACGTCCTCGACGAGATGGAGCGGCGCTATGGCGCGGCCGGGTACGGCATGCACGCGGTGTACGCGGGCCGCTGCGCCCAGGCGCGGCACGTCGGGGACGCGGAGGCCGCCGACCGCTGGTTCGAGAAGTGGCAGACCACGCCGCGCGACACGATGTCGGACTGCGAGGGATGCGACCCGACCGGCAAGGTGGAGTATCTGATCTGGCGTGGCCGTGACCAGGACGCCGTCGATCTGGCCGCTCCGGTGGTCGCCGGCGACCTCACCTGCCATGTCCAGCCGCAGAGCATTCTCACCGCACTGCTGCCCGCCTACGTCAGAATGGGCCGTCTGGAGGAGGCCGCGACGGCCCATCGCCGTGCGTACCGGCTCATCCAGGGCGAAAAGAACAACGTCGACGATTTCGGCCAGCACCTGGAGTTCCTCGCGCGCACGGGGAACGAGGCCAGGGGCCTGGAGATCCTGCAGCGCGAGCTGCCGCTGTTCGAGACCGCGCCCAATCCCAGCGCCGCCATGCGGTTCGCGAGCTCCGCCGCCCTGCTGCTGCGCCGGCTCACGGAGCAGGGCAACGGAGACCAGACGATCCGCCGGCAGGGTCGCGACATGAGCGTGCGGGAGCTGGGCGGCGAGCTGGCGGCGGCCGCACGGGAGCTCGCGTCGAGGTTCGACCGGCGCAACGGGACCACGGAGCGCGGCCGCCAGGTGGAGGAGCGCCTCGCCGCCCAGCCCCTCGTCGGCCATCTGCCGCTGACACCGCACGATCGCCGAGTGGAGGCGCCCATCTACGTGCCGGAGCCGCCACCGGCCGCCGCGACCGACGAGGAGCTGCTTGATCTGGCGGAGCGGTGCTGGGCCGAGCGAAGGCACGTCGAGGCGCTGGCCGCGTGGGCCCGGGTCGAGGCGCGTGCGGGGCAAGGAGGCGGCCGGGATGCGGATCCCGCTCTCGCCGGACGACTGGCCGACGGCCGCGGGCTGGCGGCAGCCGTACGCCAGGATTTCGACACCGCCCAGGCCGAATGGGCACGGGCCGCGGAACTGCACGCCGAGGCGGGCGACGAGGCACGGCGCCAGGTCACACTGGGACGAATCGGCCTGCTGCTCTGCCAGCGGGGATCGGTCGACGAGGGGCTCCCCATGGTCGAGAAGTCCACCGCGCACGCGTACGGGGAGGCGGGGGTCCACCGGCTGGCTCAGGCTCTCGTCGCGGCCGGTCGCCTCGCGGACGCGGTGGCCACGCTGGAGGAGGCCCTGTCCACGTTCACGGCCCCGGCAGAGCGCGGCGAACTGCTCCTGCTCCTGGCGCGCTGCCTCGCCGAGGCACGCCCCGACGACGCGGCCGGGGTGGCCGCCGAGGCGCGTGACGCGCTGCGCGCGGCGGGCGGCGGTGGCTCCCTCGCTCAGGCGGCCATGGACCACGCGCACCTGCTGACCATGAGCCCCTTCGATCCCGAGGTGGTTCTCGGCGCGTACGGCGAGGCGGTGGCGCATACGCCGCGGACGGAGCCCCGGCTGCGCGCGGCGGCCCACACCGAACGGGGTGAACTGCTGGTGGGGCTGGGCCGGGGCGCCGAGGGCGCCGAAGACCTGATCGAGGCCGTGGCGCTCTTCACCGCCGAGGGCGACACCGAGCGGGCCGCGATCGCGCGGATCGCGCTCGGCGACGCCTATCTCATGACGGATCGGCCACTCGCCGCCGCCGAGGCGGCCGAGGAGGCGCTGGCCGTTCTCCAGGACGAATCCCGGCGCGACGCGCTGGCGTGGGTCCGGGGCAGGGCCCTGCGCGACCTCGGTGACCTGGAGAAGGCCTTGGAGAACCTCCGGCAGGCCGCGGCCGGGCTGGATCGGCCGGACGACTTCGCCCCTGCCCGCGAATCCGTCGCGGAGGTTCTCAACCGGCTGGACCGCGACGCGGAGGCGGCGGCGGAATTCGCCCTCGCGGCCGAGCGCTATCGCGCGATCGGAGACCACGCCGGTGAGGCCAGGACGCTGCGGCGGCACGCTGTCTCGCTCTACTGGGCCGACGAGGAGGAGACCGCGCTCAAGGCGATCGCCACCGCCCGCGACGTCCTTCCCGCGCTGGCCGACCCCGGGCACCGGGCCTGGGAGACCGCCACGCTCGCCTTCTACGAGTCTCAGATCCTCGCCTCGCTCGGGCGCCGCGACGACGCGATCCGCCGAGCGGAGGAGGCCTTGGCGGGCTTCCGGGAGCTCGGCGACGACAACGGAGCCGAGCAGGCCGAATGGGCGCTCGAATATCTGCGGGCGACCGACTGATCGATTGACGCTGAAACGTGTCGGCGCTTTCAGGCTGGCGAAGGCATTCGGGCTGACGAAGGCGTTCAGGCCGATGGAAGGCGTTCGGGCGGGGACAGACGGAGCGCTCAGGAGACGGCCGTCTCAGGAGCTTGCCGCACACCGGCTGATGGTGTGACGGTCGGCCGCCGGACGGGCTGTGTTCAGCCACCCTGGGTACGGAGTCCGCCCGTGCGGCCGTTGTTCACGTCGGCTTGATTCACAGGTCATCGGCTCGACCCGTACGTGTCGGCTGGGGCGGTTGCACTGGAAACGTGCAGACGAATGCCTCACGAAGAGTGTTCCTGTCCGCTGTGGCCGCCGGTGCGGGCGGTCTGATCCTCACCGGCTCGGGCCTGCCGCAGGGAGCGCGCGGCCGTACGCTTCGGCAGGACCCGTTCACGCTCGGCGTCGCGTCCGGGGACCCGTCGGCGACCGGCGTCGTCCTCTGGACCCGGCTGGCCCTCGATCCCACCGCTCCGGACGGACTCGGCGGCATGCCGGGCCGGGCCGTCGGCGTCGAATGGCAGCTGGCCGCCGACGACCGGTTCGCCGAGATCGTCAAGTCGGGTACGGCCACCGCCCGGCCGGACGCGGGGCACAGCGTCCACGCCGAGGTCGAGGGACTCGACCCCGGCCGGGAGTACTTCTACCGCTTCCGCGCCGACGGGCACGTGTCGCCCGCCGGCCGCACCCGGACGACCCCGGTCGGGCTCACGCCGCTCACGTTCGCGGTCGCGGCGTGCGCCCACTGGGAGCACGGGTACTTCACGGCCTATCGCAGGCTCGCCGAGCAGGAGCCCGACCTGGTCGTGCACCTCGGCGACTACATGTACGAGTACCAGCCGCAGGGCTACACCGCGATCAGCGGCGCCGTCCGGACGTTCGCCGGGAACAAGTGCCAGTCGCTGGCCGACTACCGGCTGCGCCACGCCCAGTACAAGAGCGACCTCGACCTGCAGGCGGCCCACCTGGCCGCGCCGTGGCTGGTCGCCTTCGACGACCACGAGATCGAGAACAACTGGGCCGGCCCGGTGTCCAGCACCGACGCCCCCGAGTTCCGCGACCGGATCGCCCACGCGTTCCAGGCCTACCACGAGAACATGCCGCTGCGCCGGGCGAGCGTGCCGCGCGGCGGGGCGATGCGGATCAACCGGCGCGTCTCCTGGGGCGCTCTGGCGGAGTTCCACCTCCTCGACACCCGCCAGTTCCGGGACGACCAGGCGTGCGAGGACGGCGACCGGGCCGGTTGCGACGAGCGCCTCAGCGAGCGGCGCACGATCCTCGGCGAGGACCAGCACCGCTGGCTGCTCGACGGCCTGGCCCGCTCGGGAGCCCGCTGGAACCTCATCGGCCAGCAGGTCCTGATGGCCCAGCGGGACTTCAAGCCCGGCCCGGGCAACGAGATGAACATGGACTCCTGGGACGGGTACGCCGCCGAGCGGACGCGTCTCCTCGAGGGCATCCGCGCCTCCGGCGGAGCGAACCCGGTCGTGCTCACCGGGGACGCCCACATGCACCACGCGGCCGAACTGCGTCCCGACTTCGACGACCCCTCATCCCCGCGGGCGGCCGTGGAGCTCGTCACCTCGTCGATCTCCAGCGACGGCGACGGCTACCGGGACGAGGCGCGGATCGCGCAGGTGCTGCGGGAGAACCCGCACATCTCCTACATCGACCAGCGTCGTGGCTACATCATGTGCCGCGTCGAAGCGGACGAGATGCGGGCCGAGTTCCGCACCCTGGACTACATCAGCAGGCGTGGCGCGCCCGCCAAGACATCCGCCCGATTCGCGATCCCGTCCGGCCACCCCCAGCTGGACGCCTGACGCGTCCTTCCGCGTAAATGAACCGCGCCGGGCGCGATTCTCGCCGCTTCTCCTCGCCCAGGTGCCAGCGAGTTGCGGGTATCAGGCGCCGCTACGGGCCATGGTGGGCAACTCGAACCAGACGGCTTTGCCGCTGGAGGTGCGGGCACTGCCCCAGCAGCAGGCCAGCATGTCGAGCAGTTGCAGTCCGCGTCCCGCCTCGCAACCCCGCCACAGCACCCGCCGCGGGATGAAGTGCGCGTCATCCGCTCGGAAGGCGTAAAACGCGATGAGAAAGCGCCGTCGCGGGGCGGCCGACCGGCTGGACGGGCCGGAGGCCGCTCAGGTCAACGCGTAGCCGAACAGGTCGTCCTTGCCGCCCTTGTCGAGAACGCGGGCGGTGGCGGGCCGCACGCCCGGGTAGGAGCCCTTCTTCACGGTGGTCCCGATCACCGTGAGCCGCCCCGTCCCCGGGGCCGCGACCAGGAGCCTCCCGCCTTCGACCACGACCGAGGCGCCGTAGTCGCTCCCCTCGGGGCCGGTGACCAGCATGTTGTGCTTGCGGGTCAGCCCGCCGCCGCGCGTCCCGGCGAGCACCTGGACCGCGTCCTCCCCGGGCACGCCGACGACCAGCTCGTCGTCTCCGTCGCCGTTCAGGTCCCCGGCCGCGAGGGACGTGCCGAATCGGTCGTAGTAGCGGGGCTTGCCGTCCAGGATCGTCTGGGACCACACCTCGCTGCCCACGGCGGTGAGCCCGCGGTGAGAGCCGTACAGGACGTTGACGGCACCGTCGCCGTAGTCCATGCCCCGCTGGAGCAGCGACAGGTCCTCGCCCGGGACACCGATGGCGAGATCGTCCCGCCCGTCGGCGTTGAAGTCGCCGGAGGCGAGGGCGGCGCCGAAGGCGTCCCACTTCTCGCCGAAGCCCTTCACGTTGGGGCTCTCCTGCGTATAGACGCCGGCGTACCGTTTGCGCGGGTTGAGGATCGTCACGACGCCGGAGCCGAACCGCAGGCCGCCGTCGCCGGGCGCGCCCACCGCGAGCTCGTCCTTGCCGTCGCCGTCGAAATCCCCCGTGGCGAGGGCCACGCCGAACTGGTCGGTGACGCCCGGCTCCTGGCCCACCCACACGGTGGCCTGCGTGATCAGCATGCCCTTGCCGTACGCCTTGCGGCCCTTCATGCCGAACACGGCGACGCCGCCGCCCCCGTCGAGGCCGGGGGCTCCGACGACCAGCTCGTCGTCGCCGTCCCCGTCGAGATCGCCCGCCGCCAGGGCCGCGCCGAACCTGTCGGTGCCGTACCGCCGTCCCAGATGAGTGATGTCGACGGTCCTGCCGCCCTTGAGCCCGCCCGCGCCCCCGTACAGCAGGTGCACGACGCCGTGGCCGTCGGCTCCCGGGACGGGCGGCCCGAAGAACTCCTCGGAGGCGCCGATCGCCAGGTCCGCGCAGCCGTCTCCGTCGAAGTCGCCGCGGGCCAGGGCCGAGCCGAAGGCGTCGTTCAGCTCGGGGACGTCCGCGATGCCGTCCGCGCCCTGGGACAGGGTCCTGATCTTCTTCAAGCCGTGGAACAGGGTGACCGTCCCGGCGTGCGCCTGTCCCTTGACGGTCGCGTACGGCGAGGCCACCGCGAGGAATTCGGAACAGGATTTCGCCTGCGCGGGAGAACCGGTCATCATGGAGGGAATCGTCAGGGCGGCCGCCGCGAGGAGGGCAGACGAGGCTCTCATGCTCCGGATGGTCCCCGGCGATTCGGACACGCGCTCCACGAGCACATGAACCGGCCACGTCGGCTGTCTGAACCCTGCGTTCAGGAGGATTCCCGCTTTTCCAGCGGAGGGGCGTCAAGGCTGCAGTGCGTGTGCCGCTCGGGCTCCGGCACGGCGGCGAGGACGTTGGTCCTGATCGTGAAGAACGTGATCGCCGCCGAGACGGCCAGCATGGCGGCGCTGATCAGCATGGCGTCGCGGAATCCCGCGGTGAAGGTCGGCGGCGAGTCGTAGGCGTCGCCGGTCAGGCCGACGAGAGGGGGCACGGCGGCGACGGCGAGCAGGCTGCCCGTCCTGGCCAGGGCGTTGTTGACGCCGCTGGCGACGCCCGCGTACCGCTCCTGCGCGGTCGCGAGGACGGTCGCGGTCAGCGGAGCCACCGCGGCCGACAGGCCGAGGCCGAAAAGCGCCGCCGCGGGGAGCACGTCGACCAGATAGGACGAGCCCGGCCCGATGCGGCTCATCAGCAGCAGCGCCGCGGCGCAGGTCAGAATGCCTGCCGTCATGGGGACGCGGGGGCCGATGCGCTTGGCCAGCTCTCCCGCGCGGGCCGACAGCAGCAGCATCATGATCGTCACTGGGAGCATCGCCGATCCGGCGGCGATGGGGGAGAAGCCCGCCGAGACCTGGAGCTGGAGGACGAGCAGGAAGAACACCACGCCCATCGCCGCGTACATGATCAGTGTGACGACGTTGACGGCCGTGAACACCGGCGAGGCGAAGATCCCCACCGGCACCAGGGCGTTCGGCGAGCGCCGCACCTCGACGACCACGAAGCAGGCGCCGAGGACCAGCCCGGCGACCAGCGCCGCGATCCCCGTCTCCCACTCGATCAGGCCGTAGGTGACGCCCGCCAGCGACAGCGCGGCGAGGACCGAGCCGAGCACGTCGAAACGCCCGGCCGCCTCGGTGTCCCTGGTCTCCGGCACATGCCGGACGGCCACCGCCACCACGACCGCCGCCAGCGGGAGATTGATCAGGAACACCCAGCGCCAGCCGGCCGCCTCCACCAGCCAGCCCCCGAGCAGCGGCCCGACGGCGGCGGCCACGCCGCCCAGCCCCGACCAGGCGCCGACCGCGCGCGGCCGGTCGTCATGCCGGAAGCTGGCCTGGATGATCGCCAGCGAGCCCGGCGTCAGCAGCGCGCCCCCCACGCCCTGCAGTGCCCGGGCCGGCACGAGCACCGGGATGTCGGGCGCCAGGCCGCACAGCGCCGACGCGAGCGCGAACCACACCACGCCGATCACGAAGACCTTGCGCCGGCCGTACCGGTCACCGAGGGAGCCGCCCAGCAGGATCAGCCCCGCGAGGGTGAGCGTGTAGGCGTTGATCGTCCACTGCAGGCCGGACATGCCGGCGCCGAGATCCCTGGCCAGGGACGGCAGCGCCACGTTGACGACGGTGCTGTCGAGCATCGCGACGCTCGACCCGAGCACGGTCGCCAGGAGGACCCACCGCCCGGTGGGCGACGTGAGCGGAATCTGGCCGCGTTCCGTGGGGCGTTCCGTGGGGCGTTCCATACAGCCCATCATGACCCGCCAAGGAAACCGGAAGGGGACGAGAGTGTCGCCCGGCTCTGGTAAGACATGATCCGTCGGATTTCTTCCCTTCTCACCCTCCCCTCCCGCGCGAAGGAACCTCCCATGGACTACGACGAGTTCAACTCGGATGTCAGCGACTTGCGCGACACGTACGCCGGTCTGCCCGTGGTGCAGATCCCCGGGCCCGATCGGCCGCTGGACTTCCCGCCGGACCCGGCGAGCGCCGCCTGGCGGCTGTTCGCCGGCGAGTTCGACATGGACGGCGAGGACGCCGCTTTCGCCGACAACTTCGCCCGGTTCCTGGAGCATGTCGACACCACACGCGTCACCACGCTCATCGTGGGCGGCTGGGACAGCCCCTACGAGAGTGACTCCGCCGAGGTCATCGACCTTTTCGTGCGGAACGCCGCGCGGTTTCCCGCGCTCCGCACGTTCTTCCTCGGCGCACATCCGCAGGAGGAGGCCGAGATCTCGGGGATCCAGCAGTCCGACATAACGCCGCTGCTGGAGGCGTTCCCGCTGCTGGAGCGGCTGGAGGTCCGCGGCGGCGATGGCCTCGGCATGGATCCGGTACGGCACGCCGCGCTCAAGGTGCTCCGCTTCGAGTCCGGTGGCCTGCCCGGGGCCCTCGTCCGCGCCGTGGGAGAGTCCGACCTTCCCGCGCTGGAATATCTGGAGATGTGGTTCGGCGTCCCGGGCTACGGCGGCGACGTGACCGTGGCCGACCTGGAGAACATCCTGCCCGGCTCGCGGCTGCCGGCGTTGCGGCACCTCGGCCTGCAGAACAGCGAGTTCCAGGACGAGATCGCCGCCGCTGTCGCCGTCGCGCCGATCGTGGCCCGGCTCGAGTCGCTGAGCCTGTCGATGGGCTCGCTCACCGACCTCGGCGCCGAGGCGTTGCTGACCGGCCAGCCGCTCACCCATCTGAGCAGGCTGGACCTGCGTCATCACTATCTCAGCGACACAATGATCAAGCGGGTCGGCGAGGCGCTGCCGGGCGTCGACATCAACCTTTCCGAGCAGGGGGATCGAAGCGAGGATTGGCGTTTCGTCGCGATCTCGGAGTGAGCGTCCGATTCGCCGTTGTCGGCACGCCGGGGGACCGGCGGGTCACGATGTTCCACGCGGCGGCGGCCCGCTCGGGCCTCCCCGAGCCGCAGTTGATCTCCTGGCGGGACGTGCTGACCGGAGGCGACGTGCCGATCCCCGCCGGGAGCCTGGTCCGGGTCGACTCGCCGGGTGAGGACGCGCGGACCGACGCGCTGCTGCGCGGTCCCGGGGATCCGACGAGGGTCGGTGGTGGCGCCGCCTGGTACCGGGCCTTTCAGGCGGGCCTGCGGCGCATCGGCGAGGCCGTCCGGACCGCTCCGGGGGCCGAGCCGCTGGGCGACATCGGCGAGATCGCCGTCATGTTCGACAAGCGGATCTGCCACGCGCGGCTCGCCGCCGCGGGCGTTCCGGTGCCGCCCGCGCTGCCCGGTCCGATCGGCTCCTACCGCGATCTGCGGGCCCAGATGGCCGCGACTGGGTGGACGCGGGTGTTCGTCAAGCCCGCCCACGGCTCGTCGGCCGCCGGAGTGATCGCCCTCCAGACGTCCCCCACCCGGGTGAAGGCCGTGACCTCGGTCGCCTGGCCCGGCGGCGCCTGGCACGATGGCCTGTCGGATGGCGGCGCCCGGGGTCGCGGAGCGCCGGGCGCCGGCGCGTTGGACGGCGGTGTTCCGTCTGGCGGTGCGTCGGATGGCGACGTCTTCCCGTACAACTCGTTGCGCGTGCGGGTCTACGAAAACGAGGCCGATGTGGCCGCGATCGTGGACCGGCTGGCGCCCGACGGGCTGCACGTCGAGCGCTGGTTTCCCAAGGCATCGCTCGACGGCCGGGCATTCGACCTCCGGGTCGTCGTGATCGCGGGAACGCCAACGCATGTCGTGGTGCGCACCAGCCGCACTCCCATGACGAACCTGCACCTCGGCGGCGCGCGAGGAGATCTCACCGCACTCCGCGAACGTCTGGGGGCCGGCGTGTGGAAGCGGGCGATGGACGTGTGCGCCCAGGCGGCCGACTGTTTCCCGCGGAGCCTGTGTGCCGGTGTCGATCTGATGATCGGGACCGACCGGCGGTCGATGGCCGTCGCCGAAGTCAACGCTTTCGGCGATCTTCTGCCTGGGTTGACCGGGCTGCCAGGAACGCCGGGCGAAGGCCTCGACACGTATGCGACACAGATCGCCGCCGTATCCCGCGGCTGGCGTCCGCCGTCCGGCCCGGCGAGGCGCAAGCCCGGTGCCCTGCCGACTGGCCGGCGAGCGCCGTTCGACGTGGAAAGCGCAGCGACGTGCCCGGTGACCTCGGAGAGTGGCGTGACCGGCGAAATGATCGGGGAACGCGCAGCCGACCCGGCGCCCTGGCGTGGGAGGGCGAAACCGGCGAGCGCCTTGGGACCGTCGAGCTCCCCCGGACCGGCGGGAGCTCAGTGATGGGGGAGAGCCGGCGCGACGGCGGGGAGAAAGGTTCGCGAGGCGAAAATGAGCTCACCTGTGCTGAGGGAGTGATGTCGTGCGCGACATGAACATGATCGTGGGCAGCCACGACATCCTGGTGGTCACGCTGGACACCCTGCGGTACGACGTGGCCGCCGAGCTGCTCGAGGCCGGACGGCTGCCCAGCCTGGCGCGGGTGCTGCCCGGCGGCCGATGGGAGCGGCGGCACAGTCCGGGAAGCTTCACCTATGCCGCGCACGCCGCCATGTTCGCGGGGTTCTTCCCGACTCCGGCCGAGCCCGGCCCCCATCCACGCCCGTTCGCGGCCCGGTTCCCCGGAAGCGCGACGACCGCCGCCGGGACCTGGGTGTTCGACGCCTGCGACCTGCCGTCCGGGCTGGCCAAGGCCGGCTACCACACCGTCTGCGTCGGGGGAGTCGGCTTCTTCGACAAGCGGACTCCGCTCGGCTCCGCCCTGCCCGGCATGTTCGCCGAGAGCCACTGGTCGCCCGAGTTCGGCGTCACCTCTCGTCACTCGCTGGAGCGGCAGATCGACCGGGCCGAGCAGGTGCTGCGGGGCCGCGACCAGCCGGTGTTCCTCTTCGTTAACGTCTCCGCCCTCCACCAGCCCAACTGGTTCCACCTGCCGGGCGCCGGCCGGGAACACGGCGACACCCGGGACAGCCACGCCGCCGCTCTCGAGTATGTCGACCGCCACATCGGCCGCCTGTTCGCCCTGATGACCCGGCGCAGAGGATGTTTCACGATCGTCTGTTCCGACCACGGCACCGCGTACGGCGAGGACGGCCACACCGGCCACCGGATCGGTCACGAGGTCGTCTGGACCGTCCCGTACGCCGAGTTCGTCCTGGAACGCACTCCACCGATACGGAACCGGCCGCAGTGGGGGCGCGCGAAAACCTGGGACAGGATCCGGGGAGAACGATGAGAACGACGATCAGCCCATACAGCGGATATGTCTACGCGTATCCACACAAGACTGCTTATCGCCCGATGGATCCGCGGCCGGCGCTGCGCGACGTGTGGGCCGGGGAACCGACCGGTGCTCTCTCCCTCTACCTGCACATTCCCTTCTGCGAGATGCGCTGCGGCTTCTGCAACCTGTTCACCAGGACCGGCGCGCCGGAGGAACTCGTCTCCGCGTATCTCGACACGCTGGAACGCCAGGCGGCGGCCGTGCGGGACGCGCTGGGCAGGCCACGGTTCGCCACCGCCGCTTTTGGCGGCGGCACGCCGACCTATCTCAGCCCGGCGGAGCTGACCAGACTGTTCGACCTCGCCGAGACGATGGGCGCCGACCCGGGGGCGATCCCGCTCTCCGTGGAGACGTCACCGGCGACGGCCACAAGGGACCGGCTGGCGGTTCTCGCCGAACGCGGCGCCACCCGCGTGTCGATCGGTGTGCAGAGCTTCGTCGACGCCGAGGCCCACGCCGCCGTACGGCCGCAGAAGCGGTCGGAGGTGGAGACGGCGCGCGGCCGGATCCGGGACGCCGGGTTCGACACGCTCAACATCGACCTGATCTATGGGATCGACGGCCAGACCCGCGAGTCGTGGCGGCACTCGCTGGACGCCGCGCTCTTCTGGCGTCCCGAGGAGCTGTACCTCTACCCGCTGTACGTCCGGCCGCTGACCGGGCTGGGCAGGCGGGACCGTGAGTGGGACGACCAGCGGCTGGAGCTCTACCGCGTGGGCCGCGACCACCTCCTCGCGGCCGGATACGAGCAGGTGTCCATGAGGATGTTCCGCCTGCCGGGATCCGGCGGCTCCACCGAACACTGCTGCCAGACCGACGGGATGGTCGGGCTCGGCTGCGGCGCCCGGTCATACACGAGCGATCTGCACTACTCCTACGAGTACGCCGTGCACGCCCGGCACGTGCGTGCGATCATCGACGATTTCGTACGGCTGCCGCCCGCCGAGTTCTCGGTGGCGAACGTGGGATTCCGGCTCGACGCCGAGGAGAGACGCCGCCGCCATGTGATCCAGTCACTGTTACAGGCGGAGGGCATGTCCCTGGCCGTTTATCGCGAGCGGTTCGGCACCGACGCCATGGCCGATTTCGACGGCGAGCTGTCCCGCTTCGCGGACGAGGGCTGGCTTGCCCGCGATGACGACCTGGTCAGACTCACCGAGGAAGGTCTCGCGTACTCCGACGCCATCGGCCCGGCGATGTTCTCCGGCAAGGTCGAAGAGCTGATGCGTTCCTACGAGGAGCGGTGAACGTGGAGCACCGATCGACCCCCGCCCCGGGCGCGGCCAGAGGCTGCACGTGTGGCTCCGGCCACAGCCGGGCACCCGACTCCTCGGTTCGCGACCTCTTGCTGCGCGACTGCGACTCCTCGGCCCAGGACGGGCACCTGTCGATTCTCTATCGCGGTCCGCTGTCGAGCTGCGACTACGACTGCTCCTACTGCCCCTTCGCCAAGCGGCGCGACACCCCCGAGCGGCTCCGCGAGGACCGCGCGGCGTTGGAGCGCTTCACCGCCTGGGTGGCCGAGCAGGACCACCCGATCTCCGTGCTCTTCACGCCCTGGGGTGAGGGGCTGGTCCGCTCCTGGTACCGCATGGCCATGGTCGAGCTCAGCCGACTCGGGAACGTGCGGAAGGTGGCCATCCAGACGAACCTGAGCTGCCGGACCGACTGGCTCTCCGACGCGGATCTCACTCGCCTGGCCCTCTGGGTCACCTACCACCCGAGCCAGGTGAGCTACGACCGCTTCCTGGCCAAATGCCGCGACCTGGCCGATCGCGAGGTACGGCACAGCGTCGGCATGGTCGGCCGCGCGGAGCACATCGAGGACGCGCGCAGGCTGCGAGTCGATCTTCCGGCGTCCGTCTACCTTTGGGTGAACGCCGAGGAGGGCCGGATTTACACCGATGACGAGACGGCGGAGTGGGCCGCGATCGATCCGCTGTTCCGGCACAGCCGCCTTCCGCATCGCAGCGGCGGGCTGCCGTGCCGTACCGGCGAGAGCGTGATCTCGGTCGGCGGCGACGGCACGGTGCGGCGGTGCCACTTCGTCCCGGCCGTGCTCGGCAACCTCTACGACGGCTCGTTCCGCGAGTCGCTACGCCCGCGGCCATGCCCGGTGGCCGCGTGTGACTGCCACATCGGATATGTGCATCTGCAGCCCCTCGGCCTCTACGAGGTCTTCGCCGGAGGGATCCTCGAACGCATCCCCGCGAACGGCCCGGTGGGTGGCCGCCAGCGCTGATCCCGGCCCGGCGGCGCGATCAGGTTTCCCGCTCCGGACGGTAGTCCTCCTCGGAGACGCCGAACGTCCAGGCGACGCCTTCCCGCGCCCGCTGGACCCACGGAGGGACGCGCAGGACGTAGGTGCGATGGGTGCCGTCGGGCTCGGGGGTGGAGTTTTCCACCTCCACCATGACGATGTCCTCGTCGTCCCGAAGGCTGATCCGCCACAGGACCCCCGTCTCGTCCGAATGGACCGGGCGCGCTCCGCTCTTGGTGAGATAGCGCAGGTAGCCATAGTGCTCCAGCATGACCCGGCGAAGCTCGGCGTTCTGTTCGGCCCGGATGCGCTCCACGCTCAACGTGGCCATCGTCGGCCCGAAGTCCGGAGGGACGGGCATGCCGTGCCAGGCGTGCAGCTCGAAGGCATCGGGGAAGGCCATCGCCGGTCCGTCGGCCCGGTGGAGCCGCCCCAGATCGTCTCGATGCAGCTCGGCCGGGCGCTCCGAGATCAGCGCGACCTTCTCGAACGGCCACCACCATCCAGCCGCCCCCGCGACCTCGGAAAGACCCCTGAGCGCGGCTCGCTCGGCCACCGCGACCTCCGCGGGGACGGCGGAGCCCCCGACGGAACCCGTGCCGGAGCCGGAATCCAGGCGATCGCAACCCGGGTCGAAGACGCACAGCCACGCGGCCTCGTGCTGGCCGAGCACGGCGTCGAGCGTCGCACCCCGGAGAAGGTCGCCCGCGTGTTCACCGCCGAACTCGGCTATGCCACGCCTGATCTCGGCGACGATCCGGTTCACCGGCGGCCATAGCCGCCCGCCTGTGGCCGCCCACGCCCGTGACCAGCCCAAGGGGCCCAGCGCCGCATGGGCCGCCGTGCGAGCGCGCTCCCACGGGGCGGTGCGGACGGCGTCCCGGACCGGTGCGCCGGCGGAAGCCGTACCGACCTCGGTGAGCACCTGGTCTGCCATCGAGCCGAGCCCGGCGCGCGAAAGCGCCACGCGAGCCGTGGTGCCATCCCGCAGCAGGGCCGCCGCGACGGCGCCACGGGCGGGGGAGTCGAACCAGACGATTCGATCCGGTTCTGCGAGCCCGGCGTCGCGATAGGCCCGCCGCACTCCCTCCTCGGCGGCGGCACGGTCGGCGGGCCCGGTGGCGAACGCCACCTCGTCCCAGGCGACAGCGAGATCGGTCGTCATCAGTCGGCCACCACCCGGAACGCTCCCGGAGCGTACTCCCGCTGGCGGATCACCCGGTACCAGCCCTTCGGCAAGGAGATCGCGTCGTGCTCCTCGTGCACGAGACGCCCGCCGGAGGGCAGGTGCAGGAAGCCGGGATTGCTCGGGTCGGCGTCGAGCAGCAGTGTGCCCGGGCCCGGAATCGCGTGCGCGTGACCCGTGGCCTCACCCAGGGCGAGGACCAGACGGCCCCGCGAATCGCGCGGCTCGGGTCGCAGCGACCGGGCGTACGCGGGCACGGCGTCCTCCGGCACGGGCGTGATCAGGATGTCTCCCTGGCGATACGTCGCTCTCCCTTCAGAACTGATCGAGAACTGATCGGAAAGCTATCCACCGCCACCGACATTCCCCGGAGACGGAATCCGGCGGTGGCGGGAAGACCGGCACTTCCGCGCGGACGGTTGTTCCGGCGAGGCCGGTTACTTCCGCGAGGCCGGTTACTTCCGCGAGGCGAGGCGCTCTCGCGAGGCGCTGGCTGATCCATAGCAGGCGGGATCCAGGGTGTTCTCATTACAACATTACGATCGCTCACAGCGAACACGCGCAAGTTCGGGAACATTGCGGGGCTCCCATTAATTGAGTCGGTATAACTCAACCTTGGGAGTGCACATGACCCGCGACCACGTGACACAGATCCTTCCCGTCCTTCCCCTGGACGACGAGGTCGTCCTGCCCGGCATGGTCGTTCCCCTCGATCTTTCGGACTCCGAGGTGCGGGCGGCCATCGAGGCGGCCCGTGCCAGCGGTGACAGCGAGATCCTGCTGGTGCCGCGGGTCGACGGGCGATACGGCGCGGTCGGCGTCGCGGCCGTCGTCGAGCAGGTCGGCAGGCTACCCGGTGGCGAGCAGGCCGCCGTGGTCCGCGGTGTGAACCGGGTGCGGGTCGGCACCGGCACCACGGGCCCCGGCGCGGCCCTGTGGGTGGAGGCCACCGTCCTGGAGCCGGTCCCCGCCGGACCCCGCGCTGCGGAGTTCGCCAAGGAGTACAAGGCGCTGACGACCACGATCCTGCAGAAGCGCGGGGCCTGGCAGGTCGTCGACGCGGTCAACCAGATCGAGGACCCCTCGGTCCTCGCCGACAGTTCGGGCTACGCGCCGTGGCTCTCCACCGCGCAGAAGGTCCTGCTGCTGGAGACCCCCGATCCGGCCGAGCGGCTGGAGAAGCTGGTCGGCTGGGCCCGTGACCACCTGGCCGAGATGGACGTCGCGGAGACCATCCGCAAGGACGTCCAGGAGGGCATGGAGAAGCAGCAGCGGGAGTTCCTGCTCCGCCAGCAGCTGGCGGCGGTCCGCAAGGAGCTCGCGGAGCTGGACGGCTCGCCGGAGAGCGAGGACGAGGACTACCGCGCCCGCATCGAGGCGGCGGACCTACCGGAGAAGGTGCGCGATGCGGCCCTCAAGGAGGTCGGCAAGCTGGAGCGGACCTCCGACCAGTCGCCCGAGACCGGCTGGATCCGCACCTGGCTCGACACCGTCCTCGACCTCCCGTGGAACACCAGGACCGAGGACTCCTACGACATCGCGGGCGCCCGAGCGGTGCTGGACGCCGATCACACCGGCCTCGACGACGTCAAGGACCGCATCATCGAATACCTGGCCGTCCGCAAGCGCCGCTCCGACCAGGGGCTTGGCGTCGTCGGCGGCCGTCGCAGCGGCGCCGTGCTGGCGCTGGCGGGCCCGCCCGGAGTCGGCAAGACGTCGCTGGGCGAGTCCGTGGCCAGGGCCATGGGCCGCGAGTTCGTCCGCGTCGCGCTCGGCGGAGTCCGTGACGAGGCGGAGGTCCGAGGTCACCGGCGCACATACGTGGGCGCGCTGCCCGGCCGGATCGTCCGCGCGATCCGCGAGGCCGGGTCGATGAACCCCGTCGTGCTGCTCGACGAGATCGACAAGGTGGGCTCCGATTACCGGGGCGACCCGACGGCCGCGCTCCTCGAGGTGCTCGACCCGGCGCAGAACCACACGTTCCGAGACCACTACCTCGAGGTCGAGCTCGACCTGAGCGACGTGCTCTTCCTCGCCACGGCCAACGTGCTCGAGCAGGTCCCCGGCCCGCTGCTGGACCGCATGGAGATCGTCACTCTCGACGGCTACACCGAGGACGAGAAGGTCGCCATCGCCCGCGACCACCTGCTCCCGCGCCAACTGGAGAAGGCGGGCCTGACCGGGGAGGACATGGCGATCGGTGACGACGCGCTGCGCAGGCTGGCCGGGGAGTACACGCGCGAGGCGGGCGTCCGGTCGCTGGAGCGATCGATCGCGCGGATTCTGCGCAAGGTCACGGCCAAAGTGGCCCTCGCCGAGACGCGGCTGCCGGTCGCGGTCTCCGCGGACGACCTGGTCACCTACCTCGGGCGGCCACGGCACGTGCCGGAGTCGTCCCTCCCGGAGGCCCGGCAGCGTACGGCGGTGCCGGGTGTGGCGACGGGGCTCGCGGTCACCGGCGCGGGCGGCGACGTCCTCTACGTCGAGGCGTCGCTGGCCGACCCGGAGACCGGAACCACCGGGGTGACCCTCACCGGCCAGCTCGGCGACGTCATGAAGGAGTCGGCCCAGATCGCGCTCTCCTACCTGCGCTCGCGCGGAGTGGAGCTGGAGCTGCCGGTCGGATCCCTCAAGGACCGGTCCGTCCACATCCACGTCCCGGCGGGCGCGGTGCCGAAGGACGGCCCGTCCGCGGGCGTCACGATGACGACGGCACTCGCGTCCCTGCTGTCCGGCCGCCCGGTGCGCTCGGACGTGGCGATGA
>JBIOWF010000261.1:0-16303 GCA_044868295.1 Microtetraspora sp. | reverse complement strand
CGTACGGCTGGCGCCCCTCGGCGGGCGGGGTTAAAACGGCGGCAGGCTGTGCCGGGCCCACTCGTCGACACGGACGACGCGTGACCACACGCCCATTTGGCCGATCGCATCGTCGGCGCCCGCCGGGCCGACGAGGTTGGGCTTGTCCCCGGGTTCCTCGCTCATGGTGCCGGTGAGGGCGTACTCCATGCGGGTGTCGAGCTGGTCGAGGTGAGCGAGCCGCTCTCGGGCGGCCCGGAGCTCCTCGATCAAGTCGGGGATCGCCCGCCATACGGCGGCGCCGTGCTCGCCCAGCGGTGTCCCTTCGGCGTCGCTGGGGTCGATCTGCGCCCACCCGTGGGCGGCCTGCAGCTCGTCGAGGTCTGGCAGTAGGCTCTCGTGCCAGCCATCCGGTGGTCCCTCGGCGCGGTAGTCGTCGCCATCGGCGTGGTCGTTGTGCTCGTCCCAGTTCGTGATTTCGGCTTCGGTGGGGCCGTCGTCGCGCATCGGTGGTCCCTTCTGGTTGGGGGCGGCCGCCGTACGGCAGGCCGCCCCAACTCGGGTGGTGGGGGTTAGAACCGCCTCGGGTCCCGGCCGGTCGCCAGGTCGTTCAGCCTCCCGTGGAGCTCTTCCTGCTGCTCCACCGTCTGCCAGTCGGCAAAGGGCTGGACGTTGTCGACGTAGTAGTAGGTGGCGCTCAAGAGCTGGTACCAGGCGATCATGAGCTCGCACAGGTTGATGACCTGGGCCTGCACGAGGTGGGGGCAGCCGCCGTGTATAGCCTTCCGCCAGTCGGCGTGGTGGCCGTGGTTGCCGCTTGGGGTCCAGATCGTCAGGAAGACGGCGCGGCCCGTAGCCCTGACGGCCTCCGGGGTGGCAGGCAGCTCCAGTTCCGAGATCGGGAGGCACCCGGTCTCGGGGTGGACTGACGCGATTGCGCGGATGATCTCGTCGCGGGCGCGGGTCAGTTCGGGCAGCGCGCGGTCAAACCGCTCCTGCCGCGTCAGCTTCTTCTTCGTGTTGCGGGGTGTCGCTGAGGTGCGGGTGGCGGTCATGGGGTCCTCCTGGGGTTTGGGCGCCGGGTCCGATCCCTGCGCGCATTTCAAATAGTACAGGTAATTTAGTTCCATGCCAAGCGAAGGAAGGGGTGCCCCCGCCAATCTGGTCAGCGGGGGCACCTTTCTGGTCAGGTCGCAGGAGCGTCGGCGAGCGACTTGCCGCGCAGGTCGCTCCACCCGCGCGGGTCCTGCGGCATCCCTGCCTCGTAGTCGACGAGGAGCGCGTCCTGGCAGTCCTCGACCGCACGGTGCCAAGCGATGGCGAATTCCTTGGCCGTTTCGGCGTCGTCGGCCTGCACGACGTAGGTCCATGGCGCTTCGCCGTCGTGCCGTTCGTTTCCGGCGAGGGTGATGGTCCACACGTCGTCGTCGATGCCCATGAGGTCGGCCAGCGCATTCACGATCTTGACGGCTGCGTTGTCGGATGCCTCCCAGTCGTCTCGTTCTTCGGAGTCGAAGATGAGTGCGCGGTTGCGCTTCCAGTCGGTGACGGCCTGGCGGAACTGGTCGAGGTTATACATGGTCATCAGAACCCCCTGATGTCGAGGTGCAGGCTCTCGGCGCTGCCCCATCCGTGGATTTCTTCGGTGGCGTGTACGAGGGCGTGGCGGATGGCGTTGCCCCACTCGTGCTCGGGGATGGTGTGCAGGATGTCGGCGATCTTGTCGCTTGCGGTCGCGATGTGTTCCTCGGAGCCGAACCCGGGTTGGCGGTAGGCCTCCGTGAGGGAGCCTGCGTGTTCCTGCCGGTCGAGCCGGTCCATGCCGCTGGAGTCGCCCATCTGGGCCTCCTCCGGTGCTGGTCGGGGGTGCCCCGCCCCCAGCGGGGGCGGGGCAACGCTGGTCAGTGGTAGCGGCGCTTCTGCTCGGCGGGAAGGGCAGCGGGCACATTGCCGATGACGAGCACGACGGCAACCGTGGCCAGCGGCGTGGCGGTGCGCTGAGCTTTGGCGTAGCGGTCGGCGGCGAGCGACATGATGTGAACCTTCTTGGGGTGGTCGTCGGCGTAGGCGGTGTTCAGCACCAGGCGCAGAGCGCGGGCGGAGACGTAGCGCGCGTGCGGGATTCCGAGCTGGTCGGTGAGGTCGTAGAGCTCGGCGTCGTTGAGGGTGCGCAGGAAGCCCCGCAGGATGCGGCCAAGGGCGGTGACTTCGGCGGCGATCGCGTTGTGTCCCATGGCGTCGGCCCAGTCGGCGTAGTTGTCTCGCGCGGTGCGGACGAGGTCGGCGATCAGCCCGTAGGCGGAGGGACGGCCGGGAAGCAGCGCGGCCCGGGTGGCGGCGATCTTGGCGGCCTGGTCGGCGACCTGGTAGGCGGCGATCAGGTCGCGCGCGGTGGTGGTGGCGGTGGTGGTGCGGTGCATGGTTTCTCCTGGGGCGGTTGGCGGGGCGGCCGGGTCCGTTCCGGCCGCCCCGTGAGGGTCAGGTGCAGTTCGGGCAGTGGTCGGGCTCACTGCCGTCGGGCGTGTAGTAGATGGCCGCGCCGCAGTCGGCGCAGGTGTCGGCGACGGGGTTCTCTCCGCAGCAGGCGGTGACGGCCGAGCCGATCGCGTCGCCGGTCTCGACCAGGCGCGGGTCGGTGTCGCCGCAGACGGTGCACACGGGGTATGTGCCGAGGACGCGCAGAGGCGGGAGTGCGGGGAGGGTGGGCGCTTGGGTCGCCGTGCTCATCGGGGTTCCCTTCCGTGGTGGTTCCTGGGGCGGAGGGGCGGGGGTGCTGGGTCCGTTCCAGCACTCCCGCCGGTTTGCGTCTACTGGAGGTGGCAGCCGATGCCGCGCTGGCAGGTGACGGCGGGGCCGTCGATGCCGTCGACGTCGCCGCACGGGTCGCCGTAGTCGGTGAGGTTGTCCCGCTGCTCGGGGGTGAGCTCGTCCTTCCAGGCGTCGAGGTCGTGGTCGGCGCGGTGCTCGGCCAGGTCGGCGGGGGTCATGAGGCCGTGGGTGGTGTAGATCATGGTTTCCCTCCCGGGGTTTGGCGTGGGGTCCGATTCCCTCGCTCACAAGAATAACAGTACATGAGATTTAGTATGACCGCAACGCGAATGGCGACTCCGGAGGGCGGTTGAGCTGGGCCAAGTTGTGCAATTTACTAAATCTCCTATACTGTTGCTCTTGTTCATGAGCGGGGTTTCGGACCCCCGCTCTTCGGCCCCAGGAAAGGCATTTCTATGGGTTCCATCCGGGCGTTCGCCCTCGCGGTCGGCGCGCTCCTCGCGCTGCTGATCGCCACCGCCGCCCCCGCTCTCGCGGGGACCGGCATCACCTCCCCCACCTCCGGTCAGTCCGTGACCGTGGGTGAGGCGGTGCAGATGTCCGCCACCACCCCCGGCGGCGTCTGCTCCCCTTCCCTGACCGTGACCACGCCCGACAAGGCCACCATCACGGTCGCGACCGCGTCGCCTGACCCGCTGTGCGGGTCCGCGAAGCTGTCCGGCTCGTACACGCCGGACAAGCCCGGCACCTACACCGTCGCCGTCGTCGACTCCCACGGCGGCTCGGTCTATTCGGTGACGTGGACGGCGGCCACCCCGCCCACCACGGCGGCACCGGAGACCAGCACCCCAGCCGCAGCCGCCACGGCGGGCGCGTCGGCCACCCCGACCGCCTCGCAGACCCCGACGAAAACGGTCGATCTCGGCAGGCAGACGCCCAAGCCGAGCCCGTCGCCCACCACCAGCTCGGCGACGTCGTCCACCGCTCGTCCCGAGGCGTTGACCGTGATCACCATCCCCACGGCCACGCTCACCTCGGCTGCCCCCGCTACGCCGGGCGCGGTTGGCGCGCCTGAGACCAAGCCGGAAGCGTCGGCGACCCCGACGCCCGGCCCGGTCGTCTCCCCCACACCCACGGCATTCCCGGCGGTGTCGGCGACGCCCACCACGGTCGAGTACGAGCCCGTCTCGGACGAATCCGGTGTCGGGTCCGCGTTCGGGGCGCTGGCCGCAACGGTCGGCACGGTCCTCGGCCTCATCTGCCTCGTGGTCCTGATCGCGTCCTCGCGGCGCGACAGAGGCCGACACGGCGACTCGCTCGACTAGCTCTAACCCCGCCGCCCCGGCACCCTGCCGGGGCGGCACCCGGACCCCATGCAGACATTCCCCGACCACGTTGGAGCCCCGATGCTTTCGACCACCAGTCCGGACAACTTCGTTCAAACCCTCGTCACCGTCTTTCTGACCGGCGTCCCACCCATCACCACCTACGGCGAGTCGCGGTTCACCCCCAGCAGGGTGGAGGTCCGCTGGCACTGGAGCACCAACCACGGCTGGCTGCGCAGCGGGTTCGAGGTGCACGGCCAGCACCTTCGGAAGCAGGGCACGCACGGCGTGCGGGAGCTCTCCCGGTGGGAGGCGCCCACCACACCCGACGAATGGCGGCTGCCGGACGAGTGGCGGGAGCTCGCCGAGTCCACCCGCCCGCAGTGGACCCCCTTCGCGGCGGCTGAACCCGTCATCACCTGACGCGCGCGAGGGTCGGCGGCATGCCCGTTACCCGCCGGGCCTCGCCCGGGCCGGGCGAGCATCGCCGACCCTCCGCGCCCCCTCCGGCACCGGAAGGACCGAATGTGAGCCAGATCCCGACCGTCCCCGTCGCCCCGGCCGCGATCCGTCCCGGCCACATGATGCGCGTGGACGGCCTGTACGTGAAGGCGCTCACCCGGGCCAAGCGGTACAGCTCCGGCTCGTGGCGCATCAGCTGGATCGCCGTCAGCGACGTCCCGCCCGGCGCCGACGACATGGGCATCCTGCACGCCCAATCGGGCGATGCCGTGCCGTGCATGCGTCGCGCTGACGTTCTAGCCCTACTCGGGCACACCAGCCCAATCCCCCGACTGATCGAACTCTGGGAAAGGAACGCCGAATCATGAACACCACCCGCACGTACACCGTGATCGGTCTGCTCGACCTCGACAAGGAACCCACCCCGTTCCTGGTCGCCGCCGTGGTCGAAGGCGAGATCGACGCTCAGGACAGCGAGGCCAACAGCGGCGAGCACGGCCAGTTCCAGCGGTACTCCGCCACGGTGGAGGCGACCAGCGCCGACCACGCGGAGGAGCTCGCCATCGCCGAAGTGTCCACGCTCGACTAGCCAGAACACCGGCAGCAGGGCGGGAGCCGTATCGGTGCGGCTCCCGCCCTGCTGCCTGGTCACTCCAAGCTCGGACCAGGAGGCGTACCTCCGCCGCCGACGCGAAACGGCTGGGGCCCCCTCGGAGACTCCGCCGGGCGCGTGTGCGGGTTGGTGTCGCAGCGGCGGCACACCTGCCACTCCCCCGACGCGGACATGGTCCCGCTGCACAGCGTGCAGGGGCCGCCGTCGACGAGCTGCCGATCCCAGATCCACGCCGGACGCCCCTGATTCGCGGCCATCACAACGGGACCCGTCCGCACCAGCCCGGTACGCAAGAGTCGAGCCAATGCCGGACTGCGGTGCTCGTCGCGACCGTCCGCTCCCAACCATCCGGTGGCGGCTCGGCGCGGAAGAGCACCTCGTAGCACGGTTGCTGCGCCGTCTGCTCGGCCGGTTCTCCCACTTTGGCCAGGATCTCAGTGACGCCCGCCGCCACTGCGGCGAGTTGCTCGCCGAACGCGGTCAGCGTCGCGACGACATCGGCCGGGCGGCCCACACCAGGGGAATCACCCCACTCGGGGGCTCGCCTGCCGGGGAACGGCGGAGGCGACACCAACCGGTAGCACATGGCGAGAGTCGCTTCCCGTTCACATGCCACACACTCCCCCGCCGGGACCATGTGCATGTGCTCTTGGCAAGGCTCCCGTTTCGCCTTGATCTGCTCAGCCAGGTTCGCACGTAAGGCGGTCTCCCGATCCTGGCCGGCCTCCCCGTCGACGGTCAGCGTGCTGAGCTCGTCCCGTGGGGCGCTCCTGCCCGTCTCGGCCGGGGGCGTGAGCGATGACCAATCCGGCCACTGCGGGGGGACGCGGAAGCAGGCCAGGCCAGGCTTGGTGGTTGTGTCGGTCATTGGTTGTTCTCTCCTGATTCGCTGTTGTCGTGGGGCCCTAGAGTCCGCTGGTCGCGGGTCACCGGTTGTGATCGTCCGCCCCGGTGACCGGCTGGCCGCCCCACGCCTCCACCGGCGGCTGCTGCTGTCGGCGCTCCTTGGCGGCGGCCACACGGCCAAGGATGCTTTCGACGATCTCCGCCTGCGCGGTCACTTCGACCGGGCCTTGGTTGGGGCCGCTGACCTCGATCGCCTTGACCGGCCGCCAATCGTCTGGGGACAGGCGTGACAGGAGTTCCAGCGCGATCTTCCCGTTCGGCGGGGTGACCTTCACGATCTCCGTGCCGTCCGGCCGGGTCCCCCGCTCGGTCTCCACACCACCGATCGCGTCCTGAAACGCCGCGCTGATCAGCTCGCCGAACATCGTCGCGCCCGCCCGGGTGAACCGGTCCCAGAAGTCGCGCAGCTCGTCGGGGGCGTCCTCTGCTTCCCCTTCCTGGAGCCAGCGGTGAAGTGTGGATCGGCCGATTCCGCATGCTGCTGCCGCACCGGTGATGCTGTGGCCGTTCCGGCGTGCGGCGCACAGGGCATCGCCGAGTTCGGGGGTGAGGCTGATGCGGCGGCCCCTGGGCTGTTCGGTCACTGGGCTCCCCTGAGTTTCGCGAGATGCGCGGCGACTTCGGCTTGCTCCCACGCCTCGCGGTTGCAGGTCGCGATGTAGCGGGTTGCCGTAGAAGCACCGACGCGGAAGACCCTCTCTTGGGTTTCGAGGGTCTTCAGAGCGTGGGAGGTCTTGCCTTCGCTGCCGGCGATGGGTTCGAGCTCGGGGCGGCTGATCCCGTTGGGGCCGGCCTGCACGACTGCGGCGTAGACGGCTTCGCGACAGGCGGCGGCTTGGGCTTTCGATGTGCGGGCGTCGGGCTGGGGGAAGGGGAGAACGGTTTGTCCTGCGGGTTGGGTGGCGAGGGTGGCGTGTTCCCCGGCTTCGGCCGTGAGGAGCGCGCCGAGCGCGGCGGCTACGCGCCGGGGTAGCTGGATGGTGACGATGTCGCGCGGGTCGAGAATCTCGGGTTCTACGCTCATGAGCGGGTGGGCTCCGTTCCAGGTGGGGTTAGACGGTCGGGCCGGTGAGAAGCGACAGGAGCATGTGGCGGTTGTGCCAGGTCGCGGCGTTGTGCTCGGTCTCCCTGACGGTGACCTGGGCGACGACCGCACCAGGGTCGATGGTGATGTCGGCGAGCCAGGTGTGGGCGTGGTCGGCGATCATCGCGGCGACGGCTTCGACTGTGGGCCAGGCCGCCGGCTCGTAGTCTCCGCCGGGTCCGAACACGAAGATGCGTTGGCCGTGAGCGTCGAGGACGCGGCGTAGGCCGTCGCCGGCTCCCATGAGCACGACGTGGTCGAGATGCTGGTCGATGAAGTCGCGCATGCGCTCCTTGAAGGCGCCGAACTCGACGATGACGCCGTGGTGGTCGAGGTCGGGGGCGGCGATGGTCACCGCGGCGGTCCACGAATGGCCGTGCAGGTTGACGCATTTCCCGCCGAGTTGTGGGAGGCGGTGGCCAGCGTGGAAGGTGTGCGTGAGGGTGGCGGTGAACATCGGGGGCCTTCTCTGCGGGTCGGGTCATCGGCGGGGCGGGTGGAGTGTGACAAGTCGCGGGGTTTACGTCTTCTACGGGCCGGGCTACCGGCGTAGCTGGCCGGGACGGACGCCTCCGGCGAGCACAGAGAAGAGCGGCACGAGGGCCACGGCGTAGAAGGTGGCGAGGATCCAGCAGACCCAGGCCAGGCCCGGCAGGTCGGTGGTCCCGCCTGACACAGCCATCGTGACCATGGAGACGAAGGCCATAAGACGCCCGATGTATGTGGCCCGGCGTTCGAGGGCGGCCTCACGGCGAGCGGCTTCGAGGGCTTTGACGTAGATGTCGGGGAAGTCGTCGTCGCTGTTCACTGGGTGTCTCCGAGGGGGCGCGAGTTTTCGAGGATCAGAACGGCGTGCACCGCGGCGACGACGCTGGCAAAGATGCGGAAGGCGAGCAGGTCGATACCGACGATCGCCCAGACGAGAGCGGCGAGCGTGGCGAGGCGGTGGAGTTGCTTGACGGCCAGGGCGCAACCGACGCCTGAGGCTGAGCGCGGCCCGGCGTTGGTCGGGTAGCTCACAGATCCGCCAGGTACGACGTGGAGATCGGCGCCGTCTCGTCGTCAGAGGCGTCGAGCTCACTCGTGAGCGGCACCGACGCGACGCTCAACGCCGCCCTGCGGCGCGGAGCCGGGTCAGGTAGCAGCGGTGCGGCGGAGACCTCCGGCAGGCCAGCACCGAACAGGAGCACGCTGTCATGCGGTTGGCCGGCATCAACGACCCAGACCGCGCCAGCGAATACCCCGAGCGGAGCAGGCTCGTCCGCGCGGACTGCCGCGTCGTCACGCTGGCGGGGTGGTGGGGCGAACCAGCCCCGGGCTTGCTCGACGGCGCCGTCTGGGTGGGCCCGCGCGTGATGCATGGCCGGGGCTGTACGAACCGGCGGGCTCGCTTCCTGCGGCCGATGGGAGGTCCACGCGTCCAGGATGCGGCGGATGCGCGCACTGTTGTCGAGGGCCCCCGCACCGGCGAGGCCGCTGTTCAAGATGGCGTCGTGCCCGTGCAGCGGGGCGGAGACGATGTCAGCGGGGGTGAAGCCGAACAGGTCGGCGAGTTGCTGCCGGGTGATGGGGCTGGTTGGGATGGGGCGCAGACGGGCGGCGGCGTGCTCGGCGACCAGCGCGTCAAAGACTGGGGTGTCCACGGTCCGGTGGGATACCAGACCGTGGGGTTAACGTCTTAGCCGCTCGTTTCGGCGGCTTCCCGGGCGGCTTTCGGTGGCCGACCCCGGCGAGCAGGGGCGCCGTGCCCGGTGGCGTGGTCCGGGTGTGTGCACTCGCAGGAGAGGGTGACCTTGTCGGCCGTCGCGTTCGGGTCGGGGTTGAACCGGTAGCCCTTGCATGAGTCGTGGTCGCCGGTCGCGCATGCGAGGGACCAGCGGGTTACGTCCGCGCCGGGTGGCGGGTTGATCGGGGCGTCGGCCTTCACCATGCCTCCAGGATCGCATGATTGAGGTTTGAGATCGGCCAGACGAATGGGCCTGTAAATACTGAGCCAATCACATTTGGGATTTCGCGATGTGGCCCTAGGCTTGGTCATGTAACGCAAAAGCCCGGATTCCGTTGCACCGGAATCCGGGCCTAGTGGTACATGCCGGCCCTGGAGGGCCCAGACGCTAAGTACCTGCACATCCCATTGCAGTGTAGCGAGGCGCCGGGGGTTTGAAACCCCGGAAAAGTTCTGACTCTCCAGGCCGGCGGACATTGTCGTCGTGACCAAGGAGGTCGCCTTGCTGCACCTGCCAGTTCCCGTACCTGACGGTTTCAGCCGGTGGACGGGCGTCATCACCATCATCGTGATCATCCTCTACATCCTCGTGATGACGGGCGCACAGATCACGCTGGGGATCGGCCCCGCCCAGTAGTCGCAGAATCTCCGTTGAAACGGTGAAGGCGGCCGTCCTGCGGGGCGGCCGCCTTCACGTGTCCGGTTCATGCGGGGGCGACGAATTCCTGCCGTCTGCGGTCCCAGGCGAGGTTGCCCTTGGCGGCTTCGTCGGGCCAGTGGCCGGCGGTCACCATAGTGCCTCCTGCGGCGGCGGCGGCGGGTTGAGCTCAATGGGCCGATACGCTCTGGTGCGTCCGCTGCGGGTGCACGCGAAGGCCACGTTGGGGTCACCTTGAATGGGCCGGTAGAAGTACGCGACGGGGAATCCGGTGAGCTCGGCGAGCCGTCGTATCTGCCGCGGGGTGGGGACGAGGTTCCCGGCCTCCCACATGTCGACGGTGGGTTCTTCAACGCCGAGCGCCTTGTAGACCTTCGGGCCGTACAGGTCGCGGGCGTCGAGTGCCATCGTGATCCGGGCGGGTACGGGTGTGAGTGTCCCGGCCTGGATGCGGAGCGCGAAGACGAGTTCGGTTTCCACCATCCAGGCGTGGGGGTCGTCGGTCATGCGCTCGGGTTCGGGGTCGAAGGCCACGCTGTTGTACGCCTCGGTGTGGACGTCGGGCAGCGGCGTCGTGCGCATGGCGTCGAGGATGGCGCCGACGATGCCTTCGGCACGGTTGTGAAGCCATCCGAGCACGCGGCGGCAGTATTCGGGGTCCATGTCCGCGATGCGGTGTGGCCGCTTCTGCTGGTCGATCCAGTATTCGCTCTGGTCGAGCAGCTCTGACCAGGTTTCCGGCACGTCGGCGGTCATGCGCGGCCGCCCGTGGGCCGCACGAGCGACATGTGCGAGGCGGGCGTGAGCCCTGCTGGCATGTCGTCAAGGGTCACGGATCCTCCAAGGAGTGAGGGGCGGCCGCACAGCGGCCGCCCGGGGAGAGCGGTGGATGGCGGCTAGCTGTGGATGAGTTCGACCTGTGGCGGCATCTCAACCTCGGAGTCGCACGCCTTGCACTCGTAATGGTCGGCATTGAAATAGGAGTCGCCGAGCCCAGCGCTGATCGTGGTGGGCGACTGGACCACGAGCGTGTTCTCCCGAATGGCCATGTCGTACTCCACGATCTGGTCGCGGGCGCCGCACGCGCCGCAGACGAGGCTCTGCCCGTCGATCGTTACGACCGGGAGGTCTTCGTCGTGCTCGGTGCCGTCCGAGTGCTCGGGGTCGTTCAGCAGGAGCAGGCCGAGCGCTTCGGCCAGTTCCTCGGTGAGGGAGACGTGGACCGTGCCGCCCGGGGTTTCGAGGTCCATGGTCACGACGCCGGTAGCGAGGTGGCGGGTGGCGCCCACGCCGGTCGCGACCGTGTGGGTAAGCGGGGCGGCTTGGGCTGCCGCGCGCTCGTGCTCGTTTATGTGCGTCCTCCGGTCCTGCTCGACGATCGCGCGGATGCCCCGGAGGGGAATCGCGTGGCCGCACGAGCAGGTGGCGTCGTATCCGGCGGCGCCGGGGCAGTTCTCGCCGTCGCGGGGCTTGCCGGACGGGCTGATCTTGTGGGTGCAGGTGGTTCCGTCCTTGTGGACGCGGCGGATGGGGCAGCGGTGCTTCTTCGGCTTGTTGGCCATCGGGGATGTCCTTTCCATCAGGGTGGGGGCGGGGGTGCGGGGTCAGGCGGCGAAGAGGTCAAGGGATGGCTCGGCTGCGAGCTGGTCGCGCCAGGACAGGACGTTGGGCAGGTTCTTGTCGGGCCCGAACGTCAGGTAGGTGCCGTCGACGGAGTCGCATTCGGCGACGTCCCAGGCGTAGCGGTAGCGCTTGAAGGAGTTGACGCGGCCCATGTGGACCCACTTGCTGAGCGAGGCGGCGCAGCGGGCGAGGTTCGCGGCTTCTGGGGAGAGCTTCCATTCGGTGCTGCCGCCGATGAACAGGCAGTCGATGTCGTCCCAGAGGTCCCACGCGCAGGTTTCCATGTAGTCCTGGGCGACGAATGCGACGGGGAAGCCGAGGTCGCGGATCCGGGGCAGCATGTCATAGGACCTGTTGACGGTGGCCCAGTGGTTGGCGACGACGTCGGGGGCGACGGCGAACAGGCAACGGTCGGCGAGGTGGCGGAGGGATGACAGCCAGGCGAGGTATTCCTCGTCGCCGGGGTAGTGGCCGCCGAAGACGCCGTTGTCGGCGCACCACCAGTAGCCGTCTTCGATGACGTTGCCCTGTGCGGGGGTGGTGATCATGCCGAGGTTGCCCGCGCGGATCTGCTCACGGATGTCTTCCGTGCTGGGTGGGGTGAGGTAGAGCGGGGCGCGGGCCTCGAACATCACGGTGTTCCTTCCTGGATGTTAGAGGCGAAGGTCCGAATCTCCACCTCTCAACATCTAAAATAATACAGGTGCTTTATCGCCCTGTCGATCTGGAGGGGGCGGTTCAACCAGACGTTGACGCCTCCACCAGGGCGCGGTCCGGGGCCATGGAGACAGCCCGCCGAGCGGATGCCATGATCTTCTGGGTCCGCGTGGACACCCGGCCGGTGAGCCTCTGCACCGTCCAGGGCCGGGCGGGCTTCCCCTCCGCCGCACGCTTGGCGGCCGCAGCCTTCTGCTGCTCCACGATCACGTCGCGGACCATCTCCACCAGCTCCAGGTGCGCATCACCGGCGCGCGGATCCTTGCGTGCTTCCAGCTCCGCGACATGTAGACCGGCGATGATTTCCGCGATGGCCAGATCGAGGCGGAAGCGATGGCCGAGAACCTGCTCGGCGTACAGGTAATCGGCGGCCAACTCGGGGCGGAGCTGGGCGGCGAGGAACAGATCGTCGTAGCCGGCCAGGACGCACATCGAGCACGACAGGCGGGTCATGCCCCACGAGTAGGCGGCGTGCGGGCGGAGCCCGGCCGCCTTGATCTCGTCCCAGACCTGCTTGACCGTCCAGTCTCGGATCGGATGCCACCGGGTGATCGTGCGGTTCCGACTGGAATGCGACTCGTCGACTTCAAGGATCGGCTTCTTCCCCCGGTTGTCGGACTCCTCCCCACGGATGCCGAGGGCGTAAAGGACGCGAACGGGCCGGCCGGTGACGCCGGTCTCGTCGCGGAGCTCGGTGACCAGCTCGGTGACGAGCTTCATGCCCTGGCTGGACTTTTGGTCACTTGTGCACCATCTCGCGGCACTCGACATCCATTTGCGGCGCTCGTTCAGGAGCTGGTCCCACAGCCCGCCACGCTCCCGGCGGCGCACCTCGAAGCGAAAGCCGTACCGGGCGGCGTGCTCGCGGGCGAGCGTCTCGACGCCGGGCCATTCGATGGTCTGGCCGGAGCGGGTAACGCCGAGGTCGTTGTGCAGGACGACGACGCGGCCCTGGAATCCCTGCTCGGTCACGAGGCGGGCGATGTAGGCGGTCAGGGCCATGGAGTCTTTTCCGGCGCTGCTGTTGATGATGATGAGGTCGTACTGGTGGAGGTTCGGGACGTCGGTGTCCGGGGCCTGGGCGAGGGTGTCGAACTCGGGGGCCTTTGTGGCGAGTTGCTGCATGAGGGCTCCAAGGAGGGGGCGGCCGCGGTTCGGCCGCCCCGGGGGTCAGGCGAGGGTGAGGTGGGTGGGGGTGTGCTCGGCGGAGTCCCACACCTGGTCGAAGCTGGTGTTGACCTTGTCGACCGCGCGGGCCGGTGCGGCGACGAGGGCGTGTTCGCGGCACGGGTAGTAGAGGCCGCGTTCGACGATCCACGCGCGGTGGTAGCCGCCGCGGTCGTGCCGGACGACCGTGTCGCGCGCGGCCGCGAGGCCCTGGAGGTGGGCCAGGGTCTGCGTGCGAGTGCCGGTGGCGAGCTTTTCGATCGAGCGGACAGCGGTGCCGGGGCGCATGAGGTCGTCGGGGTGGCGGCGGAACGCGCGCTGGACGTCGTAGACGCCCCATTTCTCCTCGTCGAGGGCGGCGGCGAACCGGGTAAGCAGCTCACCGCCGCGTGGGTGGGCGGCGATCACGTTGGCCAGGCGCTCCCCCGCGATGAGGCCCTGGCGGGGGTTGAGCGCGACGGCGGCGTACTCTATGAGCAGCGGGAGCATGGCCTCGTCGGGGCTGGCGAGGTAGCGGGCGATGGTGCGTTCGCGGCCGCCGTCGCGGATGCCGAACGCGTATGGGCAGAACGTGCACGCGGACTTGGGCCAGTCGACGCCGAGTTGCATGAGGATGTACTGCTTGCAGGTCTCGCGGTCCCATCCCCACTCGATGAGCGGGTAGGAGGGGATGCGGCCGGGGACCTTGCTCTCAGCCATGTCGCGGATCATGCGGCCGGTCTCGTTGGCCTCGAAGCCGACGACGTGGAGGAACTCCTCGCCGCCCGTGTGGGTGATGTTCCAGCGGTCGAGGCACCAGCCCTTGGCTTTGATCGAGCATTTCCGGGTGCCGCCGGACTGCGGGATGGTCCCGTTGGCGAGCATCTCGTCGGCGAGCGTGTAGTACGGCCGCTCCGGGGTGGACCTGATGTGGCAGAGCAGTGGGGTGTGGGTGTCGTCGAGGACGGTGATGCCGTCCGTCTGGGAGGCGCTGGCGCGGGCGATCTGGACGGTGCGGATGCCGTGCTGGGCGAGCAGGGGGTAGATGTAGGTCTCGACTAGGCGGCCGGTCTCTTCCCATTCGCTGCCGGTCTGGGCCGTGAGCACGACGAGGTCGGAGAGGTCGAAGTCGCGGATTTCGGGCTCGAAGATCCAGCGCAGCAGGATTGCGGTCGAGTCGACGCCGAACCCGTAGGACAGAGCCACTTTCATGCGATCACCCGGGCTGGGGGGCCGATGGCAGGGGTGGCGTGCTCGGTGAGGGCGCCGACCAGCGGGGTGGTTGCGAGCCAGGCGCGCGGGTTGTTGATCATCCGCTTGTGCGCCAGGGCGTCACGGGGGATCCACGGGGCGTCGTGCTCGGTGCAGGGGGTGTTGACGATCTGCTCGGTGACGGCCAGGACGAGCCCGGCGGACTGCCGGTCGAGGGCGACGAGGAGGTTACGGGCCTGGTTGGGGTTCATGGTGGCGATGGCATGGTGGCCGGTGCCGTCGTCGAAGGTGACGCCGTTGCCGAGGATTTCGAGCCAGTTCATGGGGTTGTGCTCCAAGAGGGGGCCCCGCCCGGGATGCGGGCGGGGCGAAGTTCCGGCGAGGTCAGACGGCAACGAGCCCGGGGGCCGTGCGGCGGCTGGTGAGGTGGGCGGTCTCGGCGGCGACGCGGCGGGCGAGGTCGAGCAGCGCGGCCTGTACGGCGGCGATGACGACGGTCTCGGGCGTGCTCTCGGAGAAGGGGATCATCCACTCGTGGCCGTGGCGGTATTCGATGTCCCATCCGAAGTACGCGAGCTCGCACTCGCCGGTCTCCTCGTTCACCGCGACCTGGAGTCCGGCGTGCCGGTAGGTGCGGATGTCGTAGCGGCCGGTCTCGTCGATGTCGCGGATGCCGGCGGGGAAGCCGTGTGCGGCGAGGGCGGCGGACAGGTACAGCGCGTAGCGGAGGTCAGCCATTTCGAGTGATCCTTTTCCTGGGGCTAACAGCGGGGGTCCGAATCCCCACTTACTTACATCTCAAATAGTACAGGGGATTTAGTTCTGTGTCTATTCGGGATCAGGTGGCTCACCAGGCCGGAGGTCCTCCTCCATCGCGGCCAGCGTTTCCCCGTCCTGCCCCGGATGCTCCACCAGCAGAGCCAGCACCGCGAGATCCCGCTTCGGGATGTAGAAGGACTCATCGCCCGCTTTGAGCGCGGGCCCGATGGGGGCGAGCAGCCTGGCGAAAGTCTCCAAGCGCTGCTGGAGCCTGCCGACCTCACGGCGCGAACGGATGTGCTCGCCGTGGCTGCCGAGCTGGTAGGCCACGTACGCCACTGCGGCGATCGTCAACAGCCCGCCGGCGGCCATGGCCGGCATTCCCTCAGCTGCGTTCGCCCCGCCGCTCACTCGGGACGCTCCCAGTGCATCACCAGGTAGTGGCGGCGCGCGGCCGCGTCTGCCGCGTCGTTGATGGTGGCCTGCTGCCATCGGCTGCGGGTCGAGCATGGCGAGATCAGGCACCGCCACCGTGGCGGAGTTACGTGGTCCCGTGTGGTCATGTTCGGACGTGTAGCCCAAAAGAGCGCTTACGTCCTGGCGGCCCCGGGGGACGCAAGCGGGCCGATCACGTATCTTCCCGCCGGGTCCCCAACCCGACGCGCCCATCCCCTGCCCGGGGTGGAGCGCGATGAGTGGCTGGGAGGGGACCCTCGTGGGTGCCGAGAACATCTTCAACCCGTCAATGGCCCGGATCTGGCTGGCGCCGGTCGGCACCATCGCCCCTGATGGCCCCAACGTCGTCATGCCTGCCGGCTGGTACGACGCCGGCCAGTTCACGCCCGACTCGCTCAACTACAAGAGCGACCCGAAGTTCGAGGACGTCAAGGCGCACCAGTCCAACTACACGGTCCGCAAGCTCCACACCGAGGACTCCGCGGACCTGGAGGCGGACCTGCTGGAGTGGACGCTCAAGTCGTTCCAGGCCGTCTTCGGCGGCGGCACCATCGAGGAGGTCACCCCGGCCGTTGGCGCGCACTACTACAAGTTCGTGCCTCCGGAGATCGGTGGCCGCGTCGAGGTGTCGGCGTGTGTGGAGCTGAGCGACGGGGCGCGGAAGATGCGCCGCATCATCCCGCGGTGCATGCAAACCTCCGGGGTGGAGCAGAAGCTCGAAAAGGTGTCGGCGTCGACGCTGCCGCTGCGCATGTCGGTGCTCGGGTCGGACATCGGCCCGGCTTCGTATGACGTGTTCAACCTCGCGTTCGCGTCGTTCGCTCCCCCGGCCTAGCCCGGGGAGTTTGTTGTGCCGGGGGGTGCGGGC
>JBIOWF010000260.1:0-5135 GCA_044868295.1 Microtetraspora sp. | reverse complement strand
ACCAGCGCCGCGGGCGTGCTCATCTACCCCGAGGCGGAGGACGTCGAGGTCCAGATCGACCCCAACGACCTGCGCATCGACGTCTACCGCTCCAGCGGCCCCGGCGGCCAGAGCGTCAACACCACCGACTCCGCCGTCCGGATCACCCACGTCCCGACCGGCGTGGTCGTCTCCTGCCAGAACGAGAAGAGCCAGCTCCAGAACAAGGAGTCGGCCATGCGAGTCCTGCGCGCCCGGCTGCTGGCGATCGCGCAGGAGGAGGCCGAGGCAGCCGCGATGGCCGAGCGCAAATCCCAGGTCCGTACGGTCGACCGTTCCGAGCGGGTCAGGACCTACAACTTCCCGGAGAACCGCATCTCCGACCATCGGGTGGGCTTCAAGGCGTACAACCTCGACCAAGTCCTGGACGGCGACCTGGCCGCGGTGATACAGGCATTGCTGGACGCCGAACTGGCGGAGAAGCTCGCCGCGCATTCGTAAGTGGACACATGACCTTCCTGTTTGACGAGATCGCCCTCGCAACCGCCCGGCTCGCCGAGGCGGGTGTGCCGTCACCGCGCACCGACGCCGAGGAGATCGCGGCTTTTGTCCATGGTGTGGGGCGCGGAAAGCTGCACACCGTCAAGGACGCCGACTTCGACGCGCTCTTCTGGGAGGGCGTCGCCCGCCGCGAGGCCCGTGAACCGCTGCAGCACATCACGGGCTGTGCCTACTTCCGGTACCTGTCGCTGGAGGTGGGCCCCGGGGTGTTCGTGCCGAGGCCGGAGACCGAGGTCGTGGCGGGCTGGGCGATCGACCGGCTGCGCGAGATGGACGTCGCGTCTCCCGTCGTCGTCGACCTGGGGACCGGATCGGGCGCGATCGCGCTGTCGATCGCTCAGGAGGTCGCGCTCGCCCAGGTGCACGCCGTCGAGATCGATCCGGTGGCGTACGGCTGGGCCAGGAAGAACATCCTGGAGCACGGCCAGGGCCGGACCTCCCTGCACCCCGAGGACCTGGCGGACTGCCTGCCGGAGCTGGACGGCCAGGTCGACTTCGTGATCTCCAACCCGCCGTACATCCCGCCCGGCGCGATCCCTCGCGACCCCGAGGTGCGGGACTACGATCCGTCCCGCGCGCTCTACGGGTCGGGAGACGACGGCCTGGACGAGGTCCGGGCCGTGGAGCGCACCGCGCGGCGGCTGCTGCGGCCCGGTGGGTTCGTCGCCGTGGAGCACGCCGACCAGCAGGGAAACCCGGTCTACTGGCTGTTCTCCGAGAACAACGGCTGGCGTGACGTGCGCCTCCGCCAGGATCTGACCGGCCGGGACCGTTTCGTCACCGCCCGTTTCGGCCAGGAGTAGGCGCGGGTGGGCCGGCCCCGGCGCCGGGCCGTACATGGAAGGATCGAGCCGTGAGCGAGCAGGCCGACAAGCACAACGCCGACGCGAATGTCTCCCAGCCGTCAAGCCAGGAGGCCAAGAAGGACGTCTCCACGCCTTCGGGCCAGGATGAGGCCAAGGCGAGTGCCGCTGACGCCGTGGATCAGGAGCCCACGGCGGATGCCGCCGAGCCTTCCGGCGAGCAGGAGGCCATGCCGGGTGCCTCTGGCGCCGCGGATGTCGCCGAGCCTTCCGGCCAGGACGAGGCCAAGGCGAGTGCTGCTGCCGCTGCGGATCAGGAGGCTACGGCGGATGTCACCGAGTCTTCAGGTGACGAGGCCACGGCGGATGTCTCCGAGTCCGCGGGTGGGACGGGGATCACGGTCAGGCGGTACGACTGCGCGAACCTGGGCGAGCGGACCTCGGGCCTGATCGATGCCGCCTCCGTCATTCGGCGGGGCGAACTGGTGGTGCTCCCCACGGACACCGTCTACGGCATCGGCGCCGACGCCTTCACCCCGTCGGCCGTGACCGCGCTGCTCGCCGCCAAGGGCCGGGGCAGGGACATGCCGGTGGCTGTGCTCGTCGGGACCGTCCGAGCCGCCAACGCGCTGGTGGAGGGCCTCGGCACGTACGGCCAGGACCTCATCGACGCGTTCTGGCCGGGCCCGCTGACGCTGATCTGCCGAGTCAACCGCTCGCTGTCGTGGGATCTCGGCGACACCAAGGGCACGGTCGCGATCCGGATGCCACTGCACCAGATCGCGCTGGAGCTGCTCAAGGAGACCGGCCCGATGGCGGTCTCCAGCGCCAACCGTTCAGGGGCCCCGCCCGCGACCACGGCGGCCGAAGCCGAGAAGCAGCTCGGTGACTCCGTGTCCGTCTACCTCGACGGCGGGCCGTGCGAGGACAACGCGCCCTCCACCATCCTGGACCTGACCACCGCCGTGCCGCGCGTGCTGCGCAAGGGCGCGGTCCCGGTCGACAAGCTCCGCGCCGTGATCGGATACGTGGCCACCGACGACTGATCCATCCCAGCTGTCGGATTGTGAGATTTGTCGCTGACGGTGCCGCGCTCCTGCTGGCCGAGCACGTCAACGTGCTGTCGGGACCATCTGCTCCTGTCGCCGGTTCCCCGGGATCTTCCGCGCCGACGGCGAGCAAGAACGGCTTGGTGGCTGTACTCCTGTGCAGGCTGTAGTGCGGTGCTCACGGTGCGCTTATGGCGGTGTGTCGTTGTGACCCTGCTCCTTCACACCGTGGTGCTCGGCCCTAGCGCTGCTCCATCCCAATGATGCAATGTGCAACAAAGGGTGTGATTCATGCAAAGTGGCTATCACCATCATGGAGAGCGCTCGTCACGGCTAGCGTGAGGTGCGCTGACTTCTCATCGGAGGCGCCCTCATGGCCAAGCTGGACGGGATGGACCCCAAGCTGGTTCGCGAAATGCTGGCGCAGGTCCAGCATGCCGCGAAGCAGATGGATGCCATCGAAGCCCGGGTCACCCAACTGACGCGTACGGCGGGGCTCGCCGTACAGGTGACACACCGGCCGTCCCAGATCGCCGACGCATGCTCGACGATGGTGAAAGACGTCACCGCGCGCGTCGCCCTCCTGGAGAAGAAGCACGACAGCGGCATCGGGAAGGCGCCGAGCGGAAAAGATTCGTCCGGGAAAGACCTGTCCGGAAAGGGTCTCTCCGGGACAGGCCTGTCCGGTAAGGATTCCGCCGCAGACGGCGACACCACCAGGCCCGCGGACACAGCGTCGAAGGACGCACACCCCAAGGACGACGAGAAGCCGTCGGCGGACAAGTCCGGCGACAACAAGCCCAAGAGCGATGAAGCCAAGCCTCACGACAAGGGCAACGACGACAAGGGCCAGGTCGACAGGTCGCTGGGGGACGGGACGAGCGAGGACAATCCCAAGGGCGACGCCAAGGCCGACGACGCCAAGCCGCAGGACAGCGGGGACAGCAGGTCATCGGGGGAGAAGCCTGATGGCGGTGGCGGCGATGGGAACCCGCAGGACAAGTCGGATGGCCAGCCGTCGGGAGAGAAGCCCGAGGGCGCCAAGGGCGATGAGAAGCAGCCTGCTGGGAAGGGTGATTCGCCGATCTACGACACGCCCAAGAAGGATCATCCGGACGACATTGACCAGACCCTCGGGCGGCAGGTGATCGATGTGGACGGGGTCAAGGTCGTGTCCACGCCGATGAACCAGCCGTCAGCCGAATATCGTGCCTGGCTGAATGAGCACATGGACCAGATCCCGCCCGTCGACGGGCCCACCGTGGACGCCGCCTCAGGAAAGATCACGGGCCATCATCCAGATGGCGCTCCTGGCCATATCGCCCCTAACGATCCGGCTGCGGGAGCCTACGATCCGCCAGGAGACTCCGTCCTCACTCCCGCCGACAATGCCACGTACGATCCGGTCGCCGTAGACGCCCCCCACCCGGCGGCCGCGGAGCACCCCTCGGCCGAGTCTGTGCTGACCCCGGCCGACAACGTGACTGACGATCCCGCTGCGAGGGCTGGGGCCCATCCGGTGACCGCCGATCCGTCGGCTGAGTCTGTGCTGACGCCTGCGGACAACGTGACCGAGGATCCGGCCGCAGTAGACGCGCCCCACCCATCGGGCAGCCACTCGGCCGCCGCCAGTCCGGCGACCGCGCCGCGGCCGGACGACGTCCATAGCGCTGGATCCGACGTTACGAGCGCTTCCGGGGGCGGGGGCGGAAGCGGGGATGTGGTATCCGGTTCGACTGCTGACCCGCGGTCGCTCGCCGCCGCTCAGCCGGGGGATGTGCTCTCCGCGCCCGCCGGCTCCTTCGACGAGCGCGCGCTCGGGACGCTTATCGACCACCATCGCGAGATCGAGCCTCTGGACATGCCCAGCGTCAGCGTGCCCTCCGGGGAGTGGGGCAAGGGTGAGTGGGCGCCCAGGGAGATCCAGCCTGACGGCCGGCCGGGCAACGTTGATCCGGGCGATCCGAGTGGGCCGATCCCGCCTCCCGGCGCATGACCGCGCCTTCGACCGCCGCGCCTATGGCTATCGGCCCAGTGACCGCCGCACTTACGGCCATTGGCCCCATGACCGCCCCGCCCATATTCGCCCCGCCCGTGATCGCTGTACGGATGACCGGGCCGCCCGTGATCGCCGCGTGCGTGACCGCTGATCCCATGACCGCCGGGCATATCACCGTGTGGCGTATGGCCATCGCGTCCATGAGTTCCGTTTTGACCATCGTGTCCATGACCGTTTGGCGCTTGGCCGGTTGGAGCATGACTGTCGCGGGCGTCGTGATGGCGACGTGGACAGGCTCTTCGCGAAGCGGACTATCTGGAGGACAGCAATGACGTATGTCGACCCGCCGGCGCCGGTCCCGCTGCAGCCGGGTGAGACGCCGCCTCCCGCCTCCCGCACTGACCTGCTGACCCCAGGCGGGCAGGCGACGACCTGGGTGTTCAACCCGGAGTACCAGAAACTGGTCGACCTCTGGCTGCGAGTACTGCCGATGATGGAACAGCTGACCAACTCGCTGGACAAGCCGTTCCAGATGGCCCGCAGCACGGACGTCTGGGACGCCCCGGTCGCCAAACGCTACGTCGAAGACGTGGGCGAATGGCGTAGTCGGCTCGGTCTGTACCGTCAGGCGGTCCTGACAGCGATCAGCGATCAGGCTGCGGACACGCCGCGCTGGATCCCCAGCAAGACCGGCGTTCCCCACGTGCTCTCCTGACTGCCCGCGACGTACAGCGGCAGTCGTGG
>JBIOWF010000259.1:0-8783 GCA_044868295.1 Microtetraspora sp. | reverse complement strand
CCCGCGCCGCCGGTGGCGCCCCGGTGCAGCCTGCCGCCCAGGACCAGGGCCGAGCCGAGGCCCTCGTCGGCCCACAGGAGCACGTAGTCCTGGTGGCCCCGCGCGGCGCCGCGGGCCTGCTCGGCCTGGGCGACCAGGTTCACGTCGTTCTCGATGTCGACGGGGACGCCGATGCCGTCCCGCAGCGTCCCGACGAGATCGGGGATGTGCCAGCCGGGGATGTGCGACGCGTAGCCGAGGCGCCCCGTCGACGGGTCGATCGCGCCGCCGATGCCGATGACCACCCGGCGCAGCGCCGACGGGTCGACTCCGGCCCGCGCGCAGGCTCCCGCCAGCGCGGCGCGCACCCGCTCCACGACGTCCCCCGCGGCGCGGCCCGGTGTGGGCAGGCGGAACTCGGAGACGATCGACCCGGTGATGTCGGCGACCGCGACGGCGATCCGGGAGCGGGTCACGTCCAGCGCCGCCACGTGCGCGGAGCGCGCGTTGATCCGGTAGAGCTCGGCCGTGCGCCCGGGGAGGCCTTCGCGGATGCCGTCCAGGACGACCAGCCCCGCGTCCTGGAGCCGGGCGAGCAGCTGGGAGGCCGTCGGCTTGGACAGGCCGGTGAGCGCGCCGAGCTCGGGCCGGGTCAGGGGCCCCCGCTCCAGCAGGACCATCAGGGCGGCGCGGTCGTTGATCGCGCGCAGCAGACTCGGCGTGCCGGGCGTCGGCTGAGTCACGACATCCTCCAGAGGGCAGTTAGGAAAGTTTCCTAACTTAAAATGAGAAAGTAAGGATGTCTTCCAAAAACGTCAAGCCCCCGGCCGCCCCCGCAACCGACCCGTGACCGTCGCACACCCCAGACCCGGATCGAGGCCGCCGGCGAGCACTTCGCCGCCTGTCCGCCGGCAGGAGGCCTTCGAGTGCCTGATGGCCTCGCCGGCCGCCGCCGCGTGCCCGCGCAGCGGGCCGAAGGCTGTCTAGAATGGCGGTGATTCTTCCCCGCCTTCCTCTGGGAATGGCGGGGGCTTTCATGTCCCGAGCGTGCGCCGGCCTGCTCTTGATCATGTCGGGGCGGCGGGGGGCGGGCCGACCACGTAGAATCTGGCGGCCTATGTCTCATTCACCTGCGGGCGAGCTGGCCCGGGAACAGAAGTACGTCGGCGCCCTCTACGAGCGGCTCGACGTGCTGCGGGCGCGTACGCGCAGGCAGCTCGACGAGGTGCTGGCCCAGGGGGCCTCCGGGACGCACCAGAACCGTTCGGAGCGCGACTCGTTCGCCGGCATGTACGCCCAGCGCCTGGCGCGCCTGTGGGCGGTGGAGCACGGGCTGTGCTTCGGCCGCCTGGATCGCGCCGATCCGGATCCCGGCGGGGATTTCGCCGCTGACCCCACCGGGGACGGCAGGCTCTACATCGGCCGCCTCGGGCTCTCCGACGACGAGCAGGAGCGGCTGCTCATCGACTGGCGCGCGCCGATGGCGCAGCCCTTCTACCGCGCCACCCCGGCCGCGCCGATGGGCGTCACCCGCCGCCGCCACCTCTACACCAAGGGCCGCACCGTCACCGGCATCGACGACGACCTGCTCGACCTCGACGGCCTGACCGACGCCGACCGCGCGTCGCTCAACGGAGAGGCGGCACTGCTCGCCGCCCTTGACGCCAAGCGCACCGGCCGCATGCGCGACATCGTCGCCACGATCCAGTCCGAACAGGACAAGATCATCAGAAGTGACCTGGGCGGCGTGCTCGTCGTCCAGGGCGGCCCCGGCACCGGCAAGACCGTGGTGGCCCTGCACCGGGCGGCCTACCTCCTCTACACGTACCGGGAACGCCTGGAACGCAGAGGCGTCCTGATCATCGGGCCGAACCTGACCTTCTTGCGCTACATCGAGCAGGTCCTGCCCTCGCTCGGCGAGACCGACGTGCTGCTGTCGACCGCCGCCGAGCTCTACCCGGGCGTGACGGCCACCCGCGCCGAGTCCCCGGAGGCCGCCGCCGTCAAGGGCGCCATCAGGATGGCCGACGTGGTGGCGAGAGCCGTACAGGACCGGCAGCGGGTGCCGAGGAAGCCGATCGAGATCCGGCTCGACAAGTTCACGCTCAGGCTCGACCCCCAGACCCTCGACACGGCCAGGTCCCGGGCCGCGCGCTCCAGGAAGCCGCACAACCAGGCGCGCGGGGTGTTCGTACGGCAGCTGCTCAACGCGCTGACCAAGCAGGCGGCCCGGCACCTGGGCCGCGGCATGCTCGACGAGGCCGACTTCGCCGACCTGCGCGAGGACCTGCGGACCGAGACGCCGGTGCGCGCCGCCCTCAACAAGCTCTGGCCCTATCTCACCCCGCAGCAGCTCCTGATCGGCCTCTTCACCTCCAAGGAGCGGATGTCCTACGCCGGGCTCACCCCCGCCGAGCAGGACCTGCTGCTGCGGGAGCCGCCGAAGCCGGGCGAGAACTGGTGGAGCGAGGCCGACGCGCCGCTCCTGGACGAGGTCGCCGAGTTGCTCGGCGAGATCGACGAGGGCGTGCTGCGGGCGGCCCGCCTGGCCGAGGAGGAGCGTGAGGAGCAGCTCGCCTACGCCAGGGAGGTTCTGGAGCTGACCGGCATGGCGGACATCATGGACGCCGAACGCTTCGCCGCGCGCCAGCAGGCGGAGGAGGACTACCGGACGACGGCGGAGCGGGCGGCGAAGGACCGGACCTGGGCCTTCGGCCATGTGATCGTCGACGAGGCGCAGGAGCTGTCCGCGATGGCCTGGCGGACGCTGATGCGGCGCTGCCCGAGCCGGTCGATGACCGTGGTGGGCGACATCGCGCAGACCGGGTCGGCCGCGGGCGCGGCGAGCTGGGGCAGGGTGCTGGACCCCTACGTCGCGGGCCGTTGGCGGGAGGCCGGCCTGTCCGTCAACTACCGCACCCCGGCGGAGCTCATGGCCGTCGCCGCCGACGTGCTCAAGCTGGTGGATCCCGGCCTGAAGGCCCCGGAGTCGGTGCGTGAGACCGGCGTGCGGCCCTGGGCCGCGGAGATCTCCGATCTGTCGGAGATCGCACCGATCGTCCGTGCGGAAATGGACGGGCGTGTCGTCGTGATCGTCCCGATGTCACAGGAAGCGGAGATCGGGCGGGAGATCGTGGCCGGTGTCCCCGGCGCGGTCGCCGGTCCCGGCCTGGCCGCCCTCGACGCGCCGGTCGCCGTGCTGACCGTGGCGGACGCCAAAGGTCTCGAATTCGACTCCGTGATCGTGGTGGAGCCCGACCGGATTCTGCGGGAGTCGCCGCGCGGACCAAGCGATCTTTATGTGGCACTGACCCGGGCCACGCGACGGCTTGGCGTGATCCACACCGGCCGACTGCCCGCCGTTTTGACGGGCCTCGGCGAGCGCGCCCAGTGATGCCGGAATAACCGTAGGTGGAGTGACGTGGGCGACATCGCTCACATGCCCCGTCTCGACGCCGGTCACCCGGCCTGTCCTAGCTGCGAAAACTTGGTATTTCCGCTGTTCGGGACACGGTTGACATCTGCGCTGAGGTCGGTAGTTTGCTGCGCAGTCCAGCACGGGACTGACCGGTTGGCCGTCTTCAGACATCGTTGGATTCTGCGTCAGTGACGGAGAGTTACTCCGTCTGTACTGCCAGGCGCAGCGCCTGCGTTCCGTCGAGTCGGGGCACCCCGGCCGGGAGGGGGTTGGACCCGGGAGGCCCGGATACCCAGTAGACAACGGAGCTCCGCGCCCGCCGCCGACGGGACGGAACCGGTCCGAAGGGTCGTCCGGGCCCCCTCTTCCGCGAGGGTCCGCCCGCCTGGCCAGGCTGGGTATCGTTGAGGTGCACCGCCCGTGTCCCGTCGTGTCCCGTCGCACGCCGGGCACTCTCGACAGAGAAGAGACACCGCCCCGTGGCACTCGAAGTGGCAGACGAGACGGCGCCCGCCGCTTCCTCGGGCCCCGCCCTCCGCGCTCCGCGCCGGCTCCTGCGGCCGGCCGCATCCATCGCCGGCGGATTGCTGCTCTTCGTCGCCTTCCCGCCCATCGACCTGTGGTTCTGCGCCCCTCTGGGCGTCGCGCTGCTCACCCTCGCCCTGTACGGCACGCGCCCGCGCCGCGCGGCCTGGCTCGGGTACGCCGGAGGGGCCGCCTTCCTGCTGCCGGCCCTGGCGTGGCTGCGCCCGATCGGCTACGACGCGTGGCTGGCCCTGGTCGGCGTCGAGAGCCTCTTCTGGGCGGTCCTGGGGCTGCTGGCCGCCATGGCGACGCGGCTGCGCCTGTGGCCGCTCTGGGTGGCCTGCCTGTGGGTGGCCCAGGAGTGGGCGCGCGGCCTGTTCCCCCTGGGCGGCTTCCCCTGGGCCAGAGTGGCGTTCAGCCAGGGCGAGTCGCCGTTCACGCCCTACGCCTCTCTCGGAGGCGCGCCACTAGTGACGTTCGCGGTGGTCCTGTCGGGCACGTTGCTGGCCTGCCTGGCCGTACGGCTCTCGCCCCTCCGGTGGAGCCCTCTCGTGGCCTGGACACTGCTGGGTGCGCTGGCCGTACCGCTGCTGGGGTATGCGGTGCCCCGGCCCGGAGACGAGGGCAGGACGGTGAAAATCGGGGTCGTCCAGGGCAACGTGCCCGGACGGGGCATGGGGTTCCTCGGCGACGAGCCCGCCGTCGTGCTGCAGAACCACGCGAACGAGACGCACAAGCTGGCCCAGGCCGTACGATCCGGGAAGCTGCCCAGGCCGGACATCGTCGTCTGGCCGGAGAACTCCACCGACATCGACCCCTACCGCAGCGCGTTCGCCCGTGACGTGATCGCCTCCGCCGCCGCGGACATCGGCGTCCCCGTCCTCGTGGGCGCGGTCGTCCTGGCCGACGACGGGGTGCACCGGCAGACCCGCGGCATCGTCTGGGATCCGGTGACCGGCCCGGGGGCGTACTACAACAAGCAGAAGCTCGTGCCGTTCGGCGAGTTCGTCCCGTTCAAGGAGTTGCTGGAGAAGGTCTTCGCACGGGTCGGCATGGTCGGCCGGCAGTCGCTGGCGGGGGAGACGCCGGGCGCCCTGCCGATGGGGCCGGTCACCGTCGGCGCGGTCGAATGCTACGAGGTCGCATTCGACGGGGTCGTCCGCGACACGGTGACCGCGGGCGGTACGCCCCTGGTCGTGCAGACCAACAACGCCACCTACGCGCTGACCAACCTGCCGCCGCAGCAGCTCGCCATGTCGAAACTGCGCGCGGTCGAGCACAACCGGGCGGTCGTCACCGCCGCCACGACGGGTATCTCGGCGTACGTGGACCCCGAAGGCCGGGTGGAGTGGCAGACTGGCGAACTCGTCCCTGACATGAAGGTGGTGACCGTTCCTGCCAGGACGCGGAACACGCTCGCGACCCAGGTCGGTGCGCTTCCGGAGTGGATGCTGATACTGATTGGAGCGGGGGCGACGTTGACGGCAATCATTTCGCAGCGGAGGAAGAGCTGATGGAGCGGACTCCTGGGCGGGTGCTCGTCATCGTCCCCACCTACAACGAGTGCGAGAACCTGCCCATGATCGCCCGGCGGCTGCGGGCGGCCCTGCCCGACGCGCACCTCCTGGTCGCCGACGACAACAGCCCCGACGGCACCGGGAAGGTCGCCGACGAGCTGGCGGAGAAGGACGATCACATTCACGTCCTGCACCGGCCCGGTAAGCAGGGGCTCGGCGCCGCCTACATCGCCGGGTTCAGGTGGGGTGTGGCCGAGGGCTACGACGTGCTGGTGGAGATGGACGCCGACGGCTCCCACCAGCCCGAGGAGCTGCACAAGCTGCTGGACGCGGTGGCCGACGGCGCCGACCTCGCGATCGGCTCCCGCTGGGTCCCCGGCGGCAAGGTCGTCAACTGGCCGGCCAGGCGGGAGCTCCTGTCCCGGGGCGCCAACACCTACACCCGGATCATGATCGGGCTCCCGGTGCGCGACGCCACCGCCGGGTTCCGCGCCTACCGCGCCACCACGCTGGAGAAGATCGGCCTGGCCGACGTCGAGTCACAGGGCTACTGCTTCCAGGTGGATCTCACCGTGCGCACGGCACGCCAGGGCCTGCGCGTCGCCGAGGTGCCGATCACCTTCGTCGACCGGACCGTCGGCGCCAGCAAGATGAGCCGCAGCGTCGTGACCGAGGCGCTGTGGCGGGTCACCGTCTGGGGCGTCACCGGCCTGCCCGCGCGGATTCGCCGCAAGCGATGACCGGACCGCCGGCGCCGGCGAGATCGGTCTGACGCCCCGGCCGGGCGCCGCTGGCTGAGGCCCAGAGGCGCCGCGGGCCGAAGCGGCGTGGACGCCTTGGTTCTTGCGCCGATCGCGACCCCGGCAGCGTCGGCCGGATGGGCGTCGCGCGACCCCGTCAGACACCGCTGATCAGGTAGACAGCGGACCGTTGCCGTGACCGCGCCGACGAAGTAAAACCAGACATACTGCTCGAAGCTGGTTAGATCGAGCCAGGCGACGCCGACACCGGAGGCGGCCCCGCGCAACGGAGGAGACACGATGAGCACGGCCTCGAGGACGGACGCGCAGTCGCCTGCGCCGCACGCTGCCGACAGCCACGATCTGATCCGCGTGCTGGGCGCGCGCGTGAACAACCTCAAGGACGTCAGCGTCGAGATCCCCAAACGCCGGCTGACGGTGTTCACCGGCGTCTCCGGCTCGGGCAAGAGCTCCCTGGTGTTCGACACGATCGCCGCGGAGTCGCAGCGGCTGATCAACGAGACCTACAGCGCCTTCGTGCAGGGCTTCATGCCGACGCTGGCACGGCCCGAGGTCGACGTACTCGACGGGCTGACGACCGCGATCATCGTCGACCAGCAGCGGATGGGTGCCGACCCCCGCTCCACCGTCGGCACCGCCACCGACGCCAACGCGATGCTGCGCATCCTCTTCAGCCGACTCGGGCAGCCGCACATCGGCTCGCCCCAAGCGTTCTCCTTCAACGTCCCGACGGTCCGGGCGAGCGGTGCGATCACGGTCGAACGCGGTAACGGCAAGACCGAGAGAGCGGCCTTCACCCGCATCGGCGGCATGTGCCCGCGCTGCGAAGGCCGGGGCACGGTCACCGACATCGACCTCACCCGGCTCTACGACGATTCCAAGTCGCTCGCCGAGGGTGCGTTCACCATCCCCGGCTGGAAGTCGGACAGCTTCTGGACCGTACGGGTATACGCCGAGTCGGGCTTCGTCGACCCGGACAAGCCGATCCGCGACTACAGCGAGAAGGAGCTCCACGACTTCCTCCACCGCGAGCCGACCAAGGTGAAGGTCAACGGTGTCAACCTCACCTACGAGGGGCTGATCCCGAAGATCCAGAAGTCGTTCCTCTCCAAGGACCGGGAGGCGATGCAGCCGCACATCCGGGCGTTCGTGGACCGGGCGGTCACCTTCACCGCCTGCCCCGAGTGCGGCGGCACCCGGCTCAGCGAGGCGGCCCGTTCCTCGCGGATCGAGGGCGTCAACATCGCCGACGCCTGCGCGACGCAGATCAGCGACCTGGCCGGATGGGTCCGCGGCCTCGACGAGCCGTCGGTGGCGCCGCTGCTCGCCAAGCTGCTGCACACCCTCGACTCGTTCGCGGAGATCGGGCTGGGCTACCTCTCGCTCGACCGGCCGTCGGGCACGCTGTCGGGCGGCGAGGCGCAGCGCGTCAAGATGATCCGCCACCTCGGCTCCTCGCTCACCGACACGACCTACGTCTTCGACGAGCCCACCACGGGCCTGCACCCCCATGACATCCAGCGGATGAACGACCTGCTGCTGCGGCTGCGGGACAAGGGCAACACGGTGCTCGTCGTGGAGCACAAACCGGCGACGATCGCGATCGCCGACCACGTCGTCGACCTCGGCCCCGGAGCCGGTACGGCGGGCGGCACCGTCTGCTTCGAGGGCACCGTCGAGGGGCTGCGGGCCGGCGGCACCATCACCGGCCGCCATCTCGACGACCGGGCCGCCCTCAAGGAGACGGTGCGGACGCCCACCGGCAGGCTGGAGATCCGCGGCGCGAGGGCGCACAACCTGCGCGACGTCGACGTCGACATCCCGCTCGGGGTGCTCTGCGTGGTCACCGGCGTCGCGGGCTCCGGCAAGAGCTCGCTCATGCACGGGTCGATCCCCGCCGGCGCGGGTGTGGTCTCGGTCGACCAGGGCGCGATCCGCGGCTCGCGACGAAGCAACCCGGCGACCTACACAGGACTGCTCGACCCGATCCGCAAGGCGTTCGCGAAGGCCAACGGCGTGAAGCCGGCGCTGTTCAGCGCCAACTCCGAGGGCGCCTGCCCCGACTGCAACGGCGCCGGCGTCATTTACACCGACCTGGCGATGATGGCCGGCGTCGCCACCACCTGCGAGGTGTGCGAGGGCAAGCGCTTCGAGGCGTCGGTGCTGGACCACCACCTCGGCGGCCGCGACATCAGCGAGGTGCTCGCGATGCCGGTGACCGAGGCCGAGGAGTTCTTCGGCGCCGGCGAGGCGCGCACGCCGGCCGCGCACGCCATCCTCGACCGGCTCGCCGCCGTCGGGCTCGGCTACCTCAGCCTCGGCCAGCCGCTCACCACGCTGTCCGGCGGCGAGCGGCAGCGGCTCAAGCTTGCCACCCATCTGGCCGAGAAGGGCGGCGTCTACGTCCTCGACGAGCCGACCGTCGGCCTGCACCTCGCCGACGTCGAGCAGCTGCTCGGCCTGCTCGACCGGCTCGTCGACTCCGGCAAGTCGGTCATCGTCATCGAGCACCACCAGGCGGTCATGGCGCACGCCGACTGGATCATCGACCTCGGTCCCGGCGCCGGCCACGACGGCGGCCGG
>JBIOWF010000258.1:0-9081 GCA_044868295.1 Microtetraspora sp. | reverse complement strand
GGATCGGAGCCATGGTCGGGCTCGGTCAGGCCGAAGCAGCCGATCGCCTCGCCGGCGGCCATCGACGGCAGCCACTCCTCCTTCTGCTCGTCCGACCCGTACTTCCAGATGGGGAACATGGCCAGCGAGCCCTGTACGGATACGAACGACCGCAGCCCCGAGTCGCCGGCCTCCAGCTCGCGGCAGGCCACGCCGTACGAGATGGCGTCAAGGCCGGCGCAGCCGTACCCGTCGAGGTGCATGCCGAGGGCGCCGAGCGAGCCGAGGGCCGGTGCGAGTTCGCGCGCGGGGAACACCGCCTCCTCGAACCAGTCGCCGACGCGGGGAAGGATGCGGTCGGCGACGAATCCCCTAAGGGAGTCCCTGACCATCCGCTGCTCGCTGGTGAGCTGGTCGTCGAGGTTGAGTAGGTCGTCCATGAGGGCCAGGCTATCCGGGATCGTTCGGGGTCCGCCCAGGGGGAATCCCTATGTGCGCATCCCCCCGAAAAGGGCAGGCTGGAGGCATGAACGAGACGAACATGAACGGTACGGCCAAGCGGCTCCGCCGTACCAGGAACGGCAGGATCGTCGGGGGCGTGTGCTCCGGTGTCGGTGAGTACATCGGCGTCGATCCCAACATCCTCCGCGTCGCCCTCGGCGTCGCGACCTTCTTCGGCGGCCTCGGCTTCGGCGTCTACGCGGTGGCGTGGCTGCTGATCCCCGAAGAGAACAAGGACACGTCGATCGTCCAGGACCTGGTCGACAAGAACAAGGACGGCCACGTCTGGCAAGACGCCAAGGCCAGGTGGGACAGCGCCCAGCAGACCTGGTCGAGGCCCGCGCAGCCGCCGGCGGGTTACGAGCAGCACCCCTACGCCGGGTCGGCGCCGGTCCCGAGCCAGGATGGCGGCGGTCCCACGTCGGTTCCGCCCCAGGATGAGCCACCGCGGGCGTGACTCAACCGGAACGGACCCTGTCGATGATCTCCGCACGAGACTCGGTCCAGGCCATGGCCAGCACGGCCGCCACGGACAGCCCGGCCGCTCCGGCGAGGGCGACCACCGGCTCTGGACCGAGCTTCTGGGCGACGGCGCCCCCGATGAGAATGCCGATGCCCTGGGCGGCCAGCAGCCCGGACTGCACGAGGCCGAAGGCCTGGCCACGCCGTTCAGCGGGGACGCACTGCACGAACGCGGCATTGGCCGCCAGCTGGTAGGCGCCGCCGATGCCCGAAATGAACCAAAGAAACAGGACGATCGGCAGCGGCGGCCGCATAGCGCACATGATCAGGGGAGCGCAGGTCAGCATGGCCATCCAGCCCATCGCCCGCAGCCGTATGGACGGCGTGACGAACCGGCTGAAAAGGAACGCGCCGACCGTCGTCCCGGTCGGCATCGCCGCCATGAGCAGGCCAGTGATCAGCGGCAGCGAGAGCGTGCCGTCGTCGAGTTTCGCGGCGTACGGCACCGCGATGCCCTCGGGCAGCACGTAGAACCCGCAGAGCCAGGCGAAAAGCACCAGAGCTCGCAGCCGCCGGTCGCCGAAGACGAGGCGGGCTCCGGCCCGCGTCATCGTCCACATGGAGAGCCGGTTGCCGTCCGCCCGAGCGGGTGCGGCCCGCTCCCGCACACCGGCGACGATGATCAGCGCCGAACCCAGGAAGGTGGCCGCGTCCAGGGCCAGTGCCCGGTACGGCCCAAGGCCCGCGATGACCGCCCCGCCCGCGGCGAACCCCAGCATCTGGACTGCCTGGTTGGTCACGTTCTGGAGCGCGGATCCGGCGACGTACCGGTCGCCTTCGAGCACCTCGGGCAACAGGGCGGCGCGCGCGGCGGAGAACGGCGCGCTGAGCAGGACCACGCAGAACACGAGCGCGCAGAGCGCGGGGAACGCCATCCCGGGCACCGCCATGGCGGCGACCAGCCCCGCCCGGAGGAGATCGCAGGCGAGCATGACCCTCCTGCGCGGATATCGGTCGGCCAGGCCGGCCAGCAGCGGCCCTCCGACGATGGGCGGCAGGTAGGTCAGCGCGTACACGGCCGCGGTGGCGAGCGCCGAGTGCGTCCTGTTGTAGACGAGGACGGCGAGCGCCACCTGGGCGAGCTGGTCGCCCAGCAGGGACATGCCCTGGCCGAGCCAGAGCGCGCGAAATTCGCCTATGGCGATGACCTCGCCATAGGTGGCTTGGGCTTCGGGTGGACGGCGGTGCCTTCCGGGTAGCCGGCCGGGTGTCGTGGCCGCCATGTCACTCCGCTGAGCTTGTTGGGCGCATTCTGACAGAGCGTGTTCAGTATGTCACCAACAGTGCCCGGCGCGGGTAACGATTCGCAACCCCACGGCTACCAGCCGAGTTCGTGCAGCCTCTTGTCGTCGATGCCGAAGTGGTGGGCGATCTCGTGCACGACCGTGATCTGCACCTCTTCGACGACGTCGTCCTCGGACTCGCAGATCGCCAGGGTCGGATTGCGGTAGATCTCGATGCGATCCGGGAGGACGCCCGAGTACCAGCCCCCGCGCTCGGTGAGCGGGATGCCCGTGTAGAGGCCGAGAAGGCCGGGTTCGGGCGGGTCGTCCACTACCACCACGACGACGTTGTCCATGATCTTGGCCAACTCCGGTGGGATCGTGTCCAGCGCCTCCGCCACGAGTTCCTCGAACTTGCTCAGCGAGACTTCGATCACCTTGCCATGGTGTCACCGGGATGCCCGCGCCGCGATATCGCCGTCCGGAATGCGGCGTGAACACCATGCCCGTCGCGTCGTCTCGCCATAGGCGAGTACGGCCCGCTTCGCGCAGTGCCGGGTTCCGCCTGACGAGGGGGCTGATTCGGTGCGCTCGGGCCTGATTACGTGTGGCGTAGGGCCTGATTACGTGTGGCGTAGGGGCTGATTACGCGTGGCGTGGGGCTGATTCGGCGTGGCGTGGGGGGCGCGGGGCGGTGAATTCGGGTAAGCAGGAATGACATGGAGGCATCGCGGTGGAAGAAGACGGCCCGGCGGCTGGGCGGCGGTCGCGCGGCTCGCGTCCTGGCGATCGTTCTGGCGGCGCTGGCCGGAGTGTGGCTGGGGCTGGCGCTCGGCGCGTCCGTGCAGACGTCCGTCGGCCCCGCCGACATCGGGATGTCCCTAAGGCCCTCCTGGAGCGGCGAGACCGTCGTGGACGTCCGCCCGCTCGGCACCCTCCACTTCGACAGCCACAGCGGGCCGGTACGGCTGGAGCTCAGCATCGAGGCCGTCCATCCGGAGGTGGCCCAGGAGATCCTGAGCAATCCCCGCTGGGCCGACCGGCTGCCCGAGACGATCGAGAACGACCTGGCCGACGGCCTGCGGGAGCTGATCATTCGTGCGCTCGTCTTCGCCGCGATCGCCGGATTCCTGATGGGCCTGGTCGTGTTCCGGCGGATCTCCCGTGCGGCCTGGACGGCCGGTGGTTCGGTGGCCCTTGTGGTCGTGCTCGCGGGGACGTCCGTGCTGACGTTCAACCCGCGCTCCATCTCGGAGCCTCGGTACACCGGGCTGCTCACCGGTGTCCCCTCACTGATCGGCAGCGCGGAGTCGATCGTGACCCGGTTCTCGGAGTACCGCGGCCAGCTGGCCAAGCTGGTGACCAACGTCTCGCAGCTCTACAAGGCCGGATCGACGCTGCCCATCTACACCCCCGACCCGGACACGATCCGGGTGCTGCACGTCTCCGACCTCCACATCAATCCGGTGGGCTGGAACGTCATCCGCTCCTTGAAGGATGAGTTCAAGATCAATCTGATCATCGACACGGGGGACATCAGCGACCACGGCACCGGCGCCGAGAACGAGTTCGTCAAGGAGATCGGCTCCCTCGGCGTGCCGTACGTCTTCGTCCGGGGCAACCACGACTCGGCGAGCACCCAGCGGGCCGTGGCCAGGCAGAAGAACGCGATCGTGCTCGACGGCTCCGCGGCCACTGTCGACGGGCTCCGCGTCTACGGCATAGGTGATCCCCGGTTCACACCGGACAAGGCCGTGCAGGTGTCAGGCGACGACAGTCAAGCGCTCACCGACCTCGGCCGTTCCCATGCCGAACGGCTCACGCCTCCTGAACGGCCACGGACTCCCTCGACCTCCGTGCCGGACAAGATCCCGGCAGACGTGGTGGCGGTCCACGATCCGACCGTGGGCCGTGCGCTTTCGGGGTCCGTTGCCCTGGTTCTCGCCGGACACGTGCATGCGAGATCCACCGAGATCCTGCCGACCGGAAGCAGGCTGATGATCCAGGGCTCCACCGGCGGCGCCGGCCTGCGCGGCCTCGAACACGACGAGCCGACGCCGCTCATGGCATCGGTTTTGTACTTCAGCAAGGACACCCGTCGCCTCCAGGCCTGGGACGACATCACCGTCGGCGGCCTCGGCGAGCAGTGGATCCAGGCCGAGCGTCATATCGAGCCCGAGCCTGGCCGTACAATTTCTCCGGAGCCAACGAACGCCCCGTCGCCAACGGGATCGATCAGCGGCACACCGTCGCCGGTCGCTTTGGCATCGAGGGCAAACGTCCCCTATGCTTCAGAGGTCTCCGACGGAAGACGTCACGGAACGGGGCACAAGCCCTGAGCCCCCATCGTCTAGCGGCCTAGGACACCGCCCTTTCAAGGCGGCGGCACGGGTTCGAATCCCGTTGGGGGCACCGGTGAACGTCAAGCCGGCCAGGGAAAACAGAGGTCGAAGACCTCTGAAGGACTGGTAAGCTAGACAAGCCGAACAACACGGAAGTGAAAATTTCCGGACATAAAGGTCCTGTAGAGCAGTTTGGAGTGCTCGCCACCCTGTCAAGGTGGAGGTCGCGGGTTCAAGTCCCGTCAGGACCGCTTACGGCGAGATCCGCCGAGGTCAGGTAGCTCAGTTGGTACGAGCGTCCGCCTGAAAAGCGGAAGGTCGGCGGTTCGACCCCGCCCCTGACCACATCTCCTGAACAGCCCAAACGCCCCGAGCCGATCACGGCCCGGGGCTTTTTGATCTCCAGTGACAGCAACGCTGACAGCAACGTCAGAAGTCGCCCTGGTTGTACATCTCGCGGGCGATCCCGTCACGTGTGTCGAAGTAGTCAGTGAGACCTGTGTCCGAGCCAGTGAAGAAGTTGGCCACCCCTTCCATTGCCCACGTGGAAGGTGCGCATGTCGAGACAGTGGATGTTGTCGAGCGTCGGAGAACCCTTGGTCGTTATGGGATAGCGCGCTTCTTGCGCTGTCGGGTCAACCTCATGGAGTTGGAGGATCAAACGCTCAACGTGACGAGTCGACTCCTCATCTTCTTCAGGGAAGGCGTCGATCTGGTCGAACAGGTGCTTCGTCTCACTCCAAAGCTTCCGCTGTCCCGATGGCCTGCTTTACGAAGCAGGCTGGGTCCAGGGCGGCTCCAGAAGGCTCGGCTGCCCGACGACGCCTTACCCGATGTGGACGACGTCGACTACAGCCGGGTCTGGCACCGGGAGAACCTCGACCATCTGCGCTTCGACATCGTCGCGCGAACACTGTGCATCGTCGGCGGCCCTGACGCGTTCGGGCGCGAAGGTGCCCGGCTGCGGGAGCTGATGGCCGACGGCCCCTCATATCCGCGAGGCATGCACTTGTGTGTCGAGATCGACGCGGGCTGCTGGGGCACACTGGCTGGCCGCACCTGCCCTGGACGTGTCCACATCGTGTACAACGACACCTGGAAGCTGTGACCACAGCGGATCGCCTGGCTCTTGGCCCACTTGGGGTGCAACCCCATCGATCATCATTACGTTTCGTGATTGTTGTGGCACAATGAGTAGCATGCCGTCCCCTCGACATGACGCTCTCGTTGAACTCTTCCGTGACCGTCCCCAGTTGGCGGTGGAGGTCCTACGTGATCTTCTGGGCTGCGACCTACCGGTGACCCCGTTGGTGCGGCTTGAGAATTCCACTTTCAACACCCGCCCCTCCGACGACATCGAAGCCGACCTCGTCATCGTCCTGGGGCCGCCGCAAAGCCCGGCGCACGCCATCATCGTGGAGATCCAGCAGGACAAGTCCAAGGATCCCCGGCAGCTTGCCCGTTATGCAGCCGCGCTGTGGTTGCTGCTGGGCTGCGACGTTACCGTCCTGGTCGTCTGCCCCGACGCTGCGGCGGCCGCCTACTACGCGCGGCCCATCGACTCAGGGCTGACTGGGTTCCGTCTTCAAGCCCAGGTGCTGGGACCGGACGGCATTCCCGCCATTACTGATCCTCAGCAAGCCGCTGTCAATCCCGAGCTGTCCGCCATGGCGGTCATGGTCCACGGCCGCGACCGTAAGGTCGTCGAGGCGTTCGCCACGGCCTTGACGGAGCTGCCTGACGAACACGCTCCGAAGTACTATGAATACGCTTACAGCATGTCCGCGCCCGAAGTGCGGCGCCTCCTGGAGGAGATCATGACGTCCACCACCTGGCCTGTCTACAGCCCCTTCGCCCGCGAACACTACGGCCGCGGCCTGGAAGATGGTCAAACCAGAGGCAAGGCAGAAGGCAAGGCAGAAGGCAAGGCAGAAGGCAAGGCAGAGGGCAAGGCGGAAGGCAAGGCGGAAGGCAAGGCGGAAGAGGCAGCGAAGGTGATCCTGCTGGTGCTGGCTGCCCGCGGGCTTGACGTGCCGGACGACACACGCATGCGGATCACTGACTGTGCCGACCTGGCCCAGCTCGAAACGTGGGCGACCCGCGCGGCAATCGCCCACACCGTCCGAGACTTGTTCGACGAGACAGGCGCATAGAGCCCTCTGCACACTTCGGCGGGCGTGAGACCAGATCGTCGAAGGCTTGTCGACAGTATTGCCGTGGAGCGGTTCGGCCGCAGCGCACCACCGGCAACTCTGTTGCGGCTGTCTGGGACGATCTGTGTCATGCAGAGGGCCAGGGTCGCCCGATGTGGGCACAGCCCTGGCCCGCAAGCCTAGGGCGTGGCCAGTGCCTCCGTGGGGGAGAGGCGGGAGGCGTGGACGGCGGGGTAGAGGCCGGCCAGGCCGCCGATGGCGAGGGTGACGCCGACTCCGCCGAGCACCGCCCAGGCCGGGACGACGGTCGGCCAGTCCTGGTACGCGGCGTACCCGGCGCTGACGGCGGCGCCCAGCATGCGCCGGCGGCCCCGCCGACAGCGGAGAGCAGGAGAGACTCGGCGAGGAACTGGGTCCGGATCTGCCCTCGGGTCGCGCCCTGAGACCGGCGCAGCCCGATCTCAGCCCGCCGTTCCAGCACCGAAATGACCATGGTGTTGGCCACCCCCACTCCGCCGACGAGCAAGGCGACGGCGCCCTGGCCGAGCAGCAGGCCGGTGAACGCCTCACCCACGGCCTGCTTGGCGGCCAGCGCGTCCGAAGGGCGCGACACCTGGACCTCGTTGGGCGCCTCCGGGTTCGCGGTGGGGCCGAGCACCAAGCTGACCGCCTCCACCTGGGCGTCCTCCGAGCGGGTGTAGACGATGGTCGGATGGCCGTCGAAGCCCAGATCTGACTCGGCCACCGGCCAGCCGATCAGCGCCGCGGAGTCCACCTCGGGGGCGAGCGGAGCCGGTTCGAAGATGCCGACCACGGTGAACCATTCGCCGCCGATCAGCACCTGGGTGTCCGGGCCTGCGTGGCCGATCCCGAGCCGTTCCGCCGCTGTCGCCCCGAGCACCACGGCCGGGTAGGTCCCGGTGGCGGGGTTGAGCCAGGTGCCGCTGCGGATCCGTGCCCCGATGACGCTGTCCAGGTTGTAGCGGGCGGCGTAGACCGTGATCCCGTTGGTCTCCACCTTGGGGATCTTGTGGGTGCGGTAGACCTTCGCGTCGCCGACCCGCCCGACGGCCGAGACCGACCGCACCGGTTTGGCAAGGGTGTCTCATTGATCGGACTGTCCGGGAACGAAGAAGCGGAACTCGGGTAGAAGGGCTTTCGACCAAGATTGCTCTTCTGGAGGAGTTCCGCTGTCTGATCAGTGTTTCATCACCCGCGAGATCACGGTAGCCGGGGGCGTCTTCGCTCCGGGGCATCTGGGCGAGCTGACGCAGATCGTGCCGTTCGAGATGGTCGACGCGGTACTCGCCGAGTGCGGGGCCGTTCAGCGGATCCGCGCCAGTATCCGGCGTTCGAGCTGGTCAAGCTCTATCACGAAAGATGGGGTGCGACACGAAGTCGCACGGAACGAGTGAACTACCCGATAGGAGGACCGGCGATGTGATGCCGATGGCGTAGTTCCGGGCCAGTGCTCAGGGCCCGTCCCCACTCTGGCATGCGTCGCTGGTGACGGCGAGGTGTGAAGCCCGGAGGAGAAGCCCAAGGGCCCCTGTTCCATCCAGGGGCCACAGGCAAGGGGAAGGCCGGACGGGTGAACGTGAGTGAACCCCTGATGATGCTTCGTGATCGTGGGCCTCGCCGATGGGTTGTGTCAGCGGGGTGCAGGACTGGCCGTTGAGAAGCGGCAGACGCCGGCCGGGCACCCAACACCGGCCGGGAGGGCATCGTCGTCCCGGAGTTTAGGGGGCACCCACCCCGGTCGAATCTCGTTCGTGTGGAACGTGGGAACCCCGTTGAGGTCCGGTCTCGGCAGAGATCGGTAGGCCGACCGTGAGGAAGGCTCAGCTCCTCAGCGGGAACAGGACGGCCCAAGAAGCCAATGCCGGTGGCCGTAAGGCAGCGGGAAACCGCGACGAATGGTCAGCTCCTCTGCTGGCCGTCGCGGATAACCGGCCGGATACGGGCAGTTGCCCGGACTCGAAAGGGTGCTGACGTGGGCCGGGTGGGCCTGTGAGGAAACGATGACCATCAACGCTGGAGCCGAAGGACAAGTTGGACACCATGACGGTGAACGGACCGGAGGACGGCCCCACCGACTGGCAGTCGATCGACTGGCAGTGGGCGGAGGATGAAGTACGGCGGCTGAGGCAGCGGATCTTCACGGCGTCGCAGGCAGGGGACCTGAAGAAGGTCCGCAATCTCCAGAAATTGATGCTCCGCTCCCGCTCCAACACGCTGGTGGGCGTGCGACGGGCAACAGAGATCAACGCTGGCCGCAAGACGGCAGGGGTCGACGGGCAAGTCGTTCTACTGTCCCAGAGCAAGGCCGAGCTGGCCGACTGGGTGCAGCGACAGGCGGCG
>JBIOWF010000257.1:0-15764 GCA_044868295.1 Microtetraspora sp. | reverse complement strand
CGCTGCGTACTGCCTGGCGCTGGGTGACGACGCGCTCGTGGCCGCCCAGCGGCTCACCGAGTGGTGCACCCGGGCTCCGGAGCTGGAGGAGGAGGTCGCGCTGGCCAACATCGGCCTCGACCTGCTCGGCCAGGCCAGGCTGCTGCTCTCCCGGGCCGGCCAGGCCGACGGCTCGGGCCGCGCCGAGGACGAGTTCGCCTTCCTCCGGGACGAGGCGGAGTTCCGCAACGTACGGCTCGCCGAGGTGCCCAACGGGGACTTCGCCTTCTCCATCGCCAAGCTGCTGGTCTTCTCCAGCTGGCGGCTCGCGCTGTTCGAGCGGCTCGTCTCCTCGTCGGACCCGGTGCTGGCCGGGATCGCCGCCAAGGGCGTGAAGGAACTGGCCTACCACCGGGACCACGCCGCCCAGTGGACGGTACGGCTGGGCGACGGCACCGCCCTCTCCCGTCGCCGCATGCAGCAGGGGCTGGACGAAGTCTGGCCCTACGTGGCCGAACTGTTCAGCACGCACGAGGTGGAACGCCGCGCCGCGCGGGCCGGTTTCGGAGTCGACCCGGCCGACGTCCGCGAGGACGCCGAGACCGTGGTGCGCCAGGTCGTCCACGCCGCCGGGCTGGACGTTCCCGAGGCCGAGCCGCTGCGCGGCGTCGGCGGCAGATCCGGTCGCGACGGCGTCCACACCGAGCACTTCGGCTATCTGCTGAGCGAGATGCAGAGCGTGGCGCGCGCCAACCCGGGGGCGACATGGTGACCGGCCGCCCATCTGCGGGGACCGCCGCGCACGGCCCCTTCGGCGTCCAGGGGGACCGTCAGGCCACAGCACATGTGGCGGCTGAGCGGGGTTCCGAGGCGGGTGCCAGGGAGGACCTGCAGGACAGGGCGCATGTGGCGGCCGAGTGGGGTTCCGAGGCCGGGGTCCGGGAGGACCGGCAGGCCGCGGCGCGTGCGGCGGCCGAGTCGGTCAAGGATCCGGAGCTGCCGATGCTCACCCTGGCCGACCTCGGGGTGCTGCGTGACGTCGCGGTCGACGCGGACGGGACCGTGATCGCCACGATCACGCCGACGTACTCCGGGTGCCCGGCCATGGCCGAGATGCGCGCGGACCTCGACGCGCGGCTGCGGGCGGCGGGCTTCCACGAGGTGCGGGTGCGCACCGTGCTCGATCCGCCCTGGACGACCGACTGGATCACCCGGGAGGGGCGGCGCAAGCTCGCCGAGCACGGCATCGCCCCGCCGGGCGAGGGCCCGCGCAGATCCCGCGGCCCGGTGCCGCTCCAGCTGTCACCGGTCCGCCGGTCAGTCGGCTGCCCCCGATGCGGATCGCCGGACACCGAGGAGATCAGCCGGTTCGGCGCCACCTCGTGCAAGGCCCTGTGGCGGTGCCGTGGCTGCCTGGAGCCGTTCGAACACTTCAAGGAGATTTGACATGACGTCCACGTCCGCCCCGGCGACCTCGGCGCGGTCCGGTCCGGGCGGCCCCCTCGCCCGCCGCACCTTCCACCTGTTGCGTGTGGCCTCGGTGGAGCCGCTGTGCGACGACGCGGCGGCCGTCACGTTCGAGGTGCCCGGCGAGCTCGCCGAGGAGTACGCATTCCAGCCGGGGCAGTCACTGACCCTGCGCCGCGAGGTGGACGGCCAGGACGAGCGCCGCTCCTACTCCATTTGCTCAGCGGCGGGCGGCCCACCGAGGGTCGGCGTGCGTGCGATCCCCGGGGGGCTGTTCTCCTCCTGGCTGGTGCACGAGGTGCGGCCGGGCGACATGATCGAGGTGCTGCCCCCGGTCGGGTCCTTCACCCCCGATCTCGACCAGCCTGGCCACCACGTGCTGGTGGCCGCGGGGTCCGGGATCACGCCGATGCTGTCCATCGCGGCGTCGGTGCTCGCCGACCCGCGCTCCCGGGTCACGCTCTTCTACGGCAACCGCCGCTCCGGCACCGTCATGTTCGCCGACGAGCTCGCCGACCTGAAAGACCGCAGCCCAGGCCGCTTCCAGCTCGTGCACGTGCTCTCCCAGGAGTCGCGGGAGGCCGAGCTGTTCACCGGACGCCTGGACGCGGACAGGTTCGCCGCGCTGATCCGCGCCCTGGTGGACGTCGAGGACGCCGACCACTGGTGGCTGTGCGGTCCCCACGGAATGGTGCGCGACGCGCGGGAGGTGCTGCGCGCCGCCGGCGTTCCCGGAGACCGCGTCCACCAGGAACTGTTCTTCGCCGATGACGTGCCTCCGGAGCCGGTGCGCCGCGAGGAGACGGTGGAGGAGGGCCCCACCAGCCAGGTCACGGTCGTCCTGGACGGCCGGGAGACCGTGCTGCGGCTGCCCCGCGCCCGCGCGGTCCTCGACGGAGCGCAGCGCGCCCGCCCGGATCTGCCCTTCGCCTGCAAGGGCGGGGTGTGCGGCACCTGCCGGGCCCGCGTCCTCCACGGCGAGGTCCGCATGCGCCTCAACTTCGCGCTCGATCCGGCTGAGGTCGAGGCCGGCTACGTCCTCACCTGCCAGGCCGAACCGGTGTCCGACGAGGTCGTCCTCGATTTCGGCGGCTGAGCCCGTCCGCCGCGGAACGGCTTTCGCTGCCCTCGTGGCCCGATCTGGGGTTCCTATTGAGCCCACCCGGCCACGAGAAGCACCCGATCGATTGGTACGTGTAAGTTGCCTGGTCATGGGGTTATGTAATTGTGCGCTTCGGGTATCACCGCTGGGGCTGGGCTCAATCCTGAGTTCCTCGTCAACGGCAAACCATCCGAAGGGCTGGCCATGGAAGAATTGATGCAGCGCCGAATTGAAGTGCTGGGACGGGTGCATGAAATTCGGAACTCCGAGGAGAGGCCACAGGAGGACGGGGCAGGCCTTGATCGGGAACTGGCCGGCCTCTACCCGACCCTTCCGATGGCTTGGCTGACCTCGGCGCTCTACGCCACCGGGGCGGCCTTTGTCGGATTTCTGTACAACACGGGTAGCACCCTCTACGTTTGCTCGGACAGCGACAACAAGTGGCTTTACGCGGCGAAGAGCACGACGTCCGGAGCCGTGCGCTGGAGCATCTATCAGGACTCCGTCGGCAACCTTGTGCTGAACGCGACGATTGGAGGAACCGTCTATTAGTTCAATTGGCGGAACTCAACGGGCGCCTGCAAGCTGTACAGCAGTTACGACAAGATGACCGCAAGTGAGTGGGTGCAAAATGGAGTCTTCGGCGACACGTTTCAGATGACCCCGAAAAGCAATGATAATATCGGATGCGCGTCGGTCAAAAACTACGAGTTGTACAATAGGAAACACATCGTCTACTGGACTTTCGGATTCGAATACTTCGACGAGGGAAACTTCTCTGCGGATGACAGGTTGATCTACGGTGCGTATATGAAGGAGGTCGACAGCCTCAATCCGGCCTAGCCTCGATACTTCTCGATCTTGGTGTGGTCGGCTGAACGTTTCGGCTGAGGGTTGATTTCCTGCCGCGGTCAGCGTGGTGGCCCGGTTGTCGCTCCGGGTGGGCGGGGTTCCACGGGCCCGCAGGGTTCCTTTCTTGGTCGTCGGGATGGCTTGGTGCTGGTCAGGGCAGGTCGATCGGGCGCCTGGGCCGCGCACTTCTCGGCGATTTGGCGATTCATTACCCTCGCGCCGGCCGGCATCTTCGCGCAGAGTGGTGGAATGCTCTACCGAATCTTGGCCGACACTGTCATGGGCTGGGTCGACCATTCAGTGGCCGAGAGCGAACGGGAGCGCCCTTCGGGAACGAGGCTCGGCGGGGCATGGGTGTCCGGCGGACCGTGCAAGGCGTTGGACGGACTGCCCATGCCGCGCCTGGGGAACCGCCGTGTCCGGTTCTGGTTCACGGAAGAGGGATGGCGCGCCTACGGTAAGGGCCACCTCCGCGAGCTGCGCGAGGCCGGTCACACCGTCCGGGTCATTCGCATCAAGAATCCCCCCGGCTCCCGCGTCGTCTACCGGGATCGTCACCAGGTCGCGCTGCTGCCTTCGCGCGGGGGACAAGGGTGGGGCCCCGGCGAAGTCGTGTGACGCGGTTGATGAGTGAGGCTGTCCCCGGGGTTCAGTGGTGGAGGGTGCGGACGTCCAGGCCGTGCGGGTCCGTACGTTGCTGGGCCAGGGCGCGTACGGTCCGGGAGGGGCTGGGGCGGCCGAGCCGCTCGGCCATCCAGGTGCTGGTGTCCACCAGCGCGGCCAGGTCGACGCCGGTGCTGACGCCGAGTCCGTTCAGCATCCATACCAGGTCCTCGGTGGCGAGGTTGCCGGTGGCGCTCTTGGCGTAAGGGCAGCCGCCCAGCCCGCCGGCCGAGGCGTCGACGATGCGGACCCCGGCCTGGAGCGCGGCCAGGGTGTTGGCGAGCGCCTGCCCGTAGGTGTCGTGGAAGTGCACGGCGAGCCGGTCCGCGGTGACGTCCGCGGCGGTGAGCGCGGCCAGCAGGTCGTGCACCTGGCCCGGGGTGGCCACCCCGATGGTGTCGCCCAGGCTCAGCTCGGCGCAGCCCAGATCGGCGAGTCGCCGGGCCACGTCGACCACCTGGCCTGCCTGGACCCGGCCTTCCCAGGGATCGCCGTAGCACATGGACAGGTAGCCGCGCACGCGCAGGCCGTGCGCGGTGGCGCGGCGCACCACGGGAGCGAACATCTCCAGCGACTCGGCGATCGTGCGGTTGAGGTTGCGGCGGGCGAAGGCCTCGGTGGCGCTGGCGAAGACCGCGACATGCCGTACGCCGAGCTCCAGTGCGCGGCTCAGGCCGCGTTCGTTGGGGACCAGGGCCGGCAGGTCCAGGGAATCGGGAAGCTCCGGGTCCGCGGTCAACGCTGTGATCAGCTCTTTGGCGTCCGCCAGCTGAGGCACCCAGGAGGCGGGCACGAAGCTGGTGGTCTCGATCGTGGTGAGACCGGCGGCCGCGAGGCGCCGGATGAACTCGGCCTTCACCTTGACGGGCACGATGGCGGGCTCGTTCTGCAGACCGTCGCGCGGCCCGACCTCGTGGATGCGCACCGCGGCCGGAAGCCCGGGGAGCGGGGCCACGCCGGGCAGGAGATGCGCCGCGTCGGTAGAGGTCGTCATGCCACCACCTTTTCGCCGTGAGGCGTCCGCCTCGATCGGGGCGTTTATGTTAACGCTTACTAACCAATTCGGAGTCTAAGTCCGCCACCGGTCCAGATGGCGGCTCGGGCCGCTTGCCCGCCCGTGTGACGAGGGGGAGCAGGCGGTAACCGACGCGCTCGCTGAGCGCGACCTCCGTCTTGGTGCGGACCACGCCGGGCAGCTTGATCAGCTGCTGGATGACATCCTCCAGGTGAGCGTTGTCGCGGGCGACGACCCGGCACACCAGGTCGCCCTCACCCGCGATGGAGTGCGCTTCGATCACTTCCGCTATCGCGCGCAGATGCGCCGCGACCTCGTCCAGCCTGCCCTGCGTCAGGTGGAGGTGGACCAGAGCCAGCACGGGAAAACCCATCCGCGCGGGGTTGAGCCGGGGAGCGAAGCTCGTGATCACCCCGTCACGCTCCAGGCGGGCCAGGCGACTTTGCACCGTCCCCCTGGCCACGCCGAGGATTCGTGCGTACTCCCGCATGCCGGCCCGTGGTTCCTCAAGCAATAAGCGGAGAAGCGCCGTGTCCAGATCGTCCATGGCTGTACCGATGGCCCTTCCCATCCGGGCGGCGCGATCGAAAGAGTGAGCCACTAGCTCAATTGGAAGCCGCCATTATTGACTCTTGGGAGGTTGACGATCCTATCATTTGGCCAGTTGGCCAGCGAAGTGATAGGTGGTGCCTCATGCCCGCTGCCGGGATGGGAAGCGGCTTCACCCTCGAAGACCGCTACCTGCGCGAGGAGGGCACGGTCTACCTCACCGGTGTCCAAGCGCTCGTGCGTCTCCTCTTCGACCGGATCAGGCACGATCGGCGCGCCGGGCGGAGCACCGCCGCGTTCGTCTCGGGCTACGAGGGCTCTCCGCTCGCGAACTTCGATCTGGAACTGGCACGCCGCGCGTCGTTGCTCGCCGAACATGACATCGTGCACCGGCCGGGTCTGAACGAGGAGCTGGCCGCGACATCGGTCATGGGCAGCCAGCTGGCGGCGGAGGTCGGCAAGCTGCGACCGGACGGCGTGGCGGGGCTGTGGTACGGCAAGTCGCCCGGACTGGACCGGGCGAGCGACGCTCTACGGCACGCGATGCTCGCGGGCACGCACCCGCGCGGCGGCGCCGTGGCCCTGGTCGGCGACGACCCGGCCGCCAAGTCCTCGACCGTGCCGTGCGCGTCTGAGCTCGCGCTCGCCGACCTGGCCATGCCCGTCTTCTATCCGGCCGACTCGCAGGACGTGCTCGACCACGGCCTGCACGCCGTCGAGCTGTCTCGCGCGAGCGGCGTGTGGGCCGCGATGAAGGTGGTGACCAACGTCGCGGACGCGGCGAGCACCGCGGTCGTTGCCGGTGATTGGGCCGCACCCGTCCTGGCACCGGTTGGTCCGCTGGGTGAGGCGAAGCCGTACACGCATCGCCCGAGCGCCCGTCTGCTCGGAGCGGATCTCGCCGCCCTGGAGCGCAGCCTGTACGCCGAGCGGCTGCCGCTCGCCGCCGAGTATGTGCGCGCCTGCGGCGTCAACCGGATCGTCACAGACACAGCGCCGGCCGACCGGATCGGCATCATCTCGGCGGGCAAGCCGTACCTCGATCTCCAGCAGGCGATGCGTGCCCTCGGCCTGGACGAGCCCGCCCTGGCGCGGTACGGGATCCGGGTGCTCAAGCTGGGCGTCATCCATCCCCTGGACCCCGCCGTCGTCCGGGAGTTCGCCACCGGACTGACCGAGATCATCGTCGTCGAGGAGAAGCGGTCGTTCATCGAGTCCGCCGTCAAGGAGATCCTGTACGGCACGCCCGGCGCGCCCGCCGTGCACGGCAAGACGGGGCCGGACGGGACCACCCTGTTCGGCCAAAGTGGGGAACTGGACGCCGACGCCGTCGCGGCCGGGCTCGCGCGGCGGCTGTCCCAGCACGGGGACATCGAGCCGGTCACCACATGGCGGCAGCGGCGGCGCCGCGAGCGCGTCTCGCTGCCGCTGCTGCCGCGAACGCCGTACTTCTGCTCGGGCTGCCCGCACAACTCCTCGACGAAGGTCCCGGAGGGGACGCTGGTCGGCGCCGGGATCGGCTGCCACACGATGGTCGTGTTCATGGAGCCCGAGCAGGTCGGCACAGTGACCGGCCTGACGCAGATGGGCGGCGAGGGCGCGCAGTGGATCGGCATGGCTCCGTTCACCGACCACCGGCACTTCGTGCAGAACATCGGAGACGGAACGTTCACGCACTCCGGCAGCCTCGCGGTGCGGGCCGCGGTCGCGGCCCGCGTCGACATCACCTTCAAGCTGCTGTACAACTCCGCGGTGGCGATGACGGGCGGCCAGCAGGCCGTCGGCGCGTTCCCCGTCGACCGGCTGGCCCGCCTGCTGCTCGCCGAGGGCGCCGCCAAAGTGATCATCACCTGCGAGTCCCCCGAGCGCCTGCGCGGGGTGGATCTCCCCAAGGGCGTCGAGGTGCGCCACCGCGACGAACTGGTGCGCAGCCAGGAGGAGCTGGCCGCGACCCCCGGCGTCACCGTGCTGATCCACGACCAGGAATGCGCGGCCGAGAAGCGCCGCAAGCGGCGTCGCGGCAAGCAGACCACGCCGCCGGCCAAGGTCGTGATCAACGAGCGGGTGTGCGAGGGATGCGGTGACTGCGGCGCGAAGTCCAACTGCCTGTCCGTGCAGCCGGTGGAGACCGAGTTCGGCCGCAAGACCCGGATCGACCAGTCCTCCTGCAATGTCGACTACTCGTGCCTGGCCGGGGACTGCCCGTCGTTCATGACCGTCGTGCCCGGCGGTCGCAGGGGCCACCGCGACGCCGCGGAGCTCTCCGCCGAGGCGCTGCCCGATCCCGCTCGGCGCGTCCAGGCCGACGACTTCTCGGTACGCGTCACGGGTGTCGGCGGCACCGGGGTCGTGACTATGGCACAGATCCTCGCCACCGCCGCCGTCATCGACGGCAGGCATGTCCGCGCGCTGGACCAGACGGGTCTCGCCCAGAAGGGCGGCGCCGTGGTCTCGGACGTCAGGGTCACCTCGGCCGTCGTGGAACAGTCGGCGAAACTGTCCGCCGGGGAGTGCGACCTCTACCTCGCCTGCGACGCGCTGGTCGCGACCGACCCGCGGCAACTCGCGGCGGCGGACCCGGGCCGCACGGTGGCGGTGGTGTCGACCGACGAGGTCCCCACCGGAAGGATGATCACCGATCCCACGGTGTCGTTCCCCGAGCCGAGCAGTGTCCGGTCGGCGATCGACGCGGCCACCGCCCACGCCTTCTACGTGGACGCGCGCAAGCTGGCCGCGGAGCTGTTCGACGACGACCAGTACGCCAATGTCCTGCTGCTCGGCGCCGCCTACCAATCCGGGGCACTCCCGTTGCCGGCGGCGTCGATCGAGCACGCCATCCGGCTGAACGGCGCGGCCGTCGACCGCAACGTGCAGGCGTTCCGGCGGGGCCGCCGGCTGGTCGCGGACCCCGACGCCCTGCGGGCCGTCACCGTCTCCCGACCCGGCACAGCTCCCACGACGGCGGCCCGTACGGCAGCCGCTCGCGGAGGAGCCGCGCGTGCGACGGCGGCTCGTCCGGCGACAACGCGGCCGGGTGAGGAGGCCGCTCAGCGGATCAGGGCTCTCGTGCGCGCCGAGCCCGGCACGGAACTGGCCCGGCTGCTGGACATTCGCGTGCCCGATCTCATCAGCTATCAGGACGACAGATATGCGCGGAACTACGCCGAGTTCGTCGAACGCGTGCGACTGCTCGAATCCGGCCCGACCTCGGTCACCGAGGCGGTGGCGCGCAATCTGTACAAGCTCATGGCCTACAAGGACGAATACGAGGTCGCCCGGCTCAGCCTCGACGAAGGGCTGAGAGCCGACATCGAGGCACGGTTCGGCGCGGGCTCACGGTACGCCTTCCACCTGCACCCGCCGGCGCTCAGGGCGCTGGGCCTGAAGGGCAAGATCAGCCTTGGCTCGTGGTCACGGCCGGTGCTGCGCCTCCTGCGCGCGATGCGGAGGGTTCGCGGGACACGCGTGGACCTCTTCGGCTACGCGGGCGTCCGGCGGGTGGAACGTTCGCTCGTCGACGAATACCGCGACGCCGTTCTGCGGGTGCTGGACGATGCCCGGCCGTACGACAAGGAAACCGCCGTGGAATTGGCCTCTCTGCCGGACATGATCCGCGGCTATGAGCACGTCAAGCTGGCCAACGTGGCGGCCTACCGGGGCAGGCAGGCCGAGCTGCTGGCGCGCGCCCTGCCCTCCCTGCATACATAGAGCCTCACAGCGAAGAAGAAAATCATGTGCGCAAAAGTTGTCGCATTGAACAGAAAGACCAGAACCTGCGCTTTGCAGAATGCGACTTTTACGATAAAGCCAGTGCCAGCTGGGTTCCTCACCCACAGCGTGGATGCATCGCATAACCGCTGAAACAGCACCTGAGGCGCCGCGTTGGCTCCCATCCTCCGTGGGAGGGTACTGCAACGCTCCAAGGAGACACCGTGAACGTGCTCCCCAACGAAAGAACCAGGCAGACGCCGCCGCCGTGCTCTTTCGGTGACAGAAGCCAGCTGCGACTGCCGGCCGTTCCGAGCGCGGTGGCGGACGCTCGCCACTTCATCCGCCACCGGTTGCACCGTTGGGGACTGGACGAGTACGCGCCCGATGTCGAACTCATCGTTTCCGAGCTGCTCACCAACGCGATCAGAGCAACCGGCACGCCCGTCCCGGCCGGGTCCACCGCCGATCCGCGCGAGGCCCCGAACCCGGTGAGCGTATGCCTCAGGATGGTGTTGACCAGAATCGATATCGAGGTATGGGACACCGACCCGACTCCGCCGAGACCCGCTGACGCCGCCGAGTTCGACGAATTCGGGCGAGGACTCACCCTGGTGGAGGCGATCAGCGACGAGTGGGGCCACTACCTGTCGGGGAAGGGCGGCAAAGTGGTCTGGGCGCGATACGGAGGAAAACACCGGGCGCTGTGAGCGCCTCACCATCGTCCGGAGCCTTTGACCAGAGCGCCGGTTCAAGTAACGCCACATCGTTTTGGTCAGCATCCGATTCGGCAAGGCTGACCTGGCCCGAAAGCATCTGTCGGCTATGGGCCGCGCATTCATTGCCTGAGTGGCGTTCTAGCCTGTGAACCCGGTCACCCCGTTGATCGCCATCGTCAGGCCGAGGATGGTGACGACGGCCGCGGAGAAGACCGGCAACCACGCGATGATCGGGCTGCGGCCCGGACGTCGGAACCTGTCCAGCGCCGCGCGGGCACTCACCAGGATCAGTCCCAGTCCGACGAGAACCGTGGCCAGACCGACGCTGAAGGCGACGATCATCGTCAGGCCCAGTGCCGTGCGGTTGAGGCCGATGGCCAGCAGGAGAACGCTCAGCGCTTCAGGACACGGGATGATCCCGCCCGACACGCCCATGGCGGCGATGCCGCGGAATGTCGAGGGCATCACCGGTGGCTCGTGCTGGTGCCGTACCGCGGGGGCGACGAGCGTTTCCCCGGGTGAGCGGGAGTCTTGGGTGTCACGCACGGCGTGTGAGTGCCCGTCCTCGGAGTCGTGGCCGTGGTGGTGGTCGTGGTTGTGGTGGTGGTGTTCCGCGTGATGATGGTCGTCGCGGTGGCGCCAGCGGCGGACCAGCAGTCGCGCTCCGAGGAGGAGCACGACGATCCCGGTTGTGACCTCCAGGGTCGGAACGAGGACTCCGGGGACGATGAATCGGCCCGCGGCCAGGGCCGCCGCTCCGAGCGCGACCACGGCGGCCGTATGCGTGGCGGTGATGACCGCCCCGAGGACGACCGCCTGCCTGGGTGTGCTCTGGGCGCCGACCAGATAGGAGGCGAGTAGAGCCTTGCCGTGGCCGGGCGTCAGGGCGTGGAAGGCTCCGAGCAGGGCGCAAGTGCAGATCAGTGCCAGCAGTGCCCACGGCGACGTCAGCGGTGCACGCAGCGCGAGGAGCATCGTCGCTCCGTTCGACGCCTCTACCGCACTGGCGTTACCAGGAGCCGGACCGGCGGCCGTAGGGGTGGGCGAAGCGGCATCGGCCGGGGCGAGCGCGATTGTGATCGCCCGCCCCTGGCGCGTACGCGTGATGGTGTCCAGCCTCGCGGGGTCGGCGTCCGCGACCAGGACGTCCATCTGCACCGTCGTACGGCCAGGGCTGTACTCATCGGTGAAGACGACGTTTCGGCTGCCGGATGGCAGTGCGGCCGCCAGTTCGACGGTCACGGCGCCACCACCTGCGGCGAGCAGTTCGTCGGTGGGATACGTGTGCCCGGTGACGGCGAGCGGGACGGCCCGGCCGTCCACGCGCAGCGTCAGAGCCGAGGTCACCAGGTCCACGTGCGCGGCCGTCTCACCGGCGCTGATCGTCTTGTCGCCATCGGTGTCGACGACCCGGGCGAAAGCGGGCGCCACCAGCGCTCCTGGGGTGAGGTCGAGCTGCACCGCGAGGCGGGAGCCGGTGGGCGTCAGGTAAACCTGTTGGAGGACTTCGTCGCTGGGATGCGCCGCCGCGGGCGACGCGGCCAGGACCGACCCGATGGCCGCCAGCAGCGAGGCTGCCGCCCATCGGGCCAGGCGTCGTCTGATCGTCACGAACCCAACTCGGCACCGTAGTCGTTCCCGGGCTCTCGGTAGATCGCGTGGATGTGAGTGATGCCGCCGGCGTTGGCGCCCTGGCCCTGCTGGTGGGCGAACTCGATGGTGAAGGTGGGGCCCTGCACCCGGTAGTAGATCGGGTTGCCGATCTTGGTCGATCCGTACCAGGCGAACGTGGTGTCGTCGAAATTCTTCTTCACCGCCGCCAGCTTGGCGACGGCCTGTTCGGCGTTCAACGGGGTGATCCACTCATCGACCAGGTCGAGCAACAGGGTCTTCTGGGCGTCGGTGAACGTGGACGCCTTGACGCCTTCGGCCGCGAGAGTCTTGCCGTCCTGCCCCGCCCCCAGCACGATCTCCTTGATGGGCGTGGTCAGCACAGCCGCCTTGAGCTGGGTGGAGTCCAGCGCGTCGACGAGCGCGAACGCCTTCTTGGTCTCGCCGCCCAACGGTTCGGCATCGCTGCCGCCCGCAGTGTAGGACGCGGGTTGGGCGGCCCACAGGGTCGGGGCCAGCGTCATTGCGTTCCCGGCCATCGTGATGTTGACGGCCAGGTGGTGGCCGCCATACTGGACCGTCCACTTCCCGGTGGCGGACGGTGTCCCCAGGATCCTGATCCAGTAGTGATCCGCGCCGAAGTCGAGGTTCATCTGCGCCTCGGAAGCGAGAACGCCGTCCGCCGCCGTGATCTGTGTGACCTGCTTGTACCCCTCGTCACTGAGCGCCGCCTTTAGGATCTTCAAGACCGCGGCCCGCTGGGCCGAGTTCAGCGAGTCCATCCGAAGTCCCGCCCGCTTGAAAAGCTGATCGGGCAGGTTCGACCACTGCGACAGGTTGGACTGGTTCCAATCTCCCATGACCGTTGTCTTCTGCGTTGAGTCCAAAGTGGCCAGGAACGCTTCGGTCGCGGCCCGGACCTTCGCGGCGGCCTCGCCGCTCGTGGTCGAGTCGGAGATCGTCGTGCCGCTGGTCGAGCTGGTCGGGCTGGTCGAGCTGGACGCACCGGCCGAGCTGGACGCATTGGTGCTGGACGCCGACGTGGTCGCCGATCCGGTGTCACCGGACGAGCACGCGGTCGCCAGCATCAGTACGGCCGCGACGCTCGCCGCGAGACGGCGCTCCCGATTGGCGAAACGCGGCGGGGCGATGTGGATGTGACGTAGAGGCACGTGGATTCTCCAAGGTCAGGTCACGCCGCACCCGTATGCGGACGCGTCGGAGCGGGGCGGACTGCTCTGGCCCGCGGTTGGAACAGTCCGACGGCGGCGGGGAAGCGGGGGCACAGATGCGACGCCGAGGCACACATGCGCGAAAGTAGCAGATAAACATGAAAAAGGGGTGAGTGTCAGCCCAGGGTTGGAGCCGAGGCTGCGCGCCCACGCAGTCCTGCCCGCTCTGCCGTGCGCTCCTGTCGGCGCAGTCCCGCCCGTTCAGTCCCGTGTGGGTGGCGTGAAGGCGCACGCGGCGAGTCGATGGCCCGGCATGGCAGTCGCACAGCGGGACACCGCTGACAGCTCCAGGCACGGTACGGCTGCCGCTCGCGTGGCGGCAGCCGTACCGGCCTGTGGTGGTCAGTCGAGCAGGGCGGTGACCGTGCCCGCGCCGACGGTCCGGCCGCCCTCGCGGATCGCGAAGCCGAGGCCGGCTTCCAGGGCAACCGGCTTCCCGAGCTCCGCGGTCACCTCGACCGTGTCGCCGGGCAACGCGATCCCCTCCTCGCTGAGAACCAGCCGGCCTGGCACGTCGGTCGTCCGGAGGTAGAACTGCGGCCGGTAGCCCGTCGCGACAGCCGAACTTCGTCCGCCCTCCTCCTTGGCCAGCGGATAGACCGTGGCCGTGAACCGCTGGTGGGCGGTCTGACTGCCGGGCGCGGCCAGGACCTGGCCACGCCGCACCTGCTCGCGGCGGACACCGCGCAGCAGCAGCGCGGCGTTGTCACCGGCCTGGCCTGCCTCCATCGTCTTTCCGAAGGTCTCGACCCCCGTCACCACCGCGGTGAACGCGTTGCCGAGCCCGACGGCCTGGACGGAGTCGCCGACCTTGACCGTGCCCCGCTCGATCGCCCCGGTGACGACCGTGCCACGGCCGGTCACCGTCAGCACGTTCTCCACCGGTAGCAGAAACGGCACGTCGGTGTAGCGGACCGGGACGGGCACGTGGTCGTCGACGGCCTGGAGAAGCGCCGTGATGGCGGCCTCCCAGTGCGGGTCGCCCTCCAGCGCCCGCAGGCCGGAGACCCGGACGATGGGCACGTCGTGGTAGCCGTGCGCGCCGAGCAGCTCGCGCAGCTCCAGTTCGACCAGGTCGGCCAGCTCCGGGTCGGCCCCGTCGGCCTTGTTGAGCGCGACCACCACGTGTTCCACCTTCACGGATGCGCCATCTGGCCCGAGTGGTTCATGTGGTAATCAATCCTTTTCCATCGCTTTCACGCCAGGTGACCGATATGGTGGGCCGATGCTGTTTGACGAGGGGTGGTCCGCCTCTCCGCTGCCGTGGATCATGGATGTGCTTGGCGCCGACCAGCTTGCCCGCACGGCCGAGGAGCCGGGGTTGCTGGCGGCGGTCGACCAGCACGCGGCAGCCTTACGGGACACGATCGTGCTGGACCGCGAGACGCTGGGCGACTACCTGCTCGGCTTCCTCGACGAACTGCTCGAACGGGGGTGGCGGTTCACCGGCCAGCGCGACTTCGCGGCGGTCCGGCTGACGGCGATCTGCTGGCTGGCTCGCGAGCTCGGCTTTCTCAACGACGAACTGTCAGCCTGAGCTTCCGCTCCGCCGACGGCGGGTGACGGACGCGGACCCCGTGGCAAGTGACCATGGCGAGGCCTGCACCGTGACCGGGACCATGCCTGCGTCGTGACCGTGACGAGGCCTGCGGCCGATTCCCGGTCACGACGCGGTGGAGAGCATCCCTCTCATCTCTCCGGGTATTCGCCGGGGGAGGGCTGGGTCGTCGCACTGGGCCGGGGTTCCGCGGCCGGAACCTGTCCGGCATCCTGACGGCCTCGCTGGTAGGCCTCCGCATGGGTTCTCATCTGGGGCGTCTGCTCCTCCATCACCGCCAGCCAGCGCTCCCAGCGCTGCTGCATGGGCCGGACCAGGCCGCCGCCGACGCCGATCGCCAGAATGGCCCCCACGGTCGCGAGCACGGTGATCAGGACGGGAGTCGTGACGGTGGTCGCGATGCCCATCTGGTTGAGGGCGGCGATGATACCCAAGGCCCAGATGAACACCGATGCGGCGGCCGCGATCCAGCGGCCGTACCGTGTTCCGCCGAGCGCCCCGGTGATGAGGTCGCTGACGGCGCGGGCGATCGCGCCGGCCACGACGATGATGATGATCGCCACGATCGCCTTGGGCAGCCAGCCCACCACGGCCGACAGCAGCGCCGAGACCGGGTTGGGGCCGAACAGGCCGAAGCCGAGCTGCAGGGTGATCAGCAGGATCGCGTAGTAGACGAGCTTGCCGATGAGAGTGCTGGCGTCGTAGCGCGTGCGCTGCAGCATCCGGCCGAGGCCGCTGCGCTCCACCACACGGTCGAAGCCGACTCGTTCCAGAACCTTGTCCACGGCCTTCTCCAGCAGCTTGGCCACGATCCAGCCGATGACCAGCACGACGATGAAGCCGATGAGCTTGGGCACGAACGTGGCTACTTGCCGCCAGGCGTCTGTCAGGCCCTGGCCGACATCGATGTCCATGATTCCTCCTCATGGGCGGAACAAGCCACGTGTTCGTACCCGAGCAGTATTGGCCCATTCACTAGGAGTAGGTCAGGAAAGGGCTCTTTGTCATGGACTGTCTGATATTTACCTGCCCTGAGGGGCGAACGCGCCGGCGAACGAGGAGGCGAACGGCCTCGCGCTGCCGGTGTTCTCACCGGCACTCGATTACGCCGAGGACGGGCCGTTCGCCGGGGTGCCATTCCTGATCAAAGACCATGGGCCGGTGGCGAAGGGGGTCCCGTTCTTCATCGAATTCCTCCAGCGTGGAGACCCCGGGTTTTAGCCCTGGGGAGGAAACGCGGCACGGCGCCGCAGGTCTCGGATCAAACACACGCACGCTTCTTAACTGATCCCTTGGTATTATGTGAGGC
>JBIOWF010000256.1:0-8458 GCA_044868295.1 Microtetraspora sp. | reverse complement strand
AGCATCACCGCCAGCGCCACGATCGCCCACGTGAGCACCCGCCGCGCGCGCGTTCCGGCAAGGTCGTCGAACGCACCAGCCGCCGCCACAGGTAGTAGTGAACGACGACCACGACCACCAAGACCGTGCCCAGGAACCCCAGCACCTGCCCCACAGATAACTCCCCTTCGGCCCGCTTCGACCCAAATGCTATGAGGAAGGACCTGAGAGCATCCTGAGTGGCGCCTCCGGAACCCGCGCGCCATCACACCGTCAACGACCACGGGGCGACGACGGAGCCCAGGGCGTCGGGTCAGGACTTGGCGGCGGCCTTCGCCCGGGTCGTGCGCTTGGGAGCCGGGCCGCGGGCACGACGCTCGGCGAGCAGCTCGGCCGCCCGCTCGATTGTGATGTCCTCGACGGTGTCCCCCTTGCGGAGCGACGCGTTGGTCTCGCCGTCTGTCACGTACGGCCCGAAGCGTCCCTCCTTGACCACCACGGGCTTCTTGGAGTTGGGGTCGTCACCCAGCTCACGAAGTGGCGGAGCGGCAGCCGCGCGGCCCCGGCCACGCGCCTTGGGCTGGGCGAACAGCTCCTTGGCCTGCTCGATGGTGACCGTGAACAGGTCGTCCTCCGACGCGAGCGACCGCGAGTCGGTGCCCTTCTTGATATAGGGCCCGAACTTGCCGTTCTGCGCGGTCACCTCCTCGCCGTCGATGCCGCCGACCACGCGCGGGAGCGTCAGCAGCATGAGCGCCTGCTCAAGCGTGATCGTGTCCAGCGACATGGACTTGAACAGCGAGCTGGTGCGCGGCTTGACCGCGTCGGCCTTCTTGGTCCGCCTCTTGGTCTCGGCGGGCGGCGTCTCCTCCGGCAGGATCTCTGTGACGTACGGCCCGAACCGGCCGTCCTTGGCCACGATCACGTTCCCGGTCACAGGGTCCTTGCCGAGCTCACGGTCGCCGCTCGGCCGCGAGAACAGCTCCTCGGCCTTCTCCGCGGTCAGCTCGTCCGGCGTCATGTCGTCCGGGACGTTCACCCGGGCGCCGTCGCGGTCCAGGTAGGGGCCGTAACGGCCGACCCGGATCACGATGTCGCTGCCCCTGATCGGGAAGGAGCTGATCTCCTTGGCGTCGATGTCGCCGAGGTCGGTCACCATCTCCTTGAGGCCCTCGTCGCCCTCCTCGCCGAAGTAGAACCGGCGCAGCTCGGGCACCCGCTCGGCGCGGTCGTTGGCGATGTCGTCGAGGACCTTCTCCATGTCGGCGGTGAAGTCGTAGTCGACCAGGTGGCCGAAGTGCTGCTCCAGCAGGTTGACCACGGCGAAGGCCAGGAACGACGGCACCAGGGCGGTGCCCTTCTTGAAGACATAGCCCCGGTCGAGGATCGTGCCGATGATCGACGCGTAGGTCGACGGGCGGCCGATCTCTCGGTCTTCCAGCTCCTTGACCAGGGACGCCTCGGTGTAGCGGGCGGGCGGCTTGGTCGAGTGGCCCAGCGCGGTCAGCTCCGAGGCGGTCAGCGGGTCGCCCTCGGCCAGGTTCGGCAGCCGCTTCTCGGAGTCGTCCCGGTCGGTCGACGGGTCGTCCGCGCCCTCGACGTAGGCCTTGAGGAAGCCGTGGAAGGTGATCGTGCGGCCGGTGGCGCTGAACTCCGCCTTCACGGGGCTCTGGCCGGCCCCGGAGGCGGACGTGCCGTCGACCTTCACCGAGACCGACTCGCCGACGGCGTCCTTCATCTGGGACGCGACCGTGCGCTGCCAGATCAGCTCGTAGAGACGGAACATGTCCCCGGACAGCCCGGTCTCGCCCGGCGTCCGGAACTCCTCACCCGAAGGCCGGATCGCCTCGTGCGCCTCCTGCGCGTTCTTCACCTTGCTGGTGTAGACGCGCGGCTTGTCCGGCACGTACGCGGAGCCGTACAGCTTGATCGCCTGACCGCGGGCGGCGGCCACGGCGGTCTCCGACAGCGTGATGCTGTCGGTACGCATATAGGTGATGTAGCCGTTCTCGTAGAGCCGCTGGGCGACCTGCATCGTGTACTTGGCCGAGAAGCCGAGCTTGCGGCTCGCCTCCTGCTGCAGCGTCGTCGTCCGGAACGGCGCGTACGGCTTACGCGTGTACGGCTTGCGCTCCACCGACCGGACGGCATACGAGGCGTTCTCCAGCCTGCCCGCCAGGGCGGCGGCGGCCGCCTCGTCCAGGTGGAGGACGTCGGCGTTCTTCAGCGTCCCGGTCGACCCGAAATCGCGGCCCTGGGCGACGCGCCTGCCGTCCACACCCGTGAGCGTGGCGGAGAACCTGCTCGGGTCGTCAGCGGCACGGCCCGTGTCGAAGAGCGCCTGCAGATCCCAGTAGTTGGCCGAGGTGAACGCCATGCGCTCGCGCTCTCGCTCGACCACGAGGCGGGTCGCCACGGACTGCACGCGGCCGGCCGAAAGCCTGGGCTTGACCTTCTTCCACAGGACGGGGCTGACCTCGTAGCCGTAGAGACGATCAAGGATCCGGCGGGTCTCCTGGGCGTCGACCAGCCGCAGGTCGAGCGCACGCGGGTTGGACACCGCGTCCCGGATCGCCTGTGCGGTGATCTCGTGGAAGACCATGCGGTGGACCGGCACCTTGGGCTTGAGGACCTCCTGGAGGTGCCAGGCGATCGCCTCGCCCTCCCGGTCCTCGTCAGTGGCGAGATAGAGCTCGTCGGCGTCCTTGAGCAGCTGCTTCAGCTTCGACACCTGGGACTTCTTGTCCGGGTTGACGACATAGAGCGGCTCGAACTCGTGGTCGACGTTGACGCCCAGTCGGGCCCAGGCCTCTCCCTTGTACTTCTCCGGGATGTCATCGGCCTTCTCCGGCAGGTCACGGATGTGACCGATGCTCGACTCCACGATGTAGCCGCGCCCGAGGTACCCGGCGATCGTCTTCGCCTTGGCCGGCGACTCCACGATCACCAGGCGGGTTCCGCCGGCGTTGCCGTTATTGGCTGGCACGCTGCTTCCTACCTCGCTGTTCGCTGTCATTCCCCGTGCATCCGGGTCGAGTTCGCCTTGCCTTGCAACCGGCTCGGCTTCCTCCTTCTTCCGCCCCCGCCGCGGGTCCGCTCTCGACGGTAACCCCTTGCCGGAAGTCCTTCCTCCACGGGCTACCCGGTCCGGTGCCGGTGTCTAACCACCTGGACCCAATATCCACGAGGACGCAGAATAGAGCTCACCAGGATCCCTCGGCACACTCCTCGGAGACTAACCGCTGTGCTCGACTACTCCTACTTGGAGCTCTACCTGCCTCGCGGAACCTCGAGGGAGGTCGCCAGGCAAGTTCTGACGGAGCATGCCGAGCACGGAAGCTGGGAACTCGACCGGCTGCGACTTTATCCCGACGGAAGCAGGCGTGTCCGTCTGCGCCGCAAGGTCATTCGCGCGATCCGCACCATGTAATCACGTCTGAACAGCGAACAAGGCTTTGCCCGCCCGGGCCGCGCCCCCGGAGCGGGCAAAGCATTTGCGCTTCGCCGTACGTCGTGGATCTCACCGGCACTGGGTGTGACCTCGCTCGACACAGGCAAAGCATCTGTGCTCACATCCGCTGGATGCGGGGAGCGTCCTTGGTCGCCCGCGCCGGATTCTCGAACACCGGCGCGGGCGAGTGAATTTGCTTACTTACACGGCTCGGCCCTGTGACTGGCGGCTAGCAGCGGCCAGGACGGTCACGACCGAGGCTGGACCCCGCTAACGGCCGAGACAGGACTGCTTACGGCCGGAGGCAGGACTACTTGCGGCCGAGGCGGAACCGGCGAGTCGTGGCGAACAGGGTCGCCGAGGCGGCGAACATGGCGCCCAGGATCAGGGCGGCGAGCGAGCCCGGGTTCATCCCGGTCAGGCCGACCGGCTGCTCCGCGCTCATCAGGCCGAGGTCGCCGACGGGCAGGTCACCGACCGGCAGGTCACCGGCCACCTGGCCCAGGTCGCCGCCGACCGGCAGCGAGCTGGTCAGCCCGGTCACCGGGGCCAGCGGAGCCGGGTCGGCGGCCGCGCCCGGCTTACGGCCGCGGGAGGGCTCCCCGGGCAGGCCCGGCAGGGAGGGCAGACCCGACATCCCGGTCGCGTCACCGACCACCGGCAGGGCCGGGAGGTTCGATGCGCTCATCTGCCGGGTCGAGCTGTCGGCGCCCTTGAGCCCCGCCAGCGCGGGAACGCCGGGGAGAGCGGGCAGCAGCCCACCGCGCTGGGCGGTGCCGGCCTTGCTCCACTTGTGGGGCCCGTGGCCGTGACCGGGGTGCCCACCGACCCGGGCGCCACCGAGGCAGCCCGCGGCGGCGTCACCGAGGACGGCCGCCGCGTTGCCGCAGATGTTGATCGGCGCGGTGATCGGAGCGATCACCTGGTTGCCGCCCAGGATGCTGTAGCGCCCGTCGGTACGGTTGCCACCGCCACCGACGCCGCCGCCCGCGACCGAGGCCCCGCCCTTGCAGTAGGCCTCGGACCTGCCGAGCACCGCGGCCGAGTTGCCGCAGATGTTGATCGGCGCGGTGATCGGAGCGATGATCTGGTTGCCGCCCAGGATCGAGGAACGCCCCGACGTGATGTTGCCGCCGGCCCCCCTCCCCGCGTTCTTGACCGACGCGCCGCCCTTGCAGCCCGCGAAGGCCTGGCCGAAGACCGCCGCCGAGTTGCCGCAGACGTTGATCGGCGCGGTGATCGGAGCGATCACCTGGTTGCCGCCCAGGATCGAGGAACGGCCGGAGGTCCGGTTTCCGCCCCCGGCCCCATGGCCCTTGTTCTCGACGGAAGCGCCGCCATGGCAGCCCGCGGAGGCGTTGCCCGCCGCGTTGCCGCAGACGTTGACCGGCAGAGTGATGGGGGCGAAGACCTGATTGCCGCTGCCGACGCCGAAGCGGCCGTCGGTGTCGTTGCCGGTCGACCCGGGGTGACCGTGGCCGTGGTGGTAGCCGTGGCCCGGCTTGCCGCCGGTGGTCACGGATGATCCGCCCTTGCACCCGGCGAACGCCGAGCCGAAGAATGCCGCGGAGTTGCCGCAGATGTTGATCGGCGCGGTGATCGGAGCGATCACCTTGTTGCCGCCCAGGATCGACGAACGGCCGGACGTGGTGTTGCGGCCGGCGCCCGGTCCGCCGTTCTTGACCTTCGCGCCGCCCTTGCAGCCCGCGGTGCTGTCGCCGAAGATCGCCGCCGAGTTGCCGCAGGCGTTGATCGGCGCGGTGATCGGAGCGATGATCTGGTTGCCGCCCAGCACGCTGTGCTCGCCGCTGGTGGTGTTGCCACCCTCGCCGTGGCCTCCCTTCCGGGAGTTCTTGACCGACGCGCCGCCCTTGCAGCCCGCGTCGGAGCTCCCGAAGATCGCCAGAGCGTTGCCGCAGGCGTTGACGGGTGCGCTGATCGGGGCCTCCACCTGGTTGCCGCCGAGGATGCTGCCGTTGCCCGAAGTCCGGTTCGAGGTGCCGCCGCCCGGGTTCTCGACGGACGCGCCTCCCTGGGACCCGGCGGTCGCGTCACCCGCGACGCCCACGGCGTTTCCGCTGATGTCGACCGGAAGAGAGATGGGCAAGTTGACCTGGTTGCCGCCAGCGATCGAACCGGTCCCGGAGGTCGTGTCAGCGACAGCCGTTCCGCTGCCGAGCGCCATGACACCGGCGGCAAGCAGGGCCGCAGAGGAAGAGCCCTTCGCCCACGTACGCATGATGAAAGCTCCTAGTGATTCTCTTGGGGGGTTACCTGACAAGCTCGCGACAGATGCCTACGACGTCACACAGCGGAGCCGTGGACCGTCACGAGGATTTGGGGAAACAACTACGCGTCACCCGCACGGAGCAGCCGGGACAACACACCCGAGACAGGGGGGGTCACGTGGCACGCTCCGCCACCGGTCCCTCAGCGAGGGAGCGGCGCGGAGGCGGGATCAGTCAGGAGAGAAAGATGGGTCGTCCGCCGCTGTGCGGAAGACCGGGGGAAGCACTGCCGCCAAGGGGGCGGGCAGCTCCGTGAGCCGCAGGTCGGCAGAGGACCGTGCGACATCCCCGAACAGGATCGAACCACCGCTGGCCTGGGGAACAAGACCGTTGCTCCCCGGAGTGGTGTCAGCGGTGGACGGTGATGGGAGCCCGGGCTTGGACTGGCTGGTGAGCCCGTCGACGTTGCGCCCGGCCATCGCCTCGGTGTTGACCGAGGCCGCTTCGCTCGCCGTGGGGAAACCGTCGGTGAGAACCGACCCGGCTGCGACATGTGTGGGTGCGGCTTCGGCGACGGCCGTGGCCGTACCGAAGACACCGAAGATCACGCCAAGAAGCCAGCCGGTGGCTATCACGCCACCGACGACCAACAGGCGGCCCAGCGGGGAGTCGGCCGCGAACCGCGCCATCCGAGCTTCCCTGCCGGCATCGAGATCGGCCGTGGGCACGTGCCGGTCAGCGGCGGGCGTCTCCGCCCTCCGCTGCTGTTCCGGCGTGCGTGCCACACGACCTCCCCGAGCTCCATCGAGTCCCGCCTGATGCGGATCAACCCCTCAACGGAGAGTTACCGTATCAGCACGGCACGTGATCGCAATGGTTTTCTCAGCAGTAATCGAGGAATCGGTCAAGGACCCGCACCCCAAACTGGAGCGAATCCACCGGAACTCTCTCGTCAACGCCATGGAACATCCCGGAAAAGTCAAGCTCCCGGGGCAGCCGCAGCGGCGCGAAGCCGAACCCGCGGATGCCCAGGCGACTGAAGGACTTGAGGTCCGTCCCACCGCTCAGCGTGTACGGCACCGCCTTCGACCCCGGATCCTCCTCCTGCAGCGCATCGGCCATGGCCTTGACCAGCGACCCCTCGAAGGCCGTCTCGACCGCGATGTCGTGGTAGACGAACTCCCTGGTGATGTTCGGCCCGAGCAGCTCGTCGACCGTCGCGAAGAACTCGTCCTCATAGCCGGGCAGGAAGCGGCCGTCCACATGTGCGGTGGCGGTCTGCGGGATGACGTTGGCCTTGTATCCGGCGTCGAGCATGGTGGGGTTGGCCGTGTTGCGCAGGGTGGCGCCGATCATGCGGGCCAGCGGGCCCAGCTTGGCCACCGCCTCCTCCGCGTCCTCGGCCGTCAGGTCGATGTCGAACGCCTCCCGGAAGAAGGCCTGGACGGTCGGCGTCAGCCGGACCGGCCACTGGTAGCGGCCCAGACGGCCGATCGCCTCGGCCAGCTCGGTGACCGCGTTCTCGCTGCTGAGCATCGAGCCGTGGCCGGCGCGGCCCTGCGCCGTCAGCTTCATCCAGGCGATGCCCTTCTCGGCGGCCTCGATCAGGTAGAGCCTTCTGTGGTCGTCGATGCTGACGCTGAACCCGCCGACCTCCCCGACGGCCTCGGTCACTCCCTCGAAGGCGGCGGCGTGCTTGTCGACCAGCCACTGCACGCCGTATTCGCCGCCGGCCTCCTCGTCGGCGGTGAAAGCCAGCACGACGTCCCTGGGCGGCTTCCTGTTCTGGCTGAGCCGCCGCCGTACGACGGCCAGGATCATCGCGTCCATGTCCTTCATGTCGACCGCGCCGCGGCCCCAGACGCACCCGTCCGCTATCTCACCGCTCAGCGGGTGATGGCTCCAGTCGGCGGCGTCGAACGGGACCACGTCGAGGTGGCCGTGCAGGAGCAGGGCGTCCCTTCCGGGGTCCGCACCCTCGATGCGGGCGATCACGCTGGCCCGGCCGGCGTCGGATTCCAAGATCCGAGGCTCCAGTCCCACCTCGGCGAGCTTCTCCGCCACGTATTCCGCGGCCTTCCGCTCGCCCGGACCGGCGTTGTCGCCGGCGTTCCTGGAGTCGATGCGGATCAGGTCGCGGCACATCTCGACGACCTCGTCCGCCCCACCGAGCCCGGTGGTGCTGCCCTCCGCAGCGGCCGCCGTGCTGTGTCCATTGGTTCGCTCGCTCACAGCGTGCTCCTCCTGCGATGTACGGCTTGCGCCTCCATCCTGCCCCTGACCGGGAGTGTTCTTCACCTCGGCGAAGCCGTACGGACGCTCGATTCTCGGTATGAAGCACGAGCGGGAGAGTGCTAATCTGTATCAGCCGACGCGGGATGACGGTCCCGCGTGCAGGCACCAAGTCCGGGTGGCGGAATAGGCAGACGCGCTAGCTTGAGGTGCTAGTGCCCAGTGATGGGCATGGGGGTTCAAGTCCCCCCTCGGACACACTATTTGTACATGGTCGGCTATTTGCGGGCATGACGGGACGTACCCGGGACTGGCCTTCGGCCGGTACCCGGGCTTCCTGCCTGCTACCTCGCCTCCTTTCGACGTGCCATGAACGTCGCCTGGCAGCCTGTGATGAGCACTAGCGGCCGACGTCGAGCGTGATCTTCACCTCCTCCAGGATGTCCGCCCGCAGGGAGCGGGTCTCGGGATCATAGATAAGGGTGATCTTGCGGGTACGCAGATGGCCGATGACATCCGCGACGACGGGCGGCGCGATAACAGTCGGCAAGTCCGCGGGATCAGGCCT
>JBIOWF010000255.1:0-7522 GCA_044868295.1 Microtetraspora sp. | reverse complement strand
CCCTCGCAAGCGCCGGCGGCGCCCAATCGCCGGCGGCTTCTGCTCGTCGGCACGATGCTTTCGCTCGCGGTAGCAGCGGGCGCAGCCGTGCTGGCCGAACGGCTCGACACTTCGTTCCACACGGTGGACGACCTTCGCGCGTTCACCAGAGTAGGCGTGCTGGCGAGCATCCCGCGCATCGCCGCCGCGAGCGAGTCCCGGCGCCGGCGCCGACGCGCCGTGCTCGCGGTCGCCGGGGCCGCGGTGGGCCTGGCGTTGATCGCCGGCGCCTCCTACTACGTCGCGCACGGCAACGACGATCTGGTCTGGATGCTGGTGCGGAACCCTTCCTGAGGGCGGGCGGAATGAACGCTCAGCGCGAATCAGGAGCCCGATGATCAACCGGTTACGGGCGGCCGCGGACGTCAGGCCGCAGTGGAGTCCCGGAGTTCCGCTCGGGCGACGAGACGGGGACGGCGCCGCCATGGCCGAAGCGCGCGAGCCCTCTCGTCAGCCGCGCCTGCCTCAGGAGCGGACCGGAATGCGCCCCAGAGGGAACGACCCACACCTCGTGGCTCTCTTCGCGCCCGAGTCGTTCGAGACGGGGCAGTACCAGGTCCTCCGCCATGCCCTGGAGCAAACGCGGGGCGGACTCGGCGTGATCGCCATTTCGAGTCCCGCCCCCGGTGACGGCAAGACAACCACCGCCATCAACCTGGCCGCGGTGCTGGCCCAGGCCTCCGATCTCCGGGTCCTGCTGTTGGACGCCGACCTCCGCTGGTCCTCCGCGGGACGGTATCTCGGGCTTCACGGGGGCCACCCGGGGCTGGCGGACCTCATCTCCGATCCCGCCCTTTCCCTGGACGAAGTGGTGTACCGCGACTCCGTGCTCAACTTCGCCGTCCTACCGGCCGGCCGGCGCCCCGACGCCGTCTACGAAACCCTCGCGGCCCCACGCGTCGGAGAAGTGCTGGAGGACGCCCGCCGCCGGTACGACTACATCGTGGTGGACGCGCCACCTCTCCTCGCCGTGCCGGACTGCCGGGTCATCGCCAAGTGGGTGGACGGCTTCGTCATGGTGGTGGCGGCCCACAAGACCCCACGGCAGCTCGTCGCGGACGCGCTGAACGTCCTGGACCCCGCCAAGCTCATCGGCCTCGTCTTCAACGGCGATGAACGTCCGCTGTCCGGGTATTACGGGCCGTACTACAGCTATGGCCGACCCGCCGATGCCAGGCAGGCCGGCTGGTGGGCCCGGGCCCGAAACCACGTTGCCGGCGTCTTCTCGGGCCGGCACGCTTCACCGTCCGGCTGAGGGAGCATCCGCGAGTGGTGGCACTGGCCCTCGCTCTCGTCGAAGGCGGCTCGATCTTCCTGGCGGTGTGCGGGACGACGCTGCTCCTGGCGCGCCCGCTGCCGATCGCCTGGCTCGACGCCGGGGTGGCGCTGCGACCGTCGTTCGCGATCTCGCTGTGCTGCGTCGTGGCGTTCTACTACAGCGACCTCTACAACCTACGGGTCGTCCGCAGCTTTGCCCAGTTCGTCTTTCGACTGCCGAAGTCGCTCGCTGTCGCCATCGTCCCGCTGGCCGCCGCTTACATGCTGCTTCCCGAAGCCCGAACCGCGGACGGGAAACCGTTCGCTGCGAGCGTCCTCCTCAGCATCGGCCTGCTGCTGGCGTTGAGGGCGATCGCCTATGAAATCCTGCGCACCCGCCCGTTTACGGAGCGCGTGCTGGTCCTCGGAACCGGGCCCCTGGCGAGAGCGCTCATCACGGAGATCGAGGCCCGGCCACACGTCGGCTACACCATCGTCGCGGTGGCCGACGACGCCGTGCCCGCCGGCCAGCCAGCCTTCCGCTATCCGCTCGTCGGACCGCTCACGCATCTGGGGAAGACCATCCAGGAGCTCGAACCCGACCGCATCATCGTCGCCCTCGCCGAGCGGCGGGGCCGGCTACCGATCCTCCCGCTGCTGGAGTCCCGGGCACGCCGAGTCATCGTCGAGGACGGCATCGAGGTTTACGAGCGCATCACCGGAAAGCTCGCGATCCACTCGATTCGGCCGAGCAACCTGATCTTTTCCAGGACCTTCGGGAATTCCCATCTCGTGCTCACGTTCCAGCGCCTCCTGAACCTGCTCGCCTCACTGGTGGGTCTGGTGGTCCTCGCGCCGCTGTTCGCCGTGATTGCGCTGGCGATCAAGCTCGATTCGCCGGGCCCCGTGTTCTTCATCCACAGCCGCATGGGCCTCCACGGAAAGCGGTTCAAACTGGTGAAGTTCCGGACGATGCACCCGGTGACGCGGGAAACGTCCGAATGGGTATGCGACAACAGCGATCGGATCACTCGCGTGGGACGGTCGCTCCGCAAATTCCGCCTGGACGAGCTTCCTCAGTTCGTGAACATCCTCCGTGGGGACATGAACCTCGTGGGCCCCCGCCCTCATCCCGTCTCGAACTTCGAGCTCTTCACGGCGAAGATCCCCTACTACTCGCTCCGCGCTGCGGTCCGGCCGGGGGTCACCGGCTGGGCGCAAATCCGGTACGGGTACGCGAACAACCTCGAGGAAGAGATCGAGAAGATGCGCTACGACCTTTACTACATCAAGCACATGTCCCTCTGGTTCGACCTCCGCATCCTCTTCGACACCGTCAAGATCGTTCTCCTCGGTCATGGCTCGGCCACGACGGCCGAGGTGCGGGTCGAAGCGCAGGACGGATCCCCGCAGCCGCAACTCCGGGCCGCGTGACGACATGAAACGGGAGGCCCTGAAGCTCCTCGTCTGCCCGGCCTGCAAATCCGAGCTGCGGCTTCGCGCACAGTCGACCCAGGGCCGGGAGGTCGTGGAAGGCGCTCTGTCGTGCCGCCAGTGCGGCGCGGACTATCCCGTTTCCCGCGGAGTCCCGCGATTCGTGCGAAGGGGGGCCTACGCCTCGAGCTTCGGCTACCAATGGAACCGGTTCCGCCAGGTCCAGCTCGACTCCGTGAACCGGACCACGGAGTCCGAACGGACCCTGGAGACGACGACGGGCTGGACGCAGCAGGATTACCGAGGTCGTCTCGTCCTCGATGCCGGCGTGGGCGCCGGTCGGTTTGCGCAGGTGGTCGCGAACAAAGGCGCAGAGGTGGTGGGAGTCGACCTGACGGACGCCGTCGACGCGGCGTACAGCAACATCGGCCGACTGGATCGCGTCCACATCGTTCAGGCCGACATCTTCGCCATGCCGTTCCGTGACGGGACGTTCGATCTCGCATACTCGATCGGGGTGCTGCACCACACTCCTGACCCTCCCGCCGCGTTCGCCCGCGTGGCCGCGACCGTCAAGAAGGGCGGTGGGCTGGCGGTCTTCCTCTACGCGCGCTACGGCCCGGGTCACCACTGCTCCGACGCGATCCGAAGGATCACCACCCGCCTCCCCCTACGGCTGATGTTCGGGCTCAGTGCCGCCTCGATCCCGCTGTACTGGCTCTACCGCGTTCCCGTCGTCGGCAAGGTCCTCCAACTCCTGTGTCCCATCTCGTTGCACGCGCATTGGTGCTGGCGATGGCTCGACACCTTCGACTGGTACACCCCCCAGTACCAGTGGAAGTTCCTCTACCCCGAGGTGTTCCGCTGGTTCCGAGCGAACGGCTTCCACGACGTCGAGATCTTCGACGAGCCGATCCGCATGCGGGGCATCAGGACGGAGTAGAGAGCATGGCCAGCTCGGCTCCGCGCGTGGTGGCGCTCGGCGGCGGCACGGGCCTGCCCGTGCTTTTGCGGGGCCTGAAGGCGGCCCTTTTCGCTGCCGGGTCCCGGTGGGTCCCGACGAGGGACCGCGATCGGCTCGCGGCGGTCGTCACGGTCGCCGACGACGGTGGCAGTTCCGGACGGCTTCGGCGGGCATATGGGTTGCCGGCTCCCGGAGACGTCCGGAACTGCCTCCTCGCACTCTCGAACGGTGATCCGACGATGACGGCGCTCTTCGACTTCCGCTTCAACGGATCGGACGGCCTCGCGGGCCACAGTCTCGGGAATCTCATCCTCGCCGCTCTGTCCCAGCTGGAGAGCGATTTCCCCGAGGCCGTCAGTCGCGCTGGTCGGATCCTGGCCATCCGTGGCCGCGTATGGCCGGCCACTGGCGACGACGTCAGGCTTCTCGCCGAACTCGACGACGGCAGCATCGTGGAAGGCGAATCGCAGGTCGGCTCGGTGCGCCGGCCGATCCGGCGCGTGTATCTCGAACCGGAAGGCGCCCGACCGTTGCCCCCTGCCCTGGACGCGCTCGTCGCCGCGGATCTGATCGTGATCGGGCCCGGGAGCCTTTACACGAGCCTCGTGCCGATTCTCCTGATCAAGGACATCGCGGAGACAATCGCGCGCTCGAGGGCCCGCGTCGTGCTGGTCATGAACCTCATGACCGAGCCCGGAGAGACCAACGGGTACACCGCGGCCGACCTCGTCGTGGCCCTCCGCCGCCATGCCCCCCAGGTCCCGATTCACGACGTGCTGCTCAACACGGCTGCGATTCCCGAGGAGCTCCGGGGTCGCTATGCCGCTCAGGGCGCCGCCCCCATCAGCGCCGACGTCGAGGCGCTCAGGGGATTGGGCTGTCGGCCGGTGGAGCGCGACCTGCTGGCGAGCGGCCCCAAGATTCGACACGACCCACACAAGCTGGCTCGCGCGGTCCTCGAGCTGGGAGGTGAGGCTCTGCCATGAACGGCGCCCATCTGACCGATCGGATCCGGAATCACGACGCCCGCCTCGGCATCGTCGGTCAAGGTTACGTGGGCCTTCCGCTGGCCGTCGAGTTCGCCCGCGCGGGATTCGCCGTGACGGGCGTCGATACCGACCTGGACCGGATCGCCGCGCTCAACGCCGGGCGGTCCTACAGCCCCGACGTCGACAGTCAGGCGCTGGCGGCGCTGGTTCGCGATCACCGCTATGACGCGACGTCGGACTTCTCCGTCCTCGAACGGAGCGACGTGGTGATCATCTGCGTGCCGACCCCCCTGCGGAAGTCCAAGGATCCGGACATCTCCTTCATCGTCGCCGCCGCCGAGGAGGCCGCGGCCCGCTTTCGGCCGGGCCAGCTCCTGATCCTGGAGTCCACGACCTATCCCGGGACGACCGAGGAGATCCTGCTGCCCCTGTTCGAGGCGCGGGGGGCGGTGGTCGGCAGGAATTTCTTCCTGGCCTTCTCGCCGGAGCGAATCGATCCCGGCAACCCGACGTACAAGGTGAAGGACATCCCCAAGGTCGTGGGGGGGCTCACCCCCGAGTGTTCACGCCTGGCAGCCCTCCTCTACCGGCAGATCGTCGGCACGGTCATCGAGGTGTCGAGCGCGAAGGTTGCCGAGCTGGCCAAGCTGTACGAGAACGTCTTCCGGAACGTGAACATCGCCCTGGCGAACGAGTTCGCGCTCATGTGCCGGCGTCTGGGTGTCAACACGCGCGAGGTGATCGAGGCGGCCGCCACCAAGCCCTTCGGCTTCCTCCCCTTCTACCCCGGCCCCGGCATCGGCGGCCACTGCATCGCGGTGGATCCGTTCTATCTCGCGTGGAAGATGCGGCTGAACGGATACGAGGCCCGGTTCATCCACCTGGCCGACGAGATCAATCGATCGATGCCGGCCTACGTCGTGGAGCTGGTGAGCCAGGCCCTGAACCGCCGGCGCCGCTGCCTGAACGGCGCGCAGATCCTGGTGCTCGGCGTGGCGTACAAGCGTGGGGTCGGGGATACGCGCGAGTCGCCAGCCCTGGAGATCCTCGCCAGCCTCCACGAAAAGGGCGCGGAGGTCTCCTACGCCGATCCTCATGTCCCCTCGATCGTCCTCGAGGGGATGGCGCTGAAGGCCGTGGAGCTCACCGATGACGGGCTGGCCGCGGCCGACTGCGTGCTGATCCTCACGGACCATCCGGACTTCGACTACCGTCGGGTCGTCGAGGCCGCCTCGCTCGTCGTCGACACGCGAAACGTCACGTGGGGAATCCCCGCGCCGGCGGAGCGTGTCGTCCGGATGTAGCGGACCATGCCGATCGGTGAGCGAAGGGAGGGACCGGTGTTCGCGGGTGGGCACCGGGGATCGAGAGAGAAGGGCGGTCAGGTGTGACCCAACCGCCCCTGCCACAGCCCCCGCTCCTCAGCAGGAAAGGAGGTCCGTAGCACCACGTACGCTAACCGAGCTCTCTCCGCGAGTCAAGTGACGGCTCTCGGGTGGCGTGCCGATACGCCACGGCGAACGGACTCGCGTCCTGACGCGTGCAAACTACCGGTTCGATTTCGGATAACGCCACGACGAAGCCAAGCCCCATCTGTCACGTTACGCAAAAGCTCCAGGCGAGGAGAATCACCATGAAGACGAAGTCACGAACGAGGGAAAGCGGGCAGCCCTTCACCGCCCTGGTGGCGGCCGGCCTGCTCGTCGTCGCCATGACAGGAACCGCCGCGGCCCAGGACAGCGCGAGCGGCGCCGCATTCGGCGGCGCGGCCAACGCGGCCGGCGCCGCCGTGGGCCCCACCCCGCTCGCCACCCTGCCGGCGGACGGCGGCATGACCGCGGCCGAGGCGGCGAGCCTCAGCGTGCCGAATGTCCTCGCGACCGATGCGTTGAGGGCCATCACCGCCGGCGCCATCGGCGGCGTGCAAAGCCTGACCACGGTGCAAAACGTGAACATCCTCAACGGACTCGTCACGGCCCGGCTCGCTGTGCCCATCGCGAGCAGCACCGCCGACGGGATCCCCGCGAGCAGTGACGCGACCGGCTCGGCCCTGATCGGGCTCGTCGTCAACGGAGTCCCGCTCGGGGACGGCCCGTTTGCGCCGAACACCGCGGTCGACATCCCCGGCGTCGGCACGCTGATCGTGAACGAGCAGAGGGCCGGCGGCGACGGCCTGAACAGCAGCAGCCTTACCGTCAACATGCTCCACCTCGTGCTGACAGATCCTGTGACCGGGGCGAAGACCGGCGACATCGTCGTGGGCTCGGCCAGCAGTGGCGTGAGCATGGCGCCGTTCGTCCCCGCCCACATCGTCCCCGTGTCCGGCTGCGTGTTCTACACGGGGGGCGGCAGGATCGACGCCATCACCCCGCAGAACCGCCAGGACTTCGGCACCTTCGGCTTCAACGCCACCACCCGGAACAGTCCCAACGGGTGTGGCCCTCGCGGCCAGCTCGAGTACCACGACCACAACCCGAACATCGACCTCAACATCCACGGCGTCTCGGCCGACATCGACGGCGAGGACACCGACCCGCAGTTTGGCGGAATGTGCGCCCTGTTCCACGGCACGGCGCGAGTGCGAAGGGGCAACACCACGCTGACGGGACCCAACGCCGATGGCACCTTCGATTACTCGGCGAGGGCGTGCGACAACGGCGAGCCGGGCGTCGGCCGGGACAAGTTCAACATCGTGGTCCCGGGAGTCTACGACTCCACGTGCGCCCCTGAGTCACCGGCCTGCGGAGGCAAGGACCTCATCCTGAGGGGCGGCAACATCCAGCGTCACGCGCATTGAGCCGAGCGACCGCCCGCGGCAGCCGGGGAGAGCCCGAGCGGG
>JBIOWF010000254.1:0-21378 GCA_044868295.1 Microtetraspora sp. | reverse complement strand
GTTCTGCCAGGGGACGTCCGGCTCGCGCTCCCGGATCTTGCGCGACAACATTCTCGGCAGGTAGGTGGCCGGGACCACCCACACGGCCCGCGCGACGACGGTCACCAGGAAGAGGATCAGCGCGTAGGTCGCGACCCGCCACGGATCCAGCTCGCGCAGCCCTTCGACGATCGGCCTCAACTGCAGGCCGATCAGCGCGAAGACGATCGACTCCAGGATGAAGTCGACCACCTTCCACACGGCGTGCGACAGGATGCGCGTGCCGTACGACGTCTTGCTCAGCTGGTGGCCCAGGTAGATGCCCACGATCACCACGGAGATCACGCCGGAGGCGTGCACCACCTCGGCCGCCAGATAGGCGACGTACGGGATCATGAGGGAGAAGCCGTTGACGACCAGTGCGTCGGTCAGCCGCCTGAGCACCTTCCCGAGGACGTACGCGATCGCGAGCCCGATGGCCAGGCCGACACCGGCGGCGTAGAGGAACTGCGAGGTGGCCTGGAGCAGGCTGACGCCCGAGCCGACGACGGCGCCGACCGCCACCCGGTAGGCCGTGAGCGCGGTGGCGTCGTTGAACAGGCTCTCGCCGATCAGGATAGTGAGGCTGCGCCGCGGCAGCCCCAGCCTGCGGCCGACGGCCACGGCGGCCACGGCGTCGGGCGGGGCGACGATCGCGCCCAGCGCGAACGCGGCGGCCAGGGGCAGTTGGGGCAGCAGCAGATGCGTGGCCCACCCGATGACCAGCGTGCTGAACAGCACCAGGCCGACGGACAGCGAGGCCACCGCCCGCCGTACGTCGCGGAGCCGGAGGTAGGAGCTGTCCAGGGCGGCCGAATACAGCAGCGGCGGCAGGAACACCAGGAGAACGATCTCCGGATCCAGCTCGTAGCCGGGGACCCAGGGCAGGTAGGAGGCGATCAGCCCGGCGAGCACCAGCAGCAGTGGCGCGGGCCAGGCCCGCCACCTGGCGACGGCGGCCACGGTGAGCGCGCCGGCCGGGAACAGCAGGAGCTGTACCGCTGACTGTGTGTCCATCAACCGTCGATCCTCCCACGGCTACAGCCGGGGAATTCCAACCGGAAGGTCGGTGGCCGGTGGCCGGCGCGTCACGGACCGCCCACGATCAGTGGGCGCGAATCAGTTCGGTCCCCACTCGCGCCGGTCGTCCCCCTGTTCGGGGCGCAACCGCTCTCCCGTGGCGTACATCTGCTCCTGGACGTATGGCCGGGTCAGCGTCTGATCGTGCTGCCGCTGCGGCGCGGGCCCGAGGCCGAGGGGATCGTTCGGGTCGACGGCGCCCGGCTGCTGCTGCGGCGGATACCCAGGCTCCGGCACGGGGTCGAACCGGTAGGCGGGCCGCCCGGGAACGGGAGACGGGAACTGGTAAACCGGCTCGCCGGGCGGATCGTAGGAGCCCGTGGCCTGAGGCCCGTAAGGGCCGGGGGCCTGCGGCTCGTAGGGACCGAGCCCTCGCGGCTCGTAGGAACGGCCGGCCTGCGGGTCGTGAGGGCCTGCGGCCTGAGGCCCATAGGAGCCGGGGCCCTGCGGCTCGTAGGGGCCGGGCGCTTGCGGCTCGTAGGAGCGGCCGGCCTGCGGGTCGTGAGGGCCTGCGGCCTGAAGGCCGTAAGGGCCGGGGCCCTGTGGCTCGTAGGGGCCAGAAGGTTGCGGCTCGTAGGGACCGGGCCCTTGCGGCTCGTAGGAACGGCCGGCCTGCGGGTCGTGAGGGCCTGCGGCCTGAGGGCCGTAAGGGCCGGGGGCCTGCGGGTCGTAGGAGCGCCCGGGCTGCGGGTCGTACGGGCCCGCCGCCTGGAGAGGCTCGTAGGGGCCGCCTGCCGCCTGAGGGTCGTACGCGCCTGCCGCCTGCGGAGGCTCGTAGGAAAGCGAGTCCCCCACGATCATGTTCTCCCTGGGCACGCTTTCGGGGTAGGAGGCGACCAGCCGGTCCGCCGGCGGCCCGCCCCGGGCCACCAGCACATCGTTCGGCCCGAGTGCGGCGGCCACAGGCGCCGGTTCCTGCTGGTACGGCACAGCGCTGGGCGGCCCGTAGGAAGGCTGGCCGTAGGCCGGGGTGGCTTCCTGGCCCGGGTATCCCGGGTCGTACTCGGGCACCTCGTGAATGGGCGTGGGCCGCGCGTACTGGCCGGTGCCCGGGTATTCGCCCACATCAGGCTGGGGGAACGGGCCAGTGCCGGCGTCCTGCGCGTACTGCCCTCCGGCCTCGGCGAAGCCCACGTCCAGCGTGTCGATGAGGCGCCCCACGTCATCCATGGGCATCCGGAAGCTGGCGGTGCACATCTCGCCCCGCCAGAGGCTCAGGACGAGTGTTCCCTCGTGCCAGGTGACCCGGAGCACGCGGTCCTGGCCCCGAGCGTCAAAGAACACCTCACCGAACGATGGCAGCGGGACGACTTCCGACATGACAGACATAGTGCCTTTACCTGCCCTTATCCGTCCACTCGACCTCGACAAACCCAATCAGAACGCCCGTTTCGTCCCTATCTTGGGCCACTTGGAACCCCAGGTAGATCGTCTTGACCTGGCGCACCCCGTGGGGCCAGTGTGCCATGCGCGATCGTCCTCAGCCGCCCGAACGCCGGGATGAGTCGGCCGCTCACGCAGCGGATGTCGGTGGCAGCGGGTACGGTTTCCCCGTGCCCAAGGACTCCCGACCCGAGCTTCCTCCCGTCGAAGAGCTGCTCACGACCGCGGTGACCGAGCTCGGTGGCACCGAGCGGCCGGGCCAGGTGAAGATGGCGCAGGCCGTGCAGCAGGCCGTGGAGAGTGACGAGCATCTCGCCGTCCAGGCCGGGACCGGCACGGGCAAGTCGCTCGCCTACCTCGTCCCGGCGATCAGGCACGCCGCGGAGACCGGCAACGCCGTCGTTGTTTCCACGGCGACGATCGCGCTGCAGCGCCAGCTCGTCGACCGCGATCTGCCGCGGCTCGCGGAGGCGCTCGACGGGCTGCTGCCGCACAAGCCGGAGTTCGCGATCCTTAAGGGCCGCCGCAACTACCTGTGCCGCTACAAGACGACCGTCGGCATGCCCGATGACGAGCCCGACCAGCTCTTCGATCCGCGCGAGGTCAGCGCCACCGGCCGGATGGTCCAGCGGATCCAGGAGTGGGCCGAGGAGACCGAGACCGGCGACCGGGACGAGCTCGTTCCCGGCGTCACCGACCAGGCCTGGCGGCAGTTCTCCGTGCACGCCAAGGAGTGCCTCGGCGCGCAGCGCTGCCCGAGCGGCACCGAATGCTTCGCCGAGCTCGCCAGGGAGCGGGCCGGCCAGGCCGACGTCGTCGTCACCAACCACGCGCTGCTGGCGATCGACGCCATGGAGGACTTCCCGCTGCTCCCCGAGCACGACGTCGTCGTCGTGGACGAGGCCCACGAGCTGGTCGACCGGGTGACCTCGGTGGTCACCGACGAGTTGTCCGAGGGCACGATCGCCGCCGCCGTCCGGCGCGTCGGGCGGCTGATCGAGCAGGGCTTCGCCGACCGGTTGCAGGAGGCGGGCGAAGACCTCCAGGCGTTGCTCGCCGCGGCTCCGGCGGGCCGCGTCGACGAGCTGCCCCAGTCGCTCGGGCTCACTCTCGCGCTGGTGAGGGATGGCGCGTTCGCCTGCATCACCGCACTGGGCCCCCGGAACAAGGACAAGGACGACCCGGAGAACGCGGGTCTTCGCAAGGCGGCGTTCACCGCTTTGGACGAGGTCCACGACACGGCCCAGCGCATGCTGGACGCGTTCGGCGCGGACTCGGAGGCGGACCGGGCCGAGGTCGTCTGGCTGGACGCCGGGCATGGCCGGGTGCCGCCGACGCTCCGTGTCGCTCCCCTGTCCGTGGGCGGCATGCTGCGCGACAAGCTGTTCGGGGACCGCACCGTGGTCCTCACGAGCGCCACACTCGCGCTGGGTGGCGCATTCGACGGCATGGCCAGGCAGTGGGGCCTGGTCGACGACGACTGGAGCGGGCTCGACGTCGGCTCACCGTTCGATCACCCGCGCAGCGGGATCCTCTACGTGGCGAAGCATCTCCCCCAGCCGGGCCGGGACGGTCTCCCGGAGGCGTACCTCGATGAGATCACCGAGTTGATCGAGGCGGCGGGCGGCCGGACGCTCGGCCTGTTCTCCTCGATGCGGGCCGCCAAGGCCGCCACCGAGACGCTGCGCGAGCGGCTCGACGTGCCCCTGCTCTGCCAGGGCGACGACTCGACCTCCCTGCTGGTGAAGCAGTTCGCGGCGGACCCGGCGACCTGCCTGTTCGGCACGCTGTCGCTGTGGCAGGGCGTCGACGTGCCGGGCCCGTCCTGCACGCTCGTGATCATCGACCGGATCCCGTTCCCGCGCCCCGACGATCCGCTTGCGTCGGCACGCCAGCGGCACGTGGCGGCCAAGGGCGGCAACGGCTTCATGGCGGTCGCCGCCGCGCACGCCGCGCTGCTCCTCGCGCAGGGCGCGGGGCGCCTGCTGCGCTCGATGGACGACAGGGGCGTCGTCGCCGTCCTCGACCCCCGCCTCGCCACGGCCCGCTACAGCGGCTTCCTCCTGAACTCGCTCCCCCCGTTCTGGCGCACCACCGACCCCGCGAAGGTCCGCGACGCGCTCAAACGCCTCACGTCCTCCTGAGGTCGCCCCACACGCTGGGGCCGCTTGGGAAGGGTCCCGGCACGCCCTCCGGCTCGCAATGATCGAAAGAGCCGGAACCCGAGGCTTCCGGCTGCGCCCGTCGCCAGGATCCTCGGCAGCGCGCCCGGAAAGGCCGCCGACCGGGCGTCAACCCGGAAAGCCGGGTGGCTCTTGCGGTGGCACGACCCCCGGCACCCGCTACGCGAGTGGCGACAGATCAGGGCGCTTGGGGTCGATGTCGTCGCCCGATGACGTGCCCCGCAGGCGGCGGGCGATCCAGGGACCCAGGTGCTCGCGGAGCCACCGGGCGTCCTCGCGGCGCTTGATCCCGGGATCGACGCGCTCGCGTGGCGGCCACACCTTGCGCCAGTCGTCGTCGCACGGCACGCCGAGCACGTCGAGGACCTTGGCGGCCACCATGCGGTGCCCCTCCTCGTTCATGTGCAGCCGGTCCTCGCTCCACGCCCGCCAGTCCCGCAGGCCCTGCATCGACCACAGGTCGACGACGCGACAGCCGTACAGGTCGGAGATGGAGCGAATGTGCAGGTAGAACGTGGCGAACTTGCCGCGCGCCCGGCGCATGATCGGGGTGTCGCGCGGGTCGACCCCGGTGAACAACAGCACGTCCGCGCCAGTGCCGCGCAGGTCCCGTACGGCTCCCGCCAGCTTCTTGGCCATCCCGTCGGGGTCGCTGCCGGGGCGCAGCAGGTCGTTGCCGCCCGCGCAGAGGCTGATCAGGTCGGGCTTCATCTCGACCGCCACCGGGACCTGATCTCGAACGATCTGGTCGATCAGCTTTCCCCGCACGGCGAGGTTGGCGTAGCGGAACTCGGGGTCCAGCAGGCTGAGCCGCTCGGCGACCCGATCGGCCCAGCCGCGGAATCGTCCGTCCGCCCCGTGGTCGTTGAGTCCCTCGGTGAAGCTGTCCCCGACAGCGACATATGACCTGTAGCTCATCGATCCTCGCCTTGCCCGTCTGGCCGCCACCCGGCCGGTGGTCACTCCCCAGCGTCCGCGATGGCCCGCAGCGCCAGCACGTAGGACTGCAGGCCGAACCCGGCGATCGTGCCGGTCGCGACGCTCGCCACGACCGAGGTGTGGCGGAACTCCTCCCGCGCGTTCGGATTGGAGATGTGCACCTCCACCAGCGGCGCCGTACGCTGCGAGATCGCGTCGCGCAGCGCGTAGGAGTAGTGCGTGAACGCGGCGGGGTTGAGCACGACCGGGATCCTGGCGTCGGCGGCCTCGTGGATCCATCCGATCAGCTCGGCCTCGTCGTCGGTCTGCCGGACATCCACGGACAGGCCCAGCTCACGGCCGATGTCGCGGCACAGGCCGGCCAGATCCTCGAACGTCTGCGCGCCGTAGACGTCGGGCTCGCGGCTGCCGAGGCGCCCCAGATTGGGCCCGTTCAGGACCAGTGCGGGCCTCATCTATCGATCACCTCTCAGTGGTGTCCCGATCATCGACCGACCTCGTGGTAGGCGGCCTCAAGCAGCTCCTCCGCCGGGTCCTCCAGACGTGAGGGCCGGCCGATGCCGTCGAGGACCACGAACCTCAGCTTGGCGCCCCGGCTCTTCTTGTCGATCCGCATGTGATCGCGAAGCTGCGGCCAGGCCTCTCTGCGGTACGCCGTGGGCAGGCCGACCGACGTGAGAATCGACCGGGTCCGCGCGACGACGTCAGCGCCGACGCGGCCGTCGAGCCTGGACAGCTCGGCGGCGTAGACCAGGCCGATGGCCACCGCCTCGCCGTGCCTGATGCGGTAGTCCTCGACCCGCTCGATGGCGTGAGCCAGCGTGTGTCCGTAGTTGAGGATCTCCCGGAGCCCGCTCTCACGCAGGTCCGCGCCGACGACGTCGGCCTTGACCTGGATCTTCCGCTCGATCAGCTCCCGAGTGTGCACGCCCTCCGGCGTGCAGGCCCCGGCCGGATCGTCCTCGATCAGGGTGAGGATCGCCGGGTCGGCGATGAAGCCGCCCTTGATGATCTCCGCCAGCCCGGCGACGTAATCCGCGCGGGGCACGGTCACCAGCGTGGCCAGGTCGCACAGGACGCCCTTGGGCGGGTGGAACGAACCGACGAGGTTCTTGCCCTCGGGGGTGTTGATGCCGGTCTTGCCGCCCACCGCGGCGTCGACCATGGCCAGCAGCGTCGTCGGCACCTGGACCACCTGGACGCCGCGCAGCCAGGTCGCCGCGACGAACCCGGCGAGATCGGTGGTCGCTCCCCCGCCGATGCCGACGACGGCGTCAGACCTGGTCATACCGTAACGGCCGAGTGCCGACCACAGCTCGGCCGCGACGTGGACGCTCTTGGCCTGCTCGCCGTCCGGCACCGGGAGGGAGACCACCTCGTGTCCGGCGGATTCGAGCACCCCGCACACCGGGCGGGCGATCTCGGGCAGACCGGCCGGGTGGATCACCGCGACGGTCCGGACGCCGGAACTCAGGAGGCCGGGCAGCTCGCCCAGAATTCCGGTGCCGACGACCACCTCGTAGGGGTTGTCCCCGCGCACGGTGATGCGCGACGCGGTCATCTCGCCACCTCTGCCGCAGGTCCCAGGCCCCGGCTCATGACAGGTCCTTGGCGATTTCTGCAACGATGTCCGCCGGACCACGGTCGTCGGTCACCACGGTGAGGACGGCCAGCCGCTCGTAGAGCGGGCGCCGCTCCTCCATCAGCTTCCTGAGGCGGCTTCGCGGGTTGAGCACGAGCAGCGGGCGCGCGCTGGCCAGCCCCACCCGCTTCACCGCCTGGTCGAGGCCGACCTGGAGGTAGACGACCTGGTGGTCGGCGAGCAGCAGCTGCGTCGACTCTTTCAGGATCGCGCCTCCGCCCAGCGACAGCACGCCGTCATGCTCCGCCAAGGCGGTCTGTACGGCCAGCGCCTCCAGCTCGCGGAAGCGCTCCTCGCCGTCCTCGACGAAGACGTCACCCACCGGCTTGCCGGCGACGGCCTCCACGTCGGCATCCGTGTCGCGGAAGCCCACGCCGAGCCGTTCGGCCAGCATGGCGCCGATCGTCGTCTTTCCGGATCCCGGCGGGCCGATGAGGACCGCGGCGGGCCGCTGCTGTGCCGATCGCATGATCACGAACCTTATTATTTGATCACTAGGGAGGAGAGGTAGCCGGACAGGTTGCGGGCCACCTCTTCCACGGAGTCGCCGCCGAACTTCTCGACGGCCGTGTCCGCGAGGACGAGCGCGACCATCGCCTCGGCGACGATCGCGGCGGCGGGGACGGCGCAGACGTCGGAACGCTCGTGGTGGGCCTTGGCGGCCTCGCCCGTCAGCACGTCGATGGTGGCCAGCGCCCGGGGCACCGTGGAGATCGGCTTCATCGCGGCGCTGACCCGCAAGGGCTCGCCGTTGGTCATGCCGCCCTCGACGCCACCGGCCCGGTTGGTGATGCGGCGCACCCCACCGTCCGTGTTCTCGATCTCGTCGTGCGCCCGGGAACCGGGACGGCGGGCCGTCTCGAAACCGTCGCCGACCGCCACCCCCTTGATCGCCTGGATGCCCATGAGCGCGGCGGCGAGCCGCGCGTCGAGGCGCCGATCCCAGTGGGTGTAGCTGCCGAGGCCGGGCGGCAGGTTGTAGGCGAGCACCTCGACGACACCGCCGAGGGTGTCGCCGTCACTGTGCGCCTGGTCGATCTCGGCCACCATCGCGGCGCTGGCGGCGGGATCCACGCAGCGCACGGGGTCGGCGTCGACAGCCGCCAGGTCGTCGGGGCCGGGCACGGAGCCGTCGGGCGCCCGCACCGACCCGATCGAGACGACGTGGCTCACGATCTGAACGCCGAGCGCCTGCCGCAGGAACCGCTTGGCCACCTCGCCGAGGGCGACGCGGGCGGCGGTCTCCCGGGCGCTGGCCCGGTCGAGCACCGGCCGGGCGTCGTCGAAGCCGTACTTCTGCATGCCCGCCAGGTCGGCGTGACCGGGCCGGGGACGGGACCGCGGCGCGTTGCGCGCCTGGCCCTCCAGCACCGCCGGGTCGACCGGGTCGGCGGCCATCACGGTCTCCCACTTGGGCCACTCGGTGTTGCCCACGCGGATCGCGATGGGCGAACCGAGCGTGCGGCCGTGCCGTACGCCTCCGGAGATCGTCAGCTCGTCCTGCTCGAACTTCATCCGCGCGCCGCGGCCGTACCCGAGGCGGCGGCGGCGCAGCGCCTCGGCCAGGTCGGCCGTGGTCACCTCCACCCCCGCGGGCATGCCTTCGAGGATCGCGACGAGCTCGGGGCCGTGGGACTCTCCTGCGGTCAACCAGCGCAACATGAGGACAAGTCTTCCACGTGTCCCACAGTGCGATGTCCGCACTGTTCACCAGGCGAGACGGCGCCTCCCAAGAGCGCGCCCCCTGAAGGAGCGCAGCCCGACGACCAGCCCTTGGACGGGCACGGTTCCCGGACCAGCCCCCGAATGAGCACAGCCTTGGACGTGGTGCGGCCACCGAACGAGCACAGCTCCTGGACCAGCGCAGCTACTGAACGAGCACGGCCAGCAGCGCGGCGACGAGCATGAAGGGCCCGAACGGGAACTCACTCGCCCGAGTCGCCCTTCTGGTGATCAGCAGGCCCGCGGCGTACAGGGCGCCGAGGAGGTGTCCGCCGATCCCGGCGAGCAGCGCGGCGTTGACGCCGACGGCACCGGTGAGCAGCCCGATCAGCCCCGCCAGCTTGACGTCTCCCAGGCCGAGGGCCGCCGGGCGGATGAACCAGAGCAGCAGGTAGACGCCGCCGAGAGCGCAGCCGCAGATCACCGCCGTCAGCAGGTTTCCCGTCAGGGCGACCAGGCCCAGAACCACGGGATACGACGGGAGCGTGATCGCGTCCGGCAACCGCCACGTCCGCCAGTCGATCACCGCCAGGGTGACGCCCGCGACCGCCGCGTAGAGCAACGCCGCGAGCAGCGTGACGTCCGCCACCCGCCACGTCAGCAGCGCGAAGACGGCGGCCGTGACCGTTTCGATAAGGTACGGCCCGCGCGGCACCGGGACGATCCGGATCACGCGGGTGAAGGCCGCTCTCGCCTCCTTGCGGGGGTCGCCCGGGTCCACGCCGAATCCGTCGGCCAACGCCCGCACGTAGGATCCCGCGACCAGCCCCGCTGCCGCAGCGGCCGAGACGACGAGGGACACGCCCCGACCCTAGCTCGCCAACTCGATTCCCTCAGACCTGGCCACCAGCTTGGCCACACGAGGGCTGAGCTCCTCTCGCCATGCCTTGAGTCCGTCGACCTCGCCCAGGACCACGTTGAGGCCAGACCTCAAATCGGCCACATCCTCACGGGTCTCCTCCATCGCGACCTTCAGACCCGCCACATCCTGACGAGTCTCGTTCACCACGGTCGTCAGACCCGTTACAGCTGTCGTCAGGCCGGCCAATGCCGTTGTGACGTCAACCAAGGTGAGCTTCACGTCCACGAGGTCGTCGCTTGTGCGGAACACGTGCGCCTCGAGCCTGGAGAGGCGCTCTTCCATCGGCTTCACGTAGCCGATGCTATCTGCGGCTGTCATGCCGCACAGCTTGACACGACCCAAAGTCGCCGCGGAGCGAAATCAGTCAAATACTCTACGCAACAATTTGCGCCACCGTCGCTCCGGTGCGGGCCGCAGCCTGGCCACGGTCACGCCGGGTACGGCTTCCGCCAGGCGGTCGAGGACGGACGCGTCGCGCCTGGCGTCCTCGATGGTGGCGAGGGCATGCAGCATGCCGCCCTCGATCACGAACGAGATCGGGCCCGCGACGTCGATCACGACAGCCGCGGCCTTCTCGTGCACAGCCGCCTGGCACACCTGAGGGGCCGTCGCCTGGATCGGCCGGGCGTCGGCGCGCCACAGCTTCAGCGCTTCGGCACCGGTGAAGGCCAGGACCGCCTCCCGCCCGTCCTTGCCGATCAGCTTCGGCAGGGCCATCTCGCTTTCCTTCTCCTGCTTGAGCCCGTGCTCGCCGATCTCGGACGCGGTCAGCAGCGCCACAACGGGCACGAGCAGCCTCGCCCTGCCGAGCGCCGCGACCACATCGGCCGCGGTCACCGTACCGGCCTGGAACGCGCGAAGGGCCGACACGACGGCGGGATCGGAGCTGCCGTCGTCGCCGGGTGCGAGGGGTTGCGGAATGCTGGGCACGACTCGCGAGCCTACCCGCCCGCCGTCACCCGGCGAGGAGACGACCCGGACACAGCCGGGAGACTCAGCCGAGGTCGGCGATGGCGATGACCGGGCCGCCGCCGGAGGGGCCCTGGTGGACCGCCGCGACGCTCACGAACACCGCCGGGTCGCCGGTGACGCTCGCCGTGACGCCGCCCACGGTGGCCTTGATCTGGCGGTGCCAGTGCACGTCGGAGTCGTCCAGCATGATGTTGCGCCGGCCGCGGACCCGGCCGGACGGATCGGCCTCGCACTTCAGGAAGACGTTGACCAGCCGTCCGCCGAGGTCGCTCGGGTGGGGCCGCTCGGGCAGGTCGATGCCGGCGCTGCGGATGGCCTCCCAGATGCCGTCGGCGTCGAGCGCGTCCTTCATGACGGAGTGGCCCGCGCGGTAGCGGCCGCCGATGCCCCGGACGTTGCCCACGACCACGATCTGAGCCTGGTCGAGCTCGACGCCACTTGAGCACGAGGCGACGGACGAGTACAGCGACAGGTCCTTGTGGATCTGCTCGGCCGTGGGCATCTCGATCTCCCCGAGGGCGACGGCGATGCCGAGCGCGGTCGTGGAGTTGGAGATGTCCATCGACTTCAGCGTGTCCTCGGTGACGACCGTGTGACCGCGCTCCTTCGCGTCGGTGATCGTGGCGAGGGTCAGCAGCGGCGTCTTGGTCTGCACGTAGTGCACGTCGGCGGGGTCCTCGATGCCCGCGATCTTCATGGCCTCCAGGACGCCACGGGCGACCTTCTCCACCATCGCCGGCCTGCCGATGTCCTCGGGCAGGATCACCTCGCTCATCGCCACGCCGACGCTCACCCGCGGCTCGCCGGTCGGTACGGCCTTCGCCGGGTCGACGGTGGCGAAGATCGTCGCATGCGGGCTGAGCACGCCGTCGGTGCCGCCGGACCAGACAAGGGGCACCTGCTTGGCCTCATCGGCCGTCCGCGTGCCCTTGCTGACGAGCACCTCCCGGAAGGCACGGTCGGCAAGGATGCGCGTGTAGTCGTTCACACCGCCGTTGCCCTCGGTCTTGCCGATCACCGCGAGCACGCGGTCGGCCTCGATCACTCCGTCGTCGATCAGCTTCGCGAGCCCGGAGGCGTCGGTGACGCTCTCGATGGCGACCTTGCGTACCTCGATCGGATCCGGCATTTCCTGCACCTTTCCCTTAATTCCGGCCAGCCGCCGGACTACTTCTCCACGATCGTCCCGGTCGCCCCCGCGAGGGCTTCCCCGATGTGCTCAAGTGACGTGATGACGGCTCTCCGGCCGCCGCGCTCGACGAAACGCAGCGCCGCCTCGACCTTGGGGCCCATGCTCCCGCTGGCGAAGTGCCCGGCGGCCTGCAGGACCCGCAACTCGGCAGTGGTGACCGCCCCGATGGGCCGCGCGCCGGGCGTGCCGAAACCGACCACCGCGTTCGGCACGTCGGTCGCGATGATCAGCGCGGTCGCCCGTACGGCACGGCCCAGCGCGGCGGCTCCGAAGTCCTTGTCGATCACTGCTTCTACGCCGTTCAGCGTGCCGTCCGCACCACGGACGACCGGCACTCCGCCGCCTCCGGCGGCGACCACGACATATCCCGCCTCCATCAGCGCGATGGCGGGCGGGGCGTCGAGGATCTCGATCGGCTCGGGCGACGCGACGAGGCGGCGCCAGCCCCGGTCGAAGCGCTTCCAGGTCTGGCCGAGCTTCTCGAACTTCCGCGCGTCGGCCTCGTCGAAGTACTGCCCGATCGGCTTGACCGGATCCGTGAACGCCGGATCCTCTGGATCGACGAGTGTGCGGGTCACCACGACGGCCGTTCTCACCGGTGACGGCGCGAGCGCGCGCTCCAGCGCGTTCATGATGAGCGTGCCGATCGTGCCCTGGGTCTGGGCGACGCACCAGTCCAGCGGTACGGGCGGCACCACGTGGGCGGTCAGCTGGTTCTTGAGGAGGATGTTGCCCACCTGCGGTCCGTTGCCGTGCGTGAGCACCACCTCGTGGCCAGCCTTGATCAGCGCCGCGACGTGCTTCATCGCCTGCTCGATCGCCCGATGCTGATCACCCGGCGAGGCGCTCCCGTCGGGGGCCGTCATGGCGTTGCCACCCAATGCGATCAGTACGCGTTCGCCCACCTTGCGAAACTATCCACCCGACGACCGCTGTTCATTGGCGAATATCGCCCATCAGTCGCCCATCCTTCGGCAAGCCTGTTCAAACCCGCTCCCGCCAGCGACGCGACGTCCCACGACATCGCGGTCAATGGATCAGATGCCGGCTCAGGCATGAGAGGAGCAAGGATCAGCAGATCAGGCATTGGAGGGTCGGCTATTGGACCAGAGGAGAGAAAGCGAGAGGACGAGCACAGGGGGCCGAACGCAAGGAGCTGATCAATTTCCGACCGGGCCGGGCGTCGCGACCAAGTGGCACCTCTCCAATGCGGCAAGGGCCCACACAGACCGGGAATTCTGGGCAGAATCGGACCGTGCAACCTGAAAAGCTGGAACCCAACGAGCTGCAAGCGGCCTTCGCCGCCCGGCGTGAGCTCGGCCCGCAGTACGAACTGGAGCTCGCCGAATCGCTTGTCGACCGCGTCAACGCGGTGATCGACTCGCGCCTGGCCGCCCAACGGAACCGGCGCCCTCCGCTGGACTGGGCCCAGATGGCCCTCGGCCTGGGATCGCTCGCACTGTCCATCCCCCTCGTGGCGATCGTCGCGTGGAAGGGCGGGGACCTCCTGGTCGTCTTCGGCGTGGTCGGCTTCGTGAACCTGGCCTACGTGCTCAGCCGCGCCCTCCACCGCCGCCGCGACTGGTGACATAACACCCGCCGCCGGCGCGATATGGATCCCCGACGTCATCCCCTACCTCTGGTTCGCCACCCCGCTCGTCGGCTACGGCGTCACCCGCCTCGCCGCAAGCCGCGCGCACGAGACACCAACGTCACCACAGAAGCCCTCCGCATGAGCCCGGAATCACGCAGGGACCTGCCCATCCAAGACGGTGAATGCCAGCACGTCGTCATTCCCAGCGGGAAAAGGGGCCATGCTGTTCGTCGGGCTCGGAACCGCATGCCCGTGCTATCGGGCGCGGACGAATCCCCGAAGCACGTTGGCGATCTCAGCCACCTCGGAGAGCTTGCCCACGGCGACCGCGATCACGAAGTCATACGCGGAATCATCATCGGTGTCCAGGTCAACACCGTTGTAGGCAAGGAAGACGACCGTGGACAGCCAGGCCACGCGCTTGTTGCCGTCGACGAACGGGTGGTTGATCGCCAGCGAGTGCAAGAGCGCGGCGGCCTTGCTCACCAGATCCGGATACGCCTCCTGGCCGAACATCTCCGCCCGCGGCCGGTGCACCGCTGAATCGAGCAGGCCGAGATCGCGGAGCTGCGGAGTGGCCTCGATGGCCAACTCGGCCAGGTCCAGCACCTGCTCCACGGAAAGAAAGCGGGTCACTCCGCGAGCCGATCGAGCACCGGCTTCCACCGGCGGACCGCCTCGACCCCCAGCCGGTGCACCTCCTCGTCGGAACTCCGGCGCGCGAGGTACTCATCCACGGCGGCGAGGACGACCTGCTGCATGCTGCGGCCTTCCAGCTCGGCGCGCTGCCGCAGGGCGTCGGCTTGCTCATCGCTGAGGCGAAGTGTCATGGCCATGCCTCCATGCTACGCCGTCGGTATCACAGTGATACCACGACGTTGAGCATAGTGTCCGCTACGGAGAGTCGCACCCGGATTCGCCGACTGCCGTCCGCCTATTCCGCCACGGGCGGGGGGACAGGTTTGGTGTCTCCCTTCCTGATCGGCCGGGTGTGGATCTTGGCGACGCAAGCCGGGATGGCGGCGCCCTCGTCATGGCGGCGGGCCCGGTATGAGCTCGGGCTCTCGCCGACCAGCTCGGTGAACCGCGAGCTGAACGACCCCAGCGATGTGCAGCCGACCGCGAAGCAGACCTCCGTCACCGTCAGGTCACCCCGCCGCAGCAGCGCCTTGGCCCGCTCGATCCGGCGCGTCATCAGGTAGCTGTACGGCGTCTCCCCGAAGGCAGCGCGAAAGCTGCGGGAGAAATGGCCCGGTGACATGAAGGCGACGCGCGCCAGCGCCGGAACGTCGAGCGGCGCCGCGTAGTCGCGGTCCATCAGGTCACGGGCCCGGCGCAGCCGGACCAGGTCCTCCAGCGTCACGCGACCACCATAGCCATCCGCCCGGTCCGGCCTGAACGATGATCTGCTCGGCTGCCCAGTCGGCCCGTGCGCGCCCCTTGACGCGAGGAAACGGGCAGGCCCCGATCGGCGGCAGGTGGCCTGCCTCCTCGCCGGAGGCGACGTCAGAAGCGCTGGAGGCGGGTGACGGCCTCGTCGATGACCTCGTCCTTCTTGCAGAACGCGAACCGGACATAGTTGCGGCCGTAGGACGGATGGTCGTAGAAGACCTGCGTGGGGATGGCGACCACGCCCGCGAGCTCCGGCAGTCGCCTGGCGAATTCGAGCCCGTCGTCGAAGCCGAGCGGGCGGATGTCGGCCTGGATGAAGTAGGTGCCCGCGGGGCGGAGCACGTCGAAGCCAGTGGCGGTGAGGCCCGCCATCAGCCGGTCTCGCTTGACCTGCAGCGCCGCTCGCTGACCGGCCACCCAGTCCATCTCCTGGCGCAGTCCGTACGCGACGGCGAGCTGCCAGGGCGCACTCGAGGTGAACGTCGTGAACTGCTTGACCATCTGCACCGCCCCGACCAGCTCGTACGGCGCGCAGACCCAGCCGGTCTTCCACCCCGTCACGCTGAAGGTCTTGCCGGCCGACGAGATCATCACGGTGCGCTCGCGCATGCCGGGCAGCGTGGCGAGCGGGATGTGCTCGGTGCCGTCGAAGGTCAGGTGCTCGTAGACCTCGTCAGTGATCGCGATCAGGTCGTGCTCACGGCACAGGTCCGCGATCGTCGAGAGCTCGGAGCGGGTGAACACGGTGCCGGTCGGGTTGTGCGGCGAGTTGACCAGGATCGCCGTGGTCCGTGGTCCGACCGCCGCGGCGAGCTCGGCGGGGTCGAAGGTGAAGCGGCCCTCGTCCACGCGCAGCGCGACCGGCTTGCGCAGAGCTCCCGCGAGCGCGATCGACGCCGCGTACGAGTCGTAGTAGGGCTCGAAGACGATCACCTCGTCTCCGGGCTCGCAGAGTGCGAGGATGGTCGCCGCGATGGCCTCGGTGGCGCCGACCGTGACGAGGACCTCGCCGTCGGGGTCGTAGGCGAGGCCGTACCAGTCCTTGCGATGGTCGGCGACCGCCTGCCTCAGCTCCGGGACGCCCGGTCCGGGCGGATACTGGTTGAAGCCGCCGCGGATCGCCTGGACGGCCTGCTCCAGCAGCGCGGGCGGGCCGTCGGTGTCGGGAAAACCCTGACCGAGGTTGATCGACCCGGTCTCCACGGCCAGTTTCGTCATCGTCGCGAACACGGTCGTGCCGAACTCCCGCATCCGCCGCACAAGTGTCTCGCTCACGGTGGCAACCTACCCTTTCAGCATGGCCGCGCCCGCCCCCCGGCAGCGGATTCTCGAACTCGACGCCCTGCGCGGGTTCGCGATCTGCGGGATCATGCTGGTCAACACCTGGCAGCACACGATCGAACAGCGCCGATCGACGCCGATCGACTGGGTCCTGGGGAACCTGTTCCAGGGGCGCTTCTATCCGATCTTCGCGTTCCTCTTCGGCATGAGCTGCGCGCTGTTCCTGGGCTCCGCCGAGGGGCGGGCGCCCTACCCTCGGCTGGTGCTGCTCAGGCGGCTGGCCGTGCTCGCGCTGTTCGGTGTGATCCACCGGTCGGTCAACCCGGGTGAGGTGCTGCTGCCGTACGCGATCCTGGGGGTCGTCGTCCTGCTGCCGGCCAGCTTCCTGCCTACGGCGGCCGTGTCGTTCCTCGGGATCGGGACGACCATCGCGGCCCTGGCCACCGGCAATCCGTGGGTGCTCATCGCCGGCCTGTTCCCGCTCGGCATGGCCACCGTCCGGTACGGCACAGCCACCCGGCCGACCGTCCAGGCGCATCCCCTACAGGCGCATCCCGCCCCGGTGCCTCCCGTCCCGGCGCATCCTGTCCGGGTTCTTCCTGTCACGGTGCTCTTCGTCGTAAGCGCGGGCCCGGCGACGGCGCTGACCTGGTGGTGGAACAATTCACCGCCCGCGGGCGGGGTCTACCAGGCCGCCGGCCTCTGTGGCGCGGTCGCGTACGCCTGCGTCTTCTTGTTGCTCACCCGCGCGAGCCGGTGGATCGGCGACGTCTTCGAGCCGCTCGGCCGGATGGCGCTCACCAACTATCTGACCAGCACCGCGGTCATCCTGGCGGCGCGGCCGATGCTCGCCGCCGACGGCACGGGGATCGCGGTGATCACGCTGAGCCTGGTCACTCTGGCCGTGCAGGTCGGGGTCAGCCGGTGGTGGCTGGCCCGCCACCGGTACGGCCCGCTGGAGTGGGTGTGGCGCTCGCTCACCTGGTGGCGCTCCCTCACCTGGTGGGAACCGATCGAGAACGGGCAGACTGTGAGGCGTGACCCGCGTAGCGCTGTGCCAGATCCCGATCGATCCCGATCCGAAGACGAACCTCGAAACCGTGCGTGACGCGCTGGCCCGCGCGCGGGGCGCGGAGCTGGCGGTCTTTCCCGAGGCGACACTGACCAGGTTCGGCAGGGGCATCACCGAGACCGCCGAACCCCTGGACGGCCCGTTCGTGACCGGGCTCGCCGAGGCGGCTCGCGAGCACGGCATCGCGATCATCGCGGGCACGTTCGAGCCGGTGAGCGGGCGTGTCCACAACACCGCGGTCGCCATCGACGAGCGGGGCGAGCTGAAGGCCGCCTACCGGAAGATCCACCTGTTCGACTCGTTCGGCGCCCGAGAGTCCGAGCTGGTCACACCGGGCGACGCCCCTGTCGTGGTCGAGCTGGCCGGGCTGCGGGTGGGGTTGATCACCTGCTACGACATCCGCTTCCCCGAGCTGGCCCGCGCGCTCGTGGACGAGGGTGCGGACGCCTTCGCCGTCATCGCGGCCTGGGGTACGGGCCCGATGAAGGAGGAACACTGGGCGACGCTGGTCAAGGCCAGGGCCCTGGAGAACACGACGTGGACCGTCGCGGTCGGCCAGGCCCCCAACCCGGCCGTGAAGGACGGGTTCGGCGTCGGCCGGAGCATGCTGGTCGATCCTTTGGGCGTCGTCCGGCAGGATCTCGGCCCGGCGCACGCCGTTCAGATCGGGGAGATCGACCCGGTGATCACCGAGAGCGTGCGGATGACGCTCCCGTCTCTTCTCCACCGGCGTCCAGACATTTTCTCCCACCCCACCAAGCCCCCAGTCAACAGATCGTAAACTTGGACCATGACCGAGACGGGGCGCACGACGCAGATGCAGAAGGTGATCCCGCCGAGGCTTCTCGTGCCTTATCTCGCGGGTAAACGGACGATCATTTCGGGGTATGTGTACCGCGTGCAGGACTGCCACCGGCTGACCACTCCACGATCCCTCGTCGAAGCACTCGACCTGAGTTTCGAGGGGTCCGAGCTGACGCCGGGCGTCCCCGAGGTGTACATCCTGCGGTGGTTCGCGCGCGACATCGACACCTATGTCGTCCCGTACGGCCCGCATATGGGGGGTGATTGGAACGATTCGCCGCCCTTCACGGGAAACGGGTTCACCTCGTCCCGAGATCACGTGGTGCCGCAGTTCCACACGATGCCGATGCCGATCCCGGCCGGAGCCGCGATCGTGCATCTCACGCAAGAGGGAGAGCTGGCCTTTGCCGGTTACGACGGCCTGTCCTGGCGGCCGGTCGCATGAGTGACATCGAGCCGGTCGGGCTGGGATTCGTCGCCCGCCATCGCGACCAGACGTTCGCCGCGGCGGTCGGGCCGGACAGCGACGATGTCACGCTGTTCAGCGAGTCACCCGAGGAGGGCTTCTCGCGGGCCGGCGCCTACTGGCGGCTGCAGGTCAAGCGCGCCGATCTGCAGGCGCTGACCCTGCTCCGCACGGTCGGGGCGTTCGGGGGCGAGCCGTGCCTGGTCCTGGACGAGGACGACAGCGGAGAGGTGAGCGGCCTCCACATCGCCTACACCGGTCACAACGGGGCGAAGGCCGAGGCACTCGGTTACTGGCTGGTCGACCACGGCGCCTACGAGGTCGTCGTGCCGCGTGACGAGGTGCACGCGATCCGCGTCGAACAGGTGCAGGTGCCGGCAGGCGATCCGGAGCCGAGCGACCTGTAGCGAGCGAGCCGGGCGGCGACACGGCCCGCGGGCGGTCGCAGCCGAGCCGTGCGATGATCAGGAGCCCAGCGACCTGTAACGGGCGAGCCGGGCGGCGACACGGTCCGCGGGCGGTCGCGCGAGCAGCCCGGCTATCTCGTATTCGAGTGTTCTGGCCACACGTCGGCAGAACGCCTTGGGCTCGTACGCCGCGTCGGGACATTCCGGCACGATCCGGTCGGCGATGCCGTCCCGCTTCAGGTCGGTGGCCCGCACGCCCTGGAACCGCGCGATCTCGGGGGCGAAGTCGACGGTCCGGTAGAGGATGGCGGAGGCACCCTCCGGGGGCAGCGGCGACAGCCAGCCGTGCTGCGCGCAGATCACCCGGTCGGCGGGCAGGAGGGCGAGGGCGGCGCCACCCGCGCCCTCGCCGAGCAGCAGGCAGACCGTGGGCGCGTCCAGCATGACGAGGTCGGCCAGCGAGCGGGCGATCTCGGCGGCGAGACCGCCTTCCTCGGCCGCCTTGGACAGCGCCGCCCCGGCTGTGTCGATCACGGTGACCAGCGGCAGGCCGAGCTCCGAGGCGAGCCGCATCCCCCGCCGGGCCACCCTGAGCCCGGCCGGGCCGAGCGCGCCGCCCACGCGCTGCCGTCGCCGGTCCTGGCCGAGGACGACGGCGGGAGCCGTACCGAACCGGGCGAGTGCCAGCAGCAGGCCGGGGTCGTTCTCGCCTTCGCCTGTGCCGTTCAGCGGGGTGACGTCGGAGGCGGCCAGCTTGAGCAGGGTCCGCACGCCGGGCCGGTCGTCGCGGCGGGAGCGCGTGATCGCCTCCCACGCCCCGACGGCCTCGGTCGACTCCTCCGGCTCGGGGCCACGTTCGAGGCCGGTCCGCTGCGCGCAGAGAACGGCGAGGGCCCGGATGGCGATCTCCCGGGCGTCCTCGGCGGAGACCACGGCGTCCACCAGGCCGTGCGCGAACAGGTTCTCCGACACCTGTACGCCTTCGGGAAACGGATAACCGTAGAGCGACTCGAAGACGCGCGGCCCGAGGAAGCCGATCAGCGCTCCGGGCTCGGCGGCGGTGACGTGGCCGAGCGAGCCCCACGACGCGAACACGCCTCCTGTGGTGGGGTGGCGCAGATAGACGACGTACGGCAGGCCGGCGGCGCGATGCGCGACGACCGCGGCGCTGATCTTCACCATTTGGGTGAAGGCCAGGGCGCCCTCCTGCATCCGGGTGCCGCCGCTGGCCGGGGCGGCGAGCAGTGGCAGCCCCTCGGCCGTGGCCCGCTCGATGGCGCGAACGAGGCGTTCGGCCGCGACGACGCCGATCGAACCGGCGAGGAACGAGAACTCGCAGGCGAGCACGGCGACGCGGCGCCCGGCGAGGGCGCCCTCACCGGTGATCACCGATTCGTCGTATCCGGTCTTGGCCCGCGCCGCGGCCAGCTCCCGGACGTAGTCCGAGCCCGGTTCCGCCGGGTCGAGCGGGGGCTCGTCCCACGACTTCCACGACTGGGGGTCGAGCACCCGCTCGATGAGCGCCCGCGCGTCCGGCCGCGGACCGCGACCCGGCGTCATCTCTCGCGCTCGCGGAGCCAGTCGAGCACGGCCTCGTTGTCCTGGCCGAGGGCGGGCGGGGCGGCGTGCCGCCTGGGCTGCTCATCGTCGAAGCGGAGCGGCGGGCCGGGAAGCTCGATCGGCCCAAGCACCGGATGGTCGACCTGGACGAGGAGGCCCTGGGATCTGACCTGGTCCCAGGCGTAGACCTCGTCGATGGAGCGGATGGCGCCCGCGGGCACGCCCAGGTCGCCGAGCGCGGTGAGCCAGTGCGCCCGGTCGTGTGCGGCCAGGGCCTTCTCCATGCCAGCGATCAATTCATCCCGATGGGCGAACCTTTCCCTATTTGTCGCATATTTCGGCATCTCGGGGTCGATGTCCAGCAGGTCGGCGACCTTGCGCCACTGACCCTCGTTGGCGACCGCGATCTGGATCATGCCGTCGGCGCAGTGGAACGCGCCGTAGGGCGCGATGGAGGCATGATGGTTGCCGCCGGCCCGCGGCACCTGGCCGCCGACCGTCCAGGCGGTGCCGTGATAGGAGTGCACGCCGACGATGGAGGCGAGCAGCGAGGTCCGCACCACTTTCCCCCGGCCCGTCTTCTCCCTCTCGTAGAGCGCCGCCACCGCCCCGTACGCCCCGTGAATGCCGCCCAGCAGGTCGGCGATCGAGGCGCCCACCCGATAAGGCTCGTCCGTGGAGGGGCCGGTGAGCGACATGAGGCCGGCCTCGCCCTGGGCGATCTGGTCGTAACCCGGCCGCCCGCCCTCGGGGCCGTCATGCCCGAATCCCGTGATCGACAGGATGACCAGGCGGGGGTTGAGCTCGTG
>JBIOWF010000253.1:0-10750 GCA_044868295.1 Microtetraspora sp. | reverse complement strand
CCCCGGCAACCCCGGCTCGGAACTGCGGCTCTACGACCTGCGAGGGGAGACGAGGGTGCTCCTCGCGGTCAACGGGTCCGTCGAGCGCGACGGCGGTCGCCGCCGCTACGGGCTGACCGTTCCCGGCTTCATCAGTGATCCGATCGAGGCCGCGGCCTGGACCTACGAGCTGTCCGCCGAGCTTTACTCCCGTCTCGTCCGCAGAACCTGAGGTGATTCCTATGACTGTGACTCTCGCTTCGCTCTCCCAGCAGACCGGACTCGCCGTGCTCGATCACCTGGAGCAGTCGGCCCGCATCCCGGTGATCGACGGGCTCCAGGCCCAGGGGGACCTCATCGTGGTCCCGCTTCCCGTTCTCGCGTCGGCTGTGAGGCCATGGGACAACGCCAGGTGGAGGGATGTGCCGCCGGAAGGGATCGAGTTGCTTCGCGGGGCAGCCGGGGGCAACCCGCACACCCTGGTCGCCGAGCCGGGCACCTGCCGGTGGACGATCAACGTGTGGGACTTCTCAACATTGGCCATCGGCGTCTTCAGCACCTCGGCCGTCGTCTACCTGCTGCATCCCGAGCACGGGGCCACGGGCTGCGCGCCGGGCACCTACGTTGTCCGGCGGCAGCGTGAGCATGAAGGGCGCCGGGCGCGCCTGGTCGCCGACTGATTTCGGCCAGATTCCGGCACGGATCCCTGCCCAGACTCCCCTCAGTGTCTCGGCTGATATTTGCCTGAAGATGGGCCCTGTCAAGTGCGCCCACCAATGGTCAGGCAGGCCGGGCCTCGGGGCGGAACGGATGGTCAGGCAGGGATGGGCACGCCGGATGTTCTCCGAGGTCGCGTCGCGGATCCAGCGGCGCACTTCGCTCGTTGCACTGACCTCGGGATAGCCCTGACGGGATCGGCTCGTCTCCCAGGGGGATCAGCGCCCCTAACCTGGGGCGTACCCGGAGATCGCTCACACGAACGAGGAGCCAGGCCGTTATGGGCGGTTTGCTGGTTCCGTGAACAGGATCATTCCCCTCGCACCTCAAAGCCGTACCGATCAGCGACCTGAAGTGGGCAGGCTGCCGGTGCGTCGCCGATACGGTCTCGCGGCTCTGACCGCGCTAGTCGCGACCCTCGGGGCAGGACTCCCGCCCCAGCACGCCGCACGTACCCAGAACTCCGCTGCTCCCGGCATCAGTGCCGTGAGCACCGGGGCATCGGTTCTGGCATCCGGTGGGTACGGCTCGGCCATGGCGCCACCGGTCCTCCGGACGGCAACCCAGAGGGCGACCCCGACGGGTGGTTCCCTCGCCTGGCGGCCCTGTCCGGAGCTGCTCACAGAGGTCGCCGGTAGCTACATCAAGCCAGAAATGATTAAGAAAATCACCAAGGCGATCCGATACGAATGCGCCTCGCTGAAAGTCCCGCAGGACTGGACCAAGGCGCGCGGGGGCCGCGCCGCCGGTGGTGCCACCTTCTCGATCGCGCTCGTGCGCGCGCGCTGGCTCACGCAGCGGAACCGGATCGGCTCCCTGGTGGTGAATCCCGGCGGGCCGGGAGGGTCGGGCGTGGACTTGGGGGTCCTGCTGCCGCTGCGCGTCAAGCCCGACATCCTGGAGCGGTTCGACATCGTGGGGTTCGACCCCCGTGGGGTAGGCCGCTCGAACCCGGTCCGGTGCCGGACGGATGAGCAACTCGACAAAGAGACAGCGATCGACGACTCGACCAAGGCGGGCTTCAAGACGGCGGTCAAGCAGCAGAAGCAGGCCGTGGCGTCCTGCGTGAGAAAGAACGGCGCCAAACTGAAGTTCTTCTCCGCTGTGGCCACCGCACGAGACCTGGACGCCATCCGGGCCGCGCTGGGTGACGAGAAACTGACCTATCTCGGCTTCTCCTACGGAACGCAGCTTGGCGCCGTCTACGCACAGCTATATCCGAAGCGTGTTCGTGCCATGGTGCTCGACGGCGCCGTGGACCTGAAGCTGTCGCCCGTACAACAGACCGTGGCACAGATGAAGGGTTTCGACGCCGCCAGAAAACACTTCTTCCGGTGGTGCGTCGCGAAGGGCGCCGACTGTCCCGCCGGCTCGAACCCGAAAGCGCTGCTCGCATCCGTGCTGAAGCACGCCGCCAAGGATCCTCTGACCGCGAGTGACGGACGTAAGGTCACCGTGGGCTGGAACCGTGTATTCCTGCGGTGCTTTCGGCGGCACGGCGAGATCGACCTGGGCGGCCCGTCCAGGGGCGTCGCCGACGCCACAGCATCGGCAGGGCCCGGAGGACCATCAGCGCCGCGAGCAGCCATTGCGTCCCGACCGGTAGGTTGTCCGCCGCCATGGCGATCATCACAACTGCGAAGATCAGCGCTAGGCCCAGCACATCCACGCGCAGGATGGAAGGCCACCGGCCCGAGGGTGGGGTGTGCGTGGACAAGGCGGAAGCGGCCCCAGGTGTGATGCCGGCTGAGGTGAGGGGCAGGGCGGCGTGGGCTGACCAGCCGCCGCCGTGGCGTGGCGTGGCGGTCAGGTGGCCGCCGATGGGTTCGGCGCGTTCACGCATTCCGGTGATGCCCCGGCCGGTGCCGGGCACGGCTGGTGACGTGGCCGGGTTGGAGCTGCCGTCGTCGTCGATGCTGATGTCGAGGCTGTCGGGGTGGTGGCGGACCCGCACGGTGACGTGCGCCCCCGGCGCGTATCGCACCGTATTGGTAAGTGTCTCCCGGGCGATCGCGTGTGCCGCTGTCACCACTGCCAGTGGCAATCCGGGCGGCTCCTGGTCCGTGTGGACGGTCATGCGCTGGCCGAGGTGGGTCATCCCGGCGGCCAGATCGTCGATCAGGTCGCACAGTCGGTCCGGGGCGTCTGTGTCGGCGTCCATGGTGGTGTCTGTGCCGGTGTCGTCCATCACGGCCGTCAACCGCTCCAGTGCGGAGCTGGTGTCTCGTCCATGCTGGGCGGCGAAGCACAATGCCTGTTCGGCCATTTCGGGCCGGTCGGCGCTCAGCCGCTCCGCAGCCGCACCGGTCACGACGATCGCTGTCAGGTGATGTGCGGACACGTCATGCAGTTCACGGGCCAGGCGGTGGCGTTCGGCCTCGGCGGCGTGCCGTTGCGCCGCGGTCGCGCGGGCCAATCGAGCGGCTGCCTCTTGTCGTGCGTTGCGCCAGCGCCATCGCGCCCGGCCGAGCGCACCGGTCAAGAACAGGCCATAAAAAACGACGAGCAGGTCCAGGATGGACAGTTGACTGAGATCGAAATCCAGATCGATGCCCTGGCCGAACCGAACGGAGACGACGTACTCCACCACGGACATCACCAGGAGGGCCAGGGCGGCGATGATGGTGGCACGTAGTGATCGGCGGGCGGCCAAAGAGTACAGCGCCACAACCCCGCCGAGGCCGATCGTCATGCCGGCCGAGTCCAGCATCCGGTCCAGCATTGTTGCGGGGAGGAATTCTGCCGTTGAGACGACGGCGAGCGCGGCGACCGGTGCTCGGCGGCGCCAGCCCAATGCCAGCAGCGTGATGGCCGCTGCGGTGAGCGAGAGGACGACCTCGATGCTGCCGGTGAGTTTGCCCGAATCGGCCACACCTGCCCACAGGACGAGGAACAGCGTGGCGGCGGATGCGACAGGCAGGGCCCAGTTGCGAACGGGTTCCCCCATGGGGATTGACTATAGAACGTGTGATCAAGGGGTATTTCATCCTAGAGAAGGATCAACACCCCTAACATTGGACATACATCTGATCTGATCGCCTTCTCAGGGCTATGCGTCGGGGAAGGGCACGCCGAGGCCCGCCCTGGGTGCGGAGCCGTACCTCTCCTGCTCCTGGCGGGGTCGAGCGGCTGTTCGGCCGCCGAACCGGCGTGATCGCTCTGCTCCAGGACGGTTGAACCCAGGCGGGAATCCGGCACCCGGGTGTGAATCGCCGAGATGGCGTGGTCCAGAAAAATGTCGGTCGCAGGTCGTAGCGTGACCCCGGACGGAGCAGACAGAGGGGGATGACACCATGATCGCTGACCGGGTCACGCGGGAACGTGAGGCCAATCTGATCCTCTTCCGGATCGTCCACGACGTGGCGGTCCGCCATGCGGGACAGCCGTTGAACGAGGTGATCCCGATCCTTCGGCGGAGCCTCCCGGGCGCGCCGCATCTGGACGAGGCCGAGGTTCGCCGGATAGCCGAGGAGATCAGCGTGGGCCGCGACCCCTCAGGCCTGTAGAAGCCCAGCTCTCCGGCGAAGCCGTGTGAGCCCCGGAACAGGGTGCCCCGCACGACCAGCCCGGCACCGACGCCGATCTCGCCCGAGACGTGAGTGACAGCTTCCACCACCGGACGAACGATAGTGCCACCAGCGCAGCGAATGCCGGGTCGGCGTCGGTGTCGAAGGTGGTGAGCACAAGGACTCGTGGGCCGCCGAGTGCGACGATCCGCCGGGTGGCCTCGCTGCCGTGGATGCCCGGGCCGAGTTGGAGGTCCATCAGCACGACGTCGGGCGCGAGCCGGTGGGCCAGCTCGGTGCCCTCCTCGCCGGTGGTGGCCTCGCCGACCAGCTCGAAGTCGGGCTGCCCGGCGAGCATGGCGCGGATGCCGGATCGCACGACGGGGTGGTCGTCCACTAGGAGGATCCGGATCGGCGTCATCGCTCGCGTGCCCAGGTCAGGGGGAGGGCGGCGGCGACAGCCGTGCCCTCTCCGGGGAGGAATCGACGGTGAGGGTGCCGCCCAGGGCGGTCACGCGATCGCGCATGGCGCGCAGGCCGTAGCCGGTGACGGTGGCGTCGAAGCCTCGGCCGTCGTCGAAGACATCGAGCACGATCGTATCCTCCAGGTAGGTGAGGGTCACGTTGGCGTGCTCGGCTCCCGAGTGGCGGCTGACGTTGCCCATCCCTGCAGCTCATGCGGGGGTTCCTGTTCGCGATCTCCGCGCTGGTCATCGGTGCCTTCTTCACGGTGTGGACGATCCAGCGACGCGGGGACGTCGCGGTACTGAAGGCACTGGGCGCGAGCACCCGATACCTGCTGCGCGACGCGCTCGCCCAGGCCGTGCTGGTGCTGCTGCTGGGTGCGGGGATCGGTGGCGCGCTCGGCGCGGGCATGGGTGCGCCGGCGGAGGGCACGGTCCCGTTCGTGCTTTCGGCCACCACCACCGTCCTTCCCGTCGCTGTGATGATCCTGCTCGGAGTCACCGGCGCGGCGCTTGCCATCCGCAAGATCACCTCTGTCGATCCGCTGATCGCGCTGGGAGCGTCCCGATGACTCTGAAGCACTCCGACGTCGTGTTGACCTACCCTGACGGCGATGGCACGACGACCGCGCTCGACCACGTCGAGCTGGCTGTGGCGTCGGGTGAGTTCACCCCAGTTGTCGGCCCGTCCGGTTCGGGCAAGTCCAGCCTGCCGGCCGTCGCCGCGACTCTGGTCACGCCCACCGCCGGGCGCGTGACGGTGGCCGGGCAGGAGGGGTCGGGCGCGAGCCGGGAGGCGAGAACCCGCATCAGGCGCCAGCACATCGGCATTGTGTTCCAGCAGTCCAACCTGCTGGCCTCGCTCACCGCGCTCGACCAGTTGCTCGTCATGGCCGACCTGGCCGGCCGCTCGACGAGGAGGGCGGCGGCCCGGGCCCGCGAGTTGTTGCTGGCCGTCGGGCTGGAGGACAAAGAGGATCGGCGGCCGCATCAGCTGTCCGACGGCGAGCGGCAGCGGGTCAACATCGCCCGCGCGCTGATGAACCGGCCCAGGGTGCTCCTGGTCGACGAGCCCACCAGCGCGCTCGATCACCAGCGCGGCGGAGGAGTCGCCCGTAGCGGTGTTCTACGGGCGACTATCCCGGGCCCCGCGGAAACTCTGAGCTTGCGAAGAGTTTTCGTGGGTGGGGCGCCAACGCGGCGAGGCGCCGATCTGGGCGTCGTGCAGCAGGGCTTGATTTATAAAACACGACCTAGACCCCTCAGGCCTCTAAGGCGCCTCAGGGCTGCAAGAGCAGGGCGGGGTCGGCGATGATCTGTTGGATCACTTGGCCGGCCGCGCCGAGTGTGGCCGCCTCGGGGCCGAGCTTGGAGACCACCACGGACGGTACGGCCTGACGCATCTGGCCGAGGCGGGATTCGAGCGTCTCCGACACGACGTCGCCGATCCATGGGAAGAGCGGCGCGTAGATTCCGCCCAGGACGATCGTGTCCGGGTCCATGAGGTTGATCGCCGATGAGAGGGCGACTCCGAGCGCCCATCCGGCCCGTTCGCAGGCCGCCAACGCGCCCGCGTCCCGTTCCCTCAGCAGGGAGACGATCTGCGGAATGCCCGCAGGAGTCACCCCGGCCGAGCCAGACCCCTCGACGGGCCCCGCCACAGATCCTGCTACGGACCCCACAATGGATCCGGGCTTTCCGGCCTGTTCGGATCCGGCCATGGATTCGGGTTGTTCGGCTGGTTCGGGCCTCGCCGTGGCTTCTTCGAAGGTGAGCCCGGTGACCGCGAGCAGGGCGCCGAGGCTCGCGTACTGTTCGAGGCAGCCGCGGCTGCCGCAGCCGCAGAGAGGGCCGTCGGGGGAGACGACCACGTGGCCCAACTCTCCGGCGAAGCCGTGCGAGCCGCGGAACAGGCCGCGCCGCACGACCAGTCCGGCGCCGATGCCGATCTCGCCCGAGACGTGCAGGAAGTCCGCGGGGCCGGAGCCGAACCACAATTCGCCCAACGCGGCCAGGTTCGCCTCGTTCTCCACACGTAGCGGGAACGGCACGTCGAGCAGGGACAGCACGGGCACGTCCCGCCAGCCGAGGTTCGGCGCGTTGTGCACAGTCCCGCTCTGAAGATCCACAGGGCCGGGTACGGCGACCACGCCGCCGACGACGCGAAGACCCAGATCCACAGCTTCGTCCACAGCCGAAAGCGTCAAGTCCTGCAGTTTCGCGAGTGTTTCCACAGGCTGTGCAGATCTGTTGTCCACAGCCTGTGTACGGCGGAGCCGTACAGAACGGGCGAGGTCCACGATCCGCACGGCGAGGTAGTCGACGTTGATTTCGAGGCCGACGGCCGCGAACCGCTGCCCGCTGAGCCGCACCTCCATGCCGGGCCTGCCGCGCTCCCCGTCTCGCACCGCCCCGGCCTCGACCACGAGGCCACCCTCGATCAGGTCGGCGACCAGCTTGGACACCGTAGTCTTGGTCAATCCGGTTATTTCGGACAACGCGGCCCGTGTCAGTGGTCCACGCTTGCTGACCTCGCCCAGGACGAGAGCCAGGTTGCGCGCGCGCATAGCGTCGTGCCGTACGGCCTGGGACATCGCACCTCATATTCGGCTGATCTACGGCTTCGCGCAATCCGCGAAGCGAACGTCACGCGGTGACTTGACCTGCCGCGAGCGACGCCCGATATTTAGTCCACAACATAGACTAATTCGGAGGCATCCCATGTACACCCCCACTACCCAGGACCGTTTCACGTTCGGGCTGTGGACGGTCGGCTGGCAGGCGCGCGACCCTTTCGGAGACGCGACCCGCGCACCACTCGACCCGGTGGAAAGCGTGCATCGGCTCGCTGAGCTCGGCGCGTACGGTGTGACCTTCCATGACGACGACCTGCTCGCGGTCGAGCCGGACCGGACCAAGGCCGTCGACAGCTTCAAGAAGGCGCTGAGCGAGACCGGCCTCAAAGTGCCGATGGCCACCACGAACCTGTTCACCCACCCAGTCTTCAAGGACGGCGCTTTCACCAGCAACGACCGTGAGATCCGCCGCTATGCCCTCCGCAAGGTCATCCGCAACATCGACCTCGCCGCGGAGCTCGGCGCGACGACCTACGTCTGCTGGGGCGGCCGGGAGGGCGCCGAGTCCGACGCCGCCAAGGACGTCAAGGCCGCCTTCGACCGGTACAAGGAGGGCCTCGACCTCCTCTGCCAGTACGTCATCGACAAGGGCTACGACCTCAGGTTCGCCATCGAGCCGAAGCCGAACGAGCCGCGCGGCGACATCCTCCTGCCGACCGTCGGCCACGCCCTGGCCTTCATCAACGAGCTGGAGCATCCGGAGCTGGTGGGCCTCAACCCCGAGGTCGGGCACGAGCAGATGGCGGGGCTCAACTTCGTGCACGGCGTCGCGCAGGCGCTCTGGCACGGCAAGCTCTTCCACATCGACCTGAACGGCCAGCACGGTCCCAAGTACGACCAGGATCTGGTGTTCGGCCACGGAGACGTGAAGAGCGCGTTCTTCCTGGTCGACCTGCTGGAGAGCAGCGGCTACGACGGCCCCCGGCACTTCGACTACAAGCCGCTGCGCACCGAGGACGCCGAGGACGTGTGGGTCTCGGCCGCGGCCAACATGCGCACCTATCTGATCCTCAAGGAGAAGTCGAAGACGTTCCGGGCCGACCCCGAGGTACGGGAGGCGCTCCAGGCCGGCCGCGTCACGGAGCTCTCCCAGCCGACGCTGGCACCGGGCGAGTCCTACGACGACCTGTTCAAGGACACCTTCGATCCGGACAAGGCGGGCGAGCGGGGCTACCACTACAGCCGGTTGAACCAGCTCGCGATCGAGCATCTCCTGGGAGTCCGTGGATGACGGGGAAAGGCCGTCGCCGGACCCGAAGCCCCCGAGCGACGACTGAGGAGGGGTGAGCGGCCGATGGCGCTCGTAGCGGGGGTCGACTCGTCGACCCAGAGCTGCAAAGTGGTGATCCGGGACGCGGAGACGGGCGCCCTCGTCCGGGAGGGCAGGGCATCGCATCCGGCCGGCACCGAGGTCCATCCGGACCACTGGTGGGCGGCGCTCCAGACCGCGATCGCGCAGGCCGGCGGGCTGGACGACGTCGCCGCCCTCAGCGTTGCGGCGCAGCAGCACGGAATGGTCTGCCTCGACGAGGACGGCCAGGTCGTGCGGCCCGCCCTGCTGTGGAACGACACCCGCTCCGCTCAGGCCGCGGCCGACCTGGTCGGCGAGCTCGGCGGCCCGGAGAAATGGGCGGCGGCCGTCGGCAGCGTGCCGGTCGCGTCGTTCACCGTGGCCAAGCTGCGCTGGCTCGCCGAACACGAGCCGCGCAGCGCCGGCCGTACGGCCAGGGTGTGCCTCCCGCACGACTGGCTCACCTGGATGCTCGCGGGCTCGCCGGAGACGATCACGACCGACCGTGGCGACGCGTCCGGCACCGGCTACTGGTCGCCCGCGACCGGCGGCTACCGGACCGACCTGCTCAAACTCGCGCTGGGGAGCACCCCGGCCCTGCCCCGGGTCCTCGGCCCCACCGACCAGGCGGGCGTCTCCGGTCACGTACGGCTGGCACCCGGCACGGGTGACAACATGGGCGCGGCACTGGGCGTCGGCGCGTTGCCCGGCGACGTCGTGGTGTCCATCGGCACATCTGGTACGGCCTTCGCCGTCGCTGAGACGCCATCCGGTGACCCTTCAGGGGCGGTCGCCGGATTCGCCGACGCGACGGGGCGGTTCCTGCCGCTGGCCTGCACAATGAACGCGGCGCGGGTGCCGGAGGCCGTCGCCCGGATGCTCGGGGTCACCATCGGCGAGCTCGGCGACCTGGCGTTGCAGGCTCCTCCCGGGGCCGAAGGCCTGGTGCTGGTGCCGTACCTGGAGGGCGAGCGCACCCCCAACCTGCCGGACGCGACCGGATCCCTGCATGGGTTGAAGATCGCGACCGCGACTCCGGCGCATGTGGCGCGGGCCACCGTGGAGGGGATGCTGTGCGGCCTCGCCGACGCCCTCGACGCGCTGGAACTGGACCCCCGCAGGGTGCTCCTCATCGGTGGCGGCGCACGCTCGGAGGCGGTACGGCGCATCGCCCCCACGGTGTTCGGCCGTACGGTGCTGGTCCCGGAACCGGGAGAGTACGTGGCCGACGGCGCCGCCCGGCAGGCGGCCTGGCTGCTCTCCGGCGGGCCGGAGCCGCCGCAGTGGACGGCCGGCGATTCCGCGGTCTATGAGGCCGCCCCGGTCCCAGGCCTGCGCGAACGCTACAAGGAGGCGAGCGCCCTTCAGCGATGACTCTGAGGCCGGTGCACCCGAGGTGCTTCTCGTTCAGGGAAGAATTCTCAAAGAAAGCCGGCCTGGGGAGACCAGGGCTCGCACAAGCCCTGGGACAGCCGGACTGATCCGGCCCGGCGGGCGGCTGTGAAACGCCTACCCCGCACTGGGCAGGACGGGGACTTTCGCCCAGCCATGGGCGAATCACTGAGACTCAGTGATCGGGTAACCCTGATGCCGTGTCGGGGGTCGGCATCAGGGCCAAATCGGGTGTTCGCCGGATACTCCCGCTGCATTCAACGCGAGAGCCTTGAAACATGGTCAAAAGGCTCTATGCCGTGATCGCGTGCGGCGGCATCCTGCTCGCGGTGGTCGCGGTCGTCGTGGGGCAGATCGACCCCGACCCCTACCTGGACCCGGTAAGCCTGACCATCAGCGACTACGCGGCGCTCGACCGCGGGGGCGCCACCGAATTCGCCATGGCGGCGCTGGGCCTCGCCTCACTCGCCCTGCTGGCCGGGATGCGGGCCGTACGAGCTCCCGTCGGTGGTTGGCCGGAGCGGCTCATGCTGGTCTGGAGCCTGGCGCTGGCCGCGGCGGCGATCGTGCCGACCTCCGCGCCAGGACTGGGGATGACGTGGGAGTCGCAGGTTCACCGGTGGGTGTCGGTGGCCGCCTTCATCTTGGACTCTCCAGGAGACCCCGGGCTTCAGCCCTGGGGAGGAATGGAGAGCTCGCTCGGGCCGCCAGGGCCCGGGCGGTGTGGTGACTTCGTGTTTTCCGCACAGGAGATCTCTCCGTCTT
>JBIOWF010000252.1:0-22238 GCA_044868295.1 Microtetraspora sp. | reverse complement strand
TGCCACTGGTTCATGCCGACGCCGATCGCCTTGACGACCCCCTGATCGCGCAGTTCGGCGAGCGCCGGATAAGCCTGGGAGACCGCCTCCTTCCAGTGCCGGTCCGGGTCGTGGATCAGGGCGATGTCCACCGAGCCCAGGCCGAGCCGCTCCATGGACTGCTCCAGAGAGCGCAGCACGCCGTCGCGGGAGAAGTCCCAGACGCGCCGGTGCGTGGCGGGCACGTCGAACCCCTCGTCGTCCCGCCCACCACCGGCGTGCGGCACCAGCAGCCGACCGACCTTTGTGGACAGCACATAGTCGGCGCGCGGGCGCTCCCGCAACGCGGCCCCAAGACGTCGCTCCGACAGCCCGAGGCCGTAGTGGGGCGCGGTGTCGAAGTAGCGGATCCCGGCGTCCCACGCGGCGTCGACGGTGGCGGACGCCTGCTCCTCCGAGATCGCCGACAAGAGGTTCCCGATGGGCGCGGCCCCGAACCCGAAGCGCGTCATGCCCGGGAGCGAAGCAAACCGACCGGACACTGCCATCACCTCCCGATCATGTACGGCTGCCGCAACCCGAACACACCACAACGAACCCGCGAAAGCCGTACAGCACGGATCATGGAAGCTCCCACACCTTGTGGAGCCCCGTGGCGGAAGGATCGAAGTCGCCGTCCAGCAAGGGGTTGATCACCGCCTGCCACGCCTTGTCCGCGGGATGGTCGCGGAGGTACGCCTGGAGCCGGGCATAGTCTTCCACCTCGACGTAGTGGAACAGGTCGAGGCCGTCGCGCCAGATCCGCCAGACGTGCACGCCGCCCGCACGCAGGGCGGCCTCCAGATCCTCGGGGATGACCGCGTGGATCCTCTCGTACTCTTTCTCTCTGCCCGGCTTGAGCCGGGTGCGCAGGGCGATGCGCTCCACGTTTCACCAGCCTCCTGTCAGCTCGTACGGCCCCGAGCGGGCCCCAGCGCCCCGGCACCACATCTCACCGACCTCCTGTCAGCTCGAACGGCCCCGAGCGGGGCCGTCCGCGCTTTCACCTGGTTCCGATCAGTTGGATCGAGGGCCTACGCGTAGGCCCTGCATGCCGCCGTCGACGGCGAGAGCCGTACCGGTGGTGGCGGAGGCGAGCGGGCTGGCGAGGTAGGCGATGGCGTGCGCGATCTCGTCCGCGCTGACCATGCGGCCCATCGGCTGCCGGTGCTCCAGCGCCGCTCGCTCGGCCACCGGATCGGAGGCGGCGTGCAGGAGCCGCTCCACCCACGGGGTGTCGGCGGTGCCCGGATTGACGCAGTTCACGCGGATGCCGTCCGCGATGTGGTCGGCCGCCATGGCGAGGGTCAGCGACTGCACGGCACCCTTGGTCGCACTGTAGAGCGCCCTGTTCGGCAGCCCCGCGGTCGCGGCGATCGAGCAGGTGTTGACGATCGCCGCGTGCGGCGAGTCACGCAAGTACGGCAACGCGGCCCTGGCCACTCGGACCATCCCGATGACGTTGACGTCCAGGACCCGGAGCCACTCATCGTCCGGATTGTCGGCAACGGTCCCGGCGGCGCCGATCCCGGCGTTGTTGACGACGATGTCGAGCCGCCCGAAGTGCTCGACCACCTTGGCGACAGCCGTACGGACCGCGGGGTCGTCGGCGACGTCGGCGGCGACGCCGAAGAAGGGCTGCCCCGGTGGGCTGATGTCGAGGCAGGCGACCTGGGCGCCGCGCTCCATGAGGAGTGTCGCGGTGGCGAGCCCGATGCCGGACCCGCCGCCGGTCACGAGTGCCACGAGGCCCTCGAATTCACGTTTCGGCGTTCTCCCGCCGGCGTCCTGTTCCGCGGGCTCGGGGCGACTCATCGGCTCCTCCAGACCGGCCCGTCGGGGAAGGAGTAGGCCGCGATCGACTCGGGGAGCATGGTCGCGCTGAAGCCGGGGGCGACAGGTGCCTGATAGGCGCCGTTCCTGATCACCACGGGAGCGGCGAAGTGCTCGTGGAGGTGGTCGACGTACTCGATCACACGCCCCTCCAGGGAGCCGCTCACCGCGACGTAGTCGAACATCGCGAGGTGCTGGACCAGCTCGCACAGGCCGACCCCGCCGGCGTGCGGGCAGACCGGGATGCCGAACTTGGCGGCGAGCAGCAGGATCGCGATGTTCTCGTTGACCCCGCCGACGCGGGCGGAGTCGAGCTGCAGGTAGGAGATGGCCCCAGCCTGCAGCAACTGCTTGAAGATGACCCGGTTCTGGACGTGTTCGCCGGTGGCGACCTTGATGGGCGCGATCTTCCGCGCGATGGTGGCGTGGCCGAGCACGTCGTCGGGGCTCGTCGGCTCCTCGATCCACCAGGGGTGGAACTCGGCCAGCGCGTTGACCCAGGTCACGGCCGTGTCGACGTCCCAGCGCTGGTTGGCGTCGACGGCGATGGGGAAGTCGTCGCCGCAGACCTCGCGGGCGATGCGCAGGCGGCGGATGTCGTCGTCGAGGTCGGCGCCGACCTTGAGCTTGATCTGCGTGTAGCCGTCCCGGCGGGCTTCCTCGCACCGGCGCCGCAGCTTGTCGTCGCTGTACCCGAGCCAGCCCGGGGAGGTGGCGTAGGCCGGATAACCATGCTCCTTGAGACGCTCGATCCGTTCCTTCCGGCCGGGCTCGGCCTCGCGCAGGATCGCCAGGGCCTCGTTCGGCGTGAGGGCGTCGGTGATGTAGCGGAAGTCGACGAGATCCACGATCTCCTCGGGCGGCATCTCGCCCAGCAGCAGCCACAACGGCTTGCCCGCCCGCTTGGCCTTGAGGTCCCACGACGCGTTGACCACAGCGGAGATCGCCATGTGCATGACGCCCTTCTCCGGCCCGAGCCAACGCAGCTGGGAGTCGTAGACGAGGTCCCGGTAGAGCGCGCCGAGGTCGTCGATGGATCTCCCCACGATGTACGGCTCCAGCGCCTTGATCGCGGCCGTCTGGACGTCGTTGCCGCGGCCGATGGTGAAGGCGAAGCCATGCCCCTCGTGGTCATCCGATCGCAGCACCACATATGCCGCGGAGTAGTCGGGGTCGGGGTTCATCGCGTCCGACCCGTCCAGGTCGGCCGAGGTCGGGAAGCGGATGTCGTGCGTTTCCATCGCGGTGATCATGGAAGGCTCCCCCGAAACGCTCATGCCTGCCCAACCGTCTGGCGCTGCCTGCCGAGCCCGTCGATCTCGATCTCCACCACGTCGCCCTCTTTGAGGTACGGCTGGCCGGGCAGGCCGAGGGCGACCCCCGCCGGGGTGCCCGTGTTGATGATGTCTCCGGGTTCGAGGACCATGAACCAGCTCAGATACCGGACGATCTCGGCCACGTCGAAGATCATGTCCTTGGTGTCGCCGTTCTGACGCGACTCGCCGTTGACCCACAGCCGCAGCCCGAGGCTCTGCGGATCCGCGATCTCGTCGGCCGTCACCAGCCACGGCCCGAGCGGGTTGAACGTCTCGCACGACTTGCCCTTGTCCCACTGGCCGCCCCGCTCCAGCTGGAACTCACGCTCGGAGACGTCGTTGGAGATCGCATATCCGGCGATCACGTCGAGAGCGCTCTCCCGGGAATCGAGATAGCGCGCGGTCTCGCCGATGACGACGGCGAGCTCGACTTCCCAATCGGTCTTCACACTGCCCCGTGGGATGAGCACTTCGTCGAAAGGTCCGACCACTGTGTTGGACGCCTTCATGAAGACGACCGGCTCGGCCGGAGCCGGAAGGCCGGATTCCGCGGCATGGTCCCGGTAGTTGAGCCCGATACACACGACCTTTCCCGGCCTCGCGACCGGCGCGCCGATCCTGAGCCCTTCGGTCTCCAGAACGGGAAGATCGTCGTTCGCGAGCGCGGCACGCACCCGCTCCCCCCCTCCACCGGCGAAGAACCGGCCGTCGAAGTCCCCACCCTGCAAGGCGAGGATCAGGTCGCGTACGCGTCCCTCGTCATCCAGTACGGCCGGACGTTCGGCGCCATGGGAACCAACCCGGAGCAATTTCACAGACTTCCCTATACATCCGATGTTTTCTCAAGAGAAGGTTCACGGGATTCGGGCAGACATGTCAAGAGCGTGACGACAGAAACATCGGATGACCTCCTGGAGCCCAACAAATCGCTACGCACCCCACGTTAGACCAAGGTTACGGAGAGCCATGGGCGCAGTGCCTTTGAGGGAGCGAACAGGACCTGGCATCCCAGCGGATCCCTTTCGCGGCCTCGACGAGATCACGATCTCACCCGACAATGACGGCGAAGAGCCGCCAGATCGTCCCGACTAACCAACAGGTGATCCGATGGACATCAACCTCGTCGACCAGGACCACTACGCCCGTCTCGGCGTCCCATATGAGCAGCTCAGGTGGCTGCGGAGCAACGCTCCGGTCTTCTGGCACGAGGGTGACGCCGAACGGGGATGGCCGGGCTTCTGGGCGCTCACCAAACACGAGGACGTGGTGCACGTGTCCCGGCGCTCCGACCTTTTCTCGTCGGCCCGGCGGCTGGCCATTTTCAACGAGGTGACCGAGGAGGAGCTCGCACTCCAACGGCTGATGATGCTCAACCAGGACCCGCCGGAGCACACCCGGCGGCGTTCGTTGGTCAACCGCGGCTTCACCCCCCGGGTGATCTCCCAGCTGGAGCAGCACATCCGCGACATCTGCCACCAACTGATCGACGAGGCCGAGGGCAGATCCGACGTGGACTTCGTCCGGGACATCTCGGCGCCGCTGCCCCTCTACGTGATCTGCGAACTGCTCGGAGCCCCCGTCGAAGACCGGGACAAGCTCTTCGAATGGTCCAACCGGATGGTCGGCAGTGATGACCCCGACTACGCGTCCAGCCCCGAGGACGCCCAGGCCGCCGCCTTCGAGGTGTACGCCTACGCCAACACGCTGGCCGCCTCCCGCCGCGAGGACCCCCGGGACGACATCGTCAGCAAGCTCCTACAGCCGGGCGACAACGGCGAAATCCTGACCGAGGAGGAGTTCGACCTGTTCGTGCTGCTGCTCGTGGTCGCGGGCAACGAGACCACCAGGAACGCGGCGTCCGGAGGCATGCTCACCCTCTTCGAACACCCCGAGCAGTGGCGGCGACTCGTGCGCGACCCCTCACTCGCCCGGACGGCCGCCGACGAGATCGTCCGCTGGATCTCCCCCGTCAACCTCTTCCGCCGTACGGCGACGGCCGACACTGAGATCAGAGGTCAGAAGATCGTCGAGGGCGACAAGGTGGTGGTCTTCTATTCGTCGGCCAATCGGGACGAGGATGTCTTCGACTCTCCCGACACCTTCGACATCGGCCGTGACCCCAATCCCCAGATCGGGTTCGGCGGCGGTGGAGCCCACTTCTGCCTGGGCAATCACCTGGCCAAGCTAGAGCTCCGGGTCCTCCTTGAGGTTCTCGCCCAACGCCTCCCCGATGTCCGCCAGGCAGGCGAGGCCACCCGCCTGCGGTCGAACTTCATCAACGGCATCAAAACCCTCCCCATCACACTGTCCTGATCGCTGATCTGATCGCTGATCTGATCGCTGGTCACGTAACGTCCCGCGTCACGTCCGTTGACGCCGATGTCGGTGGCTGTCGTTAAGGTCACCACCATGACAGCCACCGCGAACAGCACGAGCCAGCTCAACCCGGCACAGGAGGCCCTCCTTCGTGCCGTCGAGGCGGGCCGTACCGGCGAGGTGGCCCGGTTGGTGAGCGCGCTGAGCCCGGCCGAGCGCCGGGGCTGTCTGCCCGCGCTCCAGGAACTACGCCGAAAGTCCCGCGACGCGTGGGACGGCGACATATGGAGTCGCGACAACCTCCAGGTCAAGGCCCTCTTCGTCGCCGGGGCCGGCTGCAACACCGCGGCCTCCGCCGCCGCTCAATGGATAGCGACCGCGGACGTGACGCCGCATCCCAGGACATTGGCGGAGCTGCTGACGGTGCTCGCCGACCGTGAGCCGGAATGGATCGCCGACGTGGCCCGGCGCCTCGCCGACCGACGCACCGCCTCGTGGGCCTGGTGCAGGCACGCCGGTGAGGAGGTGTCGCCCGACGTGCTGGCCGCCGCCACAACGCTCCCCCCGGCCCTGCACGCCCGGGCGGCCGAGCTCCTCGGCATCGCGGAGCTGGTGGCCACGCCGGACTGGCGTTTCACCTGGGCCTGGCCAACGAGTTCGGCGCGCGGTCCAGGGAGTGGCGCATCGCGGCGGTCGACGCGCTGCTGGTGCTGGCGGCCCGGGGCGATCTCGACGCGGCCATGCTTGGGCGGGAGCTCGCCGAGACGGTCCGCGTGGGTGCCGTGAAGCCGAATCGGCTGGCGGAGTCAGTGCGGGAGGCATCCCGCACCGGGGCCTACGCCACAGTCTGGTCGGTTCTGTCCGTCGCGCTCCCTCAGCTGCTCAACGCGACCCGGACTCGCGGCCTGCCGGACATCCTTGCGGTGGCCGCCGAATGCGCCCAGCGATCCGGCGCACGCGGCCCGATCCCGGAGGTGACCGCCATCGCCGACCGGCCGGGATCCAGCCGCCTGGTCAAGGAGGCCCGCCTCCTTCGCGACGTCCTCTCCTCACCGCCCCATATCAGCCCGAACACCCACACCGATGACAGCAGTCGAGGGAGCCGGGCCTAGAGGCACGCGACTTCGGTGTGAAGGCCCTTGTCGCGGAGGGCGGCCAGGTGTGCTTTTGAGGCGCCTTCGCCGGTGATGAGCTGGGTGATGTCGCCCAGGGGGCAGATGGAAGCGAGGTGGGTTTGGCTGAGTTTGGAGGAGTCGGCCAGGAGGATGTGGGTGGTGGTGGCGCGGAAAATCCTGTTCCGACCGCGTTGACCGTCTGCCTGAACCGGCCGGACGGCGACCGCGCCATCCTCACCGCCCCGGGCTGCCTGCTCGCCTTCGGCCCCGAGCACCTGGCCGACGTCCAGGCCCGGCATCTGCACTCGGCCTCCTGTTTCCTCCAGCCGAAGCTGGCCCAAGCCCTGCCCGCGCTGTTCTCCCAGGCGCGCGGCCACGGCGCCACCATCTCGCTGGACACCAACCACGACCCCTCCGGCCGGTGGCGACTCGAGCCCGGCCTCCTCCAGGCCTGTGACGTCATCCTGCCGAACGAGGGCGAGGCCCTGGCCCTGACCGGCGCCGACGAGCTGCCCGCGGCCATGACGCTCCTCGCCGCGCACGGAGGCGTTCCCGTGCTCAAGCGTGGCGCGGCCGGCGCGGTCGCGCTCCAGGACGGGCGGTTCATCTCCGCGAGACCCGCCGCGGGCGGGGCCCTCGTCGACACGGTCGGAGCCGGGGACAGCTTCGACGCCGGATTCCTCGCAGGATGGCTGTCCGGCCGTTCCGTGGGCGAGGCCCTCGCCCTGGGCTGCGCCTGCGGCACCCTGTCGGCAAGGGGCATTGGCGGGACGTCCACGCAAGCCACCGCCGCCGAGGCCGGCGACCTTGCCAGGGCCGTCATAGTGAGCATCCAAGATGAGCGATAACCCCCTGAACCTGCCATGAACGATCCCGATTCGTGCTCTAGAGTGAAGGGATGCGCCAACAAGACCGGCTCAGCCTGATCCTCGAACGGCTCGCACAGACCGGGTCGGTCTCGGTGACCGCCCTGGCCGAGGAGCTCCAGGCCTCCCCCGCCTCGATCCGGCGCGACCTGCTGGCCCTTGAAGAGCAACAGTTGCTCAAGCGCACCCACGGCGGCGCGGTCTCCGCGGAGGTCATCTACGAGCTTCCGCTGCGCTACCGGGCCGGCCGCCACCAGCAGGAGAAGCTGCGCATCGCCAAGGCCGCGGCCGAGCTGGTCGACGGGACGATCCGTTCGGTCGGGCTGGGCGGCGGCACGACGACCACGGAGCTGGCGCATGTCCTGGCCACGGCGGGGAGGCCGCTCAAGGTGGCCACCAACGCCCTCAACATCGCGGGTGACCTTGCAGTCCGCTCCTCGATCGACCTGGTCGTGACCGGTGGCAGTGTCCGGCCCGAGTCCTACGAGCTGGTCGGGCCGATCGCCGACCGGGCGCTGTCCGGGATCAACCTGGACATGGTCTTCCTCGGCGTGGACGGCATCGAGACCGCCGGGGGCATCTCCACCTACGACGAGACCGAGGCGCAGACCGACCACTGCCTCATGCGCACCGCGGGCCGGGTGGTGGTGCTGGCCGACGGTTCCAAGGTGGGCAAGCGCGCCTTCTCCCGGATCTCGACCATCTCCGAGGTCCAGGTACTGATCACCGACCCGAGCGCGGACGCCGGGGAGCTAGAGCAGCTTCGCGGCGCGGGCGTGCAGGTCATCATCGCCTGACACACCTGCCACCCCAGTCCTCACCTCGGCGCGGCCGGCATGGGAGCGCTCCCACTCAATGTTTGCATGATTCTGCTCAGTACTGCTAAGAATTAATCAAAACTCGTCAAACGATCTGTGTGGCTCGGAACGGAGGCGTCATGACGACGCATGTCGAAACGGAGATCGCTTCCCAGCCCGCCTGCTGGCAGCGCGCTGCGAAGCTCGGCCAGGCCGGCCCGCCGGGACTGCCACTACCGGGCGAGAAGGTGGCGATGATCGGTTGCGGGACCTCCTACTTCATCGCGCAGTCCTACGCCTGGCTGCGGGAGACGAGCGGGCAGGGCGAGACCGACGCGTTCGCCGCCTCGGAGTTCCCGGCCGGCCGTCGCTATGACCGGATCGTGGCGCTGACCCGGTCGGGTACCACCACCGAGGTGCTCGAGCTGCTCTACACCGCCAAGACGCCCACCACCGTGATCACAGCGGACCCGAACACCCCGATCATGCAGGCCGCCGACCAGGTGGTCGTCCTGGAGTTCGCCGACGAGCAGTCGGTCGTCCAGACCCGGTTCGCGACGACCGCGCTGACGCTGCTGCGCGCCCACCTCGGCGAGGACCTGACCACCGCCATCGCCGACGCCGGACGGGCCGTCGCCGAACCGCTGCCCACCGGGGTCACCGAACGCACCCAGTTCACCTTCCTGGGCACCGGCTGGACCGTGGGCCTGGCCGCCGAAGCCGCCCTCAAGATGCGGGAGGCGTCCCTGTCCTGGACCGAGTCGTATCCTGCCAAGGAGTACCGGCACGGTCCCATCGCCATCACCGACGCCCGCTCCGCCACCTGGATGTTCGGCGAGGCACCGGAGGGCCTGCAGCCGCAGACCACAGCGACCGGGGGCCTTTGGGTCCAGCCCGATCTCGACCCGCTCGCGGGCCTCATCCTCGTCCAGCGCCTGGCCGTGGCCCTGGCAGCGGCGCAAGGGATCAACCCCGACACCCCCCGCAACCTCACCCGCTCGGTCATCCTGACGTCGGCCTGATGACGATCCTCACCGAGTCGACGGCATGGCCATTCGGTCCGCCGACGGCACCTGGCGGGCCGCCCCTCCCGAACCGGTCAAGGGCAATCCGACCGGGGCGGGAGACGCGGCGGTCGCCGCGCTGGCCCGCGGCATGGCCCGTGAGACGCCCTGGTCCCTACTGGTCGCCGGCCTCCGTGAAAGCGACCGGAGTGGACGCCCTCGCCGTCGCCGTCGGCTCCTCCCACGCCATGCTGACCCGCGACGCCTCCCTGGACTTCGCACTGATCACCCGGCTCGCCGCCACCGTGCCCGTGCCCCTGGTCCTGCACGGATCCTCCGGCGTGCCCGACGACGACCTCGCCCGTGCCGTCGCCTCCGGCATGGCCAAAATCAACATCGCCACCCAGCTGAACAAGGTCTTCACCGCGGCCGTCCGAGCCCGCCTCACCGCCGACCCGGCCCTTGTCGACCCCCGCAAGTACCTCGGCGCCGGGCGTGACGCCGTCAGCGCCGAGGTCGACCGTCTGCTCGGCGTCCTGCGCCCGGACTCCGGGGAGGCGAACGCCCGATGACACCTCCGGGACAGCTCGATCGGCTATTGACGTTTTCAGTCAGAGACAGTTAGATCCAACCAGCACCGGGCCGTGCAGCCCGGCACAGCGAGATGGTGCGCCCAGCCGGTAGCGGAATCATCCGAAGCCCGGACCAGGTCGCCAGGACGGCTTCAAGCGTCCGAGGCGGGGCCGCACCCGCCACCCGATGGAGCAGCACCTTGTTCATCAACCGTGTTTGCATCCGGACCATCCTCGCCACGGCGGCCGTCGCGGCCAGCACCGCGATCACCGCTCTGGCCGCCGCACCCGCATCCGCCGCCGCACCCGTCCTGCCTCCCAAGAACGCCCCCTTCGACTACCAGATCGGTGGCGCGTACACACCTCCGGCCGGCGTCAAGGTGGTCAGCCGGGACCGCACCGAGTCCCCCGCGTCCGGCCTCTACAACATCTGCTACGTCAACGCCTTCCAGGTCCAGCCCGGCGAGCAGCGCAGCTGGCCGTCCGACCTGCTGCTGCGCGACGCGGACGGCAAGCTCGTCATCGACGAGGACTGGGGCGAGCCCCTGCTCGACCTGCGCACCGCGACCAAGCGGCAGCGGGTCGCCGACAAGGTCAACGGCTGGATCGACGGCTGCGCCGCCAAGGGCTTCAACGCCATCGAACCCGACAACTACGACAGCTACAGCCGGTCCCGGAAGCTGCTGACGCCCGCCCACGCCAAGGCCTACATCACCCTGCTGTCCCAGCACGCCCACTCCAAGGGCCTGGCCATCGCGCAGAAGAACACCGCCGAACTCGCCGGAGACCGGCTCACGACCGGCCTGGACTTCGCGATCGCCGAGGAGTGCGGCCAGTACGAAGAATGCGCCGACTTCGCCGGCCCCTTCAACAACAACGTCATCGTCATCGAGTACACCAAGGCCGGCCTGAGCAAGGCCTGCGCAGGCTGGAAGACCAAGCTGAGCATCGTCCGCCGCGACGTGGACGTCTCCACGCCCGGCAGCAACGGCTATCTCCGCCAGACCTGCTGATCCACTCTGAAGGCAGCCGGGGCGTTCATCAGAACGCTCCGGCCGCTTCGGCATTACAACGCTCACTCCGGGGCGGTGACCACCGAACGAGCGGCGTGGGGACCTCCGCCTCGGGGTGGCGGCGCAGCGCCCGGATCCGGGCCCGCCCCGGTTCCGGCCAGCCCGCCCGCTCGTTCACCGTCTGGGCGAGCCGTACGGCGATGAGGCCACCGGCGAGGTCTCCCCTCGGCGTTCGCGCCGCGGGCGGCCTCGGTCAGCACCGGCCGCGCCTGTGCCCACGGCAGGAACGCGGTGATCGACCATGTGCGGGTGTAGTGCTCGGCGACGGCGGGCAGCGTGAGCATGCGGCGAGCCTCGGCGTGGCGGCGCTCGTGCGGCAGCAGCCTCAAGATCTCATCGGGCAACAGCTCGACGGCAAGCTCGCGGCCGGCGTACGCGCGGTCGAACACGGCGGACCGGCACGACGGCGGCAGTCGGCGAAGCACCGCCGTCGAGAAGGCCGAATCCGGCCCGGCCGCCCTCAGCAGTGCCCCGAGATCGGAATCGGCCACCCTCGCCAGCCGGTCGCGGGCCGCTCTTCCCGGCGTCCAGTAGGCCAGATGCCGCGCCCGGAGGGGGTCGGCCAGCAGCAGCCGCACGACGCGGGCCGGGTCGACGCCGAGCAACCGGGTCAGGTGAAAGGCGTGCCCCGGGGGCAGCGGACCCACCAGCCGCCGCTCCCACAGGTCGAGAAGATCCGCCGGGCGGTGCCGCGCGAGCGCGCTCATCAAGCTGCCCGAGCGCAGCCACCACCCCGCCCACCCCTCCACCCCGAGCGCCGCCAGCTCGGCGTCGGCCTGGCCGACCACGATCTCGGGGTGGCGGGCCGTCAGCGCCGACCAGCCGGTCACCGCGTACGCCAGCTCCTCCAGGGCCGCCTCAACCGTAGGCGGGGAGCAGGCGGCGAGGAGCCGCGCCGCCTCAGCGTCGCCCCAGCGTTCCCGCACCCGTGGCAGCAGCCGGTCGGCCAGCGCCGCCCGCCGCCCGCGCCGCACCCACTTGTACATCTCAAGGCGGGTCGTCGGCGGGGCATCGGCGATGAAGCCCGCCACGGCCTCCTCCGGCATCCCCGCCGCAGCGAGGGCCGCCGAGCGGACCTGCGGGTACGGGTCGCGCAACGCCACGGCGAGATGTGCCGCGTCGCTGGTCGCGGCGGCCATGGTCACGGCGAGCTGTCTCGCGTAACGGTCTCGCGCGCCGAGGTCCGCGAGCAGGTCGGCGCGGCTGTCGGCGGGCAGTTCCCGGGCCACCTCGACCACCCGGCGGAGCCGTTCGGACGGCGTCCGTGCTTCAACATCTGCCAAGAGCGCATCAGCATCTGCCAAGAGCGCATCAGCGGAAATCATGAACGGAATTCTGCCCACATCGGACACGCCGACGTGACCGGTTTTCCGCCGCCGCAGACGCGTGGATCAGGGCCAGGAGGAGTCCTGGTCGGGGTCTCCGCCGCCGGCGAGGAGGCGGATGTCGGCCTCGACCATCATGGCGACCAGCTCCTCGAACGACACCGTGGGCTCCCAGCCCAGCTGGGTCCTGGCCTTCTTGGGATCGGCGCACAGCAGGTCCACCTCTGCCGGGCGGTGCAACGCCTGGTCGCACACGACGTACTGCTCCCAGTCCAGATCCGCGGCGCCGAACGCCGCCTCGACCAGTTCGCGTACGGACTGCGTCCGCCCGGTGCCGATCACATAGTCCTCCGGCTCGGCCGCCTGGAGAATCAGGTGCATGGCGCGGACGAAGTCCCCGGCGAAGCCCCAGTCGCGGCGTGCCTCGAGATTGCCGAGGCGGAGCTCGGTGGCCAGGCCCAGCTTGATCCGGGCGACGCCGAGCGTCACCTTCCGGGTCACGAACTCGGCGCCTCTGCGGGGCGACTCGTGGTTGAACAGGATCCCCGACACGGCGTACATCCCGTAGGACTCGCGGTAGTTCTGTGTGAGGAAGTGCCCGTACGCCTTGGCCACGCCGTACGGCGATCTGGGGTGGAAGGGGGTGCGCTCGGTTTGGGGTGTCTCCCTGACCTGGCCGAACATCTCCGAGGAGGACGCCTGATAGAAGCGGATCTGGCCGGCTCCCGACCTTCTCGACACGGTGATCCCGGAGCAGACCCGGATCGCCTCCAGCATGCGCAGCACGCCCATGCCGGTGACCTCGGCGGTGAGCTCGGCCTGCTCCCACGACATCGGCACGAACGAGATGGCACCGAGGTTGTAGACCTCGTCAGGCTGCGCCTTCTCCACGGCGGAGATCAGCGAGCCCTGGTCGAGCAGGTCACCGCGGACCAGCTGAACGTCCTGGAGCAGCTTCCGCACGCGCGACACCCGCGGGTTCGCCTGCCCGCGGGCGAGGCCCCACACCTCGTAGCCCTCGCTCAGCAGATGCTCGGCCAGATAGGAGCCGTCCTGACCCGTGATGCCGGTGATCAGCGCACGCCTGGCCAAGGGATCCTCCTCGCTTCGGGCTTGCCCGAACTCTTAGCAATGCCAGAAGTCGGCATGAGATAGCGGAATGCTGCCTATGGGACGCGAATGTACCCCTCTGCCTTCCGCGGACGCGTCGCCCTGCCGAGCAAGCGGTAGAACACGTTCCACAGAACGGCGTTCGGGTAAGCTAACTCCCCAGTTCGGGACATGTGCGTGTAACACGAGGAACAATTTCACCTTACCTGCTGGCCATAACGTAAATGGTAGGGTTCGCAGGCTAAGGTCATCTTTGTGGGAGCCCCCTGGGGGCACAGCTTGGAAGGGGTGCTCCTTGGCGGAGAGGCTGCGAGTCGCGCTGCTGTCCTACCGCAGCAAGCCCACCTGTGGCGGCCAGGGGGTCTACCTGCGCCACATCAGCCGCGAGCTGGTCGCCCTAGGGCACCACGTCGAGGTCTTCTCCGGGCAGCCCTACCCCGAGCTGGACGAGGGCGTGATCCTCAACAAGGTCCCCAGTCTGGACCTCTACAACGACGACAACCCGTTCAGGACCCCCGCCCTCAAGGAGTTCCGCGACTGGATCGACGTGCTCGAGGTGGTCACCATGTGGACGGCCGGCTTTCCCGAGCCCCTCACCTTCAGCATCCGCGCGCATCGCGAGCTCAAGAAGCGACAGGGCGATTTCGACGTCGTCCAGGACAACCAGACGCTCGGCTACGGCGTGCTCGGCATCCAGAAGCTCTTCCCCGTCGTGGGCACGATCCATCACCCGATCAGCGTCGACCGGCGGATCGAGCTGAAAGCGGCGAAGGGCTGGAAGAAGCTCTCCATGCGCCGCTGGTACGGATTCGTCCGGATGCAGAGCGTCGTCGCGCCGCGGCTCAGCCCGATCCTGACGGTCAGCGAGTCGTCCCTCGCCGACATCCACCGGGACTTCAACGTCCCCCAGTCCAACATGCGGCTCATCCCCCTCGGCGTCGACACCCGCTTCTTCCACCCCAGGCCGAGCCTGCCCAAGCGCAGGGGCTCGATCGTCGCCGTGGCCAGCGCCGACTCCCCGATGAAGGGCGTCGCCACGCTGCTGCGGGCGGTCGCCAAGCTCGCCACCGAACGCGACGTCGACCTGACCGTGGTCAGCAAGCCCACCCCGGGCGGCCCCACGGAGAAGCTGGTCGCCGAGCTGTCCCTGCACGAGCACGTGAAGTTCGTGCACGGCATCTCCGACGAGGAGCTGGCCGAGCTGATCGCCACCTCCGAGATCTCCGTCGTGCCCTCGCTATATGAGGGCTTCTCGCTCCCGGCGGTCGAGCACATGGCCTGTGGCACGCCGCTCGTCGCCTCCAGGACCGGCGCCCTGCCCGAGGTCGTGGGCGACGCCGCCGTACAGGTCGCGCCGGGTGATCCGGAGGAGCTCGCCTCGGTGCTCCGCCGCCTGCTGGACTCCCCCGAGGAACGCGCCGCGGTCGGCAAGAAGGGCTACGACCGGGTGATGGAACGGTACGCCTGGCCGGTGGTCGCCCAGCGCACCGTGGAGGCCTACCGCGAAGCCATCGCGGCCCGTACGGCCACCGCCCGATGAGGCCGCGTGTCCACGGGGTCGATCAGGCGGGTCCTGAGCGGTTGATCGCGAGTCTCGGGTACGGCGCCGCGCCCACCGTGGGCCCGACGCGCCTTCCCCCGATCAGATATGACATCCGCGCCGGTCAAGGCGCCTCCATTGGAACTTCTGCGAGATCGAAAGAGGGGAGCGGCGCGTGCTGACCGTCGACTTCAACCGGCTGCCCGTCGGCCCGGGAGACCGAGTTCTCGACCTCGGAGCCGGGGGCGGCAGGCATGCCTTCGAGGTGCTGCGCCGGGGCGCCGACGTGGTCGCCTTCGACATGGACGCGGCCGAGCTGGAAGGCGTCGCGGCCATGTTCGCGGCCATGGACAAGGAGGGGCAGATCCCGGAGGGCGCATCCGGGGACACCGTCGTCGGGAACGCGCTCGACATGCCCTTTCCGGACGCCTCCTTCGACCGGGTCATCGCCGCCGAGGTGCTGGAGCACATTCCGGATGACATGGCCGCGATGCGGGAGATCGTCCGCGTGCTCAAGCCCGGCGGCCGGGCGGCCATCACGGTGCCGAGTTTCCTGCCGGAGCGGATCTGCTGGGCCCTCTCGGAGGACTACCACACAGCCCCCGGGGGACATATCCGGATTTATACCTTGGCGGAGCTGGAAGCCAAGCTGAAGTCCGTCGGCCTGGAGATCGGGCCTCGTCATCACGCCCACGGGCTGCATTCGCCGTACTGGTGGATCAAATGCGCGGTCGGTGTGAACAACGACGATCACCCGCTCGCCAAGGCCTACCACGAGCTGCTGGTCTGGGACATCATGAAGCGCCCCGCCGCCACCCGGATCGCGGAAGCCGTGCTCAATCCTCTGATCGGCAAGAGCGTGGCGGTCTACGTCCGGAAACCGGCATGACGGAGCGCCGCATCGAGGCGAGTCGCATACCCGCGGTCCCGGGCGTGATCACCCGGGACCAGGTCGTCGATACGGCGAGGAGCATCGCGGCGGTCCAGGACGCCGAAGGCGGCGTGCCCTGGCCGCAAGGCCACGTGGACGCCTGGAACCATGTGGAATGCCTGATGGCCATGACCGTGGCCGGGCTCCACAGCGAGGCCCGCAAGGGCCACGAGTGGCTGGTCAGGCACCAGCGGCCCGACGGCTCGTGGCCGATGAAGCTGGTCGGCGGCGAGCCGGTCGAGCACGGCGGGGAGTCCAACCACGCCGCCTACGTCGCCGTCGGCGTCTGGCACGACCTGCTGGTGACCGGGGACGAGGCCTTCGCCCGGGCGATGTGGCCCGTGGTCACCAAGGCGCTCGACTTCGTCGTCGGCCTCCAGACCACGCGCGGCGAGATCGTGTGGGAGCGTGACGCGCGCGGCGAGCCCGCGCCGTACGCCCTTCTCACCGGATCCGCTTCGGTCTACCAGGGGTTGCGCAGCGGCGTCCGGCTCGCCGAACGGCTGGGCGACCCGCAGCCCGACTGGGAGCTGGCGGCCGACCAGCTGGGCCACGTGCTTCTCGCGCACCCGGAGGCGTTCGCCGACAAGAGCCGTTTCTCGATGGACTGGTACTACCCCATCCTCGGCGGCGCCGTACGCGGGGGGCGGGCCCGGCAACGCCTTGAGGAGGAGTGGGACACCTTCGTCGTGCCCGGACTGGGCGTCCGCTGTGTCTCCGACCAGCCGTGGGTGACCGGCGCGGAGTCCTGCGAGCTGGTGCTCACCCTGGACGCGATCGGCGAACGGGAGAAAGCGCTGGCCCTCTTCGCGGACATGCAGCACCTGCGGCACGAGGACGGCTCGTACTGGACGGGCTGGCAGTTCGCGAACGAGAAACATTTCCCGCACGAGCGGTCGGCCTACACGGCGGCCGCCGTCGTCCTGGCGGCCGACGCGCTGTCCCGGACGACACCGGCCAGTGGCGTGTTCCGCCACGCGGGCGATCAGGAGGCCCGCATCATCGGCGAGTGCGGATGCGAGCACCCGCGCCTGATCGCCGCGCAAGACGCGGAGTGAGCACGCCCGCGCCTGACCGCCGTGCGCCAAGGCGCGGAGCGAGCCCATGCCTCCTCTGTGGACCGAACGTGGAGCCAGACGTGGAGCGAGCGGCCGTCGTCAGAGACCGGGAGCCGTCCGCTCCAGGACGCGGAGCGAGCCCACGGCTCTGCCCTCCTTGAAGGCTCCTGAGGCGAGGGCGCGCTCGTAGACGTGGAAGGGCGCCTGCCCGCCCTTGGCCGGATCGGGGTAGATGTCGTGGAACACCAGCGCGCCACCCTCGACCACATGCGGCGCCCAGCCTTCGTAGTCCTTCGTCACGGGTTCCTCGGAGTGGCCGCCGTCGATGAAGAGCAGGCCGAGCGGGGTGTTCCAGTGGCGTGAGACCGTCGCCGAGGCACCGACTATGGCGATGACCTCGTCCTCCAGGCCCGCCGACGCGATCGCGCCCCGGAAGAACGGCAACGAGTCCATCCTGCCGAAGCGAGGGTCCATCAGCGTCGGGTCGTGATGCGCCCAGCCGGGCTGGATCTCCTCCGACCCCCGATGGTGGTCCACGGTGAAAACGATCGAGCCCGACTGGCGCGCTCCGGCGCCCAGATAGATCGCGGACTTGCCGCAGTAGGTGCCGATCTCGCAGATGGGGCCGCGGGAACCGTACTCGCAGGCAAGCTCGAAGAGGGCCAGGCCTTCCTCTGGCGGCATGAAGCCCTTGGCGTGCTCGGCGGCGTACCGCAGGGCCTGGGGCATCGCTTCGGCCATCACTGTTCCCTTTTGTACGGCTGTCGGACTGTGAACGATAAACCCTACCCATGCCTGGGGGAAAGATCACCTTATGGACGTACGGCAAGGCGCAGAAAACCCGCAACATCGGGCGCGACGCCCGGGTCACCTGCCTGATCGAGGCGGGAGAGGACTACTCCGAGCTACGCGGCGTCCTGATCTACGGCACCGCCCGGCTCATCGACGACCGCAAGGGCGTCTTCGATGTCGGCATGGGTATCACCCGGCGGATGGCCGGCATGACCTCGCCCGAGGATCCCGTGGGGGCTCCTGAGATCGACGATGCCGACCCGTTCCGTGAGTACGTCGAACAGACCGCTCGTAAGCGGGTTGCCTTCGTGGTCGAACCGACCCGTATGGTGTCGTGGGATCATCGGAAGCTCGCCCACTGAGGCACCGGGCGACAGCCGTACACAGGGAGCATTCGAAATGAAGGTCAAGGTCGACTATCTGGTCTGCGAAGCCAATGCCGTCTGCATGGGCCTGGCACCCGAGGTCTTCGAGCTCGACGACGACGACCGGTTGCACGTCCTGCTGCCTGAGCCGCCCGCCGAAATGCTGGATCGAGTAGGGCACGCGGTCCGATCCTGCCCCAAAGCCGCATTGTCGCTCGAAGACGAGTAGAACTCTCCAGGAGGTCACATGCGCGGCGCGCTCTTGCACGCGGTCGGCGACGACAAGCTCGACATCCGTGACGACTTCACCCTCACCCCGGTGGGGCCGGCGGACGTCCGCGTGAAGATCAAGGCGACCGGTGTCTGCCATTCCGACCTGTCGGCGATCTCCGGCGTCCTGCCGATGGCGATGCCGCTGATCCCGGGTCACGAAGGCGCCGGTGAGGTCGTCGAGGTGGGTGACCACGTGACCTCGGTGCAGCCGGGCGACCACGTGATCATCAACTGGACGCCGGCCTGCAACGAGTGCCCGAACTGCATCCTCGGCCAGCCGTTCCTGTGCCTGACCTACGTCATGAAGAGCTACGCGGAGGCCCGCTTCCGCTTCGGCGGCGACACCCCGGCGTTCGGCATGGCGGGCTGCGGCACCTGGGCGGAGGAGATCGTCGTCCCGTGGCGGGGCGCCGTCAAGGTCGATCCCGACCTGCCGTACGAGGCGGCGGCCCTCATCGGCTGCGGCATCACGACCGGCGTCGGCGCGGTCCTCAACACCGCGAAGGTGAAGGCGGGCTCCACGGTCGCGGTCGTCGGCTGCGGCGGCGTGGGCCTGTCGGTCATCCAGGGCGCGCGAGTGTCCGGCGCGACCACGATCCTGGCGATCGACCCCCTCGAGTCCAAGCACGAGCTGGCCAAGAAGGTCGGCGCCACCCACGCGGTCACCCCCGACCAGCTCACTGACGCGGTCGGCTCGCTGACGGGCCGCCGGGGCTTCGACTACGGGTTCGAGGCGGTCGGCAAGTCCGCCGCCATCATGACCGCCTGGAAGGCCACCCGCCGCGGGGGCGACGTCATCGTCGTCGGTGCGGGCGCGAAGGACGACCTGGTCCCGCTGTCGGCCTTCAACCTGCTGTTCGAGGGCAAGAACCTGCTGAGCTCGCTCTACGGCGGCTCGGACGTGCGGCGGGACTTCCCGTTCTTCGCGGGCCTCTACAAGGCCGGCAAGCTCGACCTGGAGAGCATGATCAGCTCTCGGATCAAGCTGGCCGACCTCAACGACGCCGTCGCCGCACTGAGAGGCGGCGAGGCCCTCCGCCAGATCGTCGTCCTCGACTAGCCGCGCCTGAGCCGTAAGGCGTAGTGGGATATTTCGGGGTTTGGTGGGTAGCCGACCTGGCGAGATGCAGACCTTTCTGCCCTATCCGGACTTCGCCGCCACCGCGCGGGTCCTCGACCCGTTGCGTCTGGGCAAGCAGCGCGTCGAGGCGCTCCAGGTGTTGCGCGCGCTGACCGTTCCGGGGTACGGCTGGCGCAATCATCCCGCCGTACTCATGTGGGCCGGATATGAGGAGGCGCTGGTCCGCTACGGGCTGGAGATCTGCGCGGTGTGGTGCGGCCTGGGCCGCGCCGACACGTGCGCGGCCACTCTGACCGGGGAACTGCTCGAACGCCGCGGTCTCGCCGCCCCGCGCTCCCAGTCGGCCCTCCATGCCGCCGCCGAACTGCCGCCGTGGCTGGGCGACCCCGATCTCCACCGGAGCCACCGCTCCGCTCTCCTCCGCAAGGCCCCCGACTTCTACCGTCCTCTTTTCTCCGCCGAGCCCGACGACCTCCCGTACGTCTGGCCGTCGTCCGACCGCCGCCGCCCCTGTGCTCCCCCATCACGCGACGGGGCCTGAACCGCCCCCGCCGTGATCGTTGGATACGAGGCCGGACAAGCGAAAGAACCGGCGCCACGAGCTGAGCGCCGGTTCTCGACGGCTCTGGTCACAGCATGGTCCGCATGCCGCCTGCCGACCCTCGGAGCATTGCCCCTTGTCGAGGCGTCAACTCCCGGTCAGAGCATGGCCTTCATGGAGGCTCCGGCCTGCTGGCCGAGTGTGATGGGCTCAAGGTAGGGCTGCTCGGTCATGATGGCGTCCCAGTTGTCGCGGACGGCCTCGATCGTGAGCTCGTCGGACCGCCAGCCCGGACCCTCCGCGACGAAGACGCGGGCGACCCGGCCCCCACCGACCGAGAACACCTCGCCGCTGGTCTCGCAGGTCTCGTGGACGAGGTAGGCGACCAGGGGGCTGATCTGCTCGGCGGTGAACTTGTCCTCGAACTCGGCGGGCAGGATGGCCTCGGTCATCCGGGTCCAGGCGATCGACGCGATCGCGTTGGCCTTGATGTCGGCCCTGGCGCCCTCGATGCCGAGCGTCTTGGTGAGCCCGACCAGACCCATCTTGGCGGTCGAGTAGTTGGCCTGGCCGAAGCTGCCGAACAGGCCGCTGGGCGAGGAGGTGTTGACGATGCGCCCGTAGCCCTGCTCCTTCATATGCGGGAACGCGGCCCGGCTGACCAGGTACGAGCCGCGGACGTGCACGGCGAGAACGGCGTCGAACTCCTCGACGGTCATCTTCCCGAACGACTTGTCCCGCAGGATGCCGGCGTTGTTGACGAGGATGTCCACCCTGCCGAAGGCGTCGATCGCGGCCTGGACGATGGCCTGGGCGCCGTCAGGAGTGGCGACGTTGTCGGTGCTCGCGACCGCCTCGCCTCCGGTCTTGACGATCAACTCGACGACATCGGCCGCGGGACCGGCGGACCCGCCGGTCCCGTCCAGAGCTCCGCCGAGGTCGTTCACGACGACCTTCGCACCCCGCTCGGCCAGGAGCAGCGCGTGCGAGCGGCCGAGCCCGTGCCCTGCGCCGGTGACGACCGCGACCTTCCCGTCAAACCTCAGATCAGACATCGCGCCCACCCTTCAAGGAGAACAACATTCTAGTTGTCCAAACAATAGCTCGCCCTTCTTCGCGAAGTGCGAGACAGGAGCATGGGTGGCGGAGCGAGAATGGATCGTTGCGGATAGTGATCAACCGAGTGGATTTCTGCTAGAGTTCTCGGTCCGTACGGGCGTGGGTCATACGACGACACCCCTCACGGGGAGTGTCCGGCAAGTCTTGTTCTGGACGAGATTGAAGGACACCACCTGGCACGGCCCCGCCCAGATCCAGGCTGGAGGCCCTGCATGCCCTTATCTCCGCCCCTGCGCGTGGTCCAGTGGGCCACGGGCGCAGTCGGGGGGTACGCGCTGCGCAGCGTGCTCACCCGTCCGGAGTTCGAGCTGGCGGGAGTGCTCGTCTACGACCCGGACAAGGTCGGCCTGGACGCGGGCGGGCTGGTCGGGCTCGGCGCCGCCGGTGTCGAGTGCACCGACGACGTGGAGCACATCCTCGCCATGGAGGCCGACTGTGTGCTGCACATGCCGCTGCCCGCGTCCTACTTCGGAGGCGATCTCACGACCGACGTGGAGACGATCTGCGCTCTGCTCGCCTCGGGCAAGAACGTCATAACTTCGACGGGGTTCGTGTACCCCCGGGCGCACGGCCCGGGTCTGGTCGATCGCCTGGAGGCGGCCTGCGCCCGCGGCGGGACCTCGCTGCACGGGACGGGGATCAACCCGGGCTTCATGAGCGACCTCCTTCCGCTCGCGCTGAGCGGCCTGGCGGACCGTCTCGACCACATCTACGTGCGCGAGTCGTCCGACTTCCGCGGGCATGCCTCCCGCCAGATCGTCACCGAGCTGATCGGCTTCACGCGGGCGCCCAAGGACTACGCGGGCGCGATTCGGCCTTTTCGCGCGTTCCAGCGGGCGCTCTTCGCCGAGAGCGTCCAGCTCGTCGCGGACGCGCTGGACGTGGAGCTGGACGAGATCGAGGAGACCGACGAATACGAGTTGGCGGCGGAGGAGTTCGAGATCGCGGCGGGCGTGGTCCGGCGCGGGACTGTATGCGCGTCGCGGTGGATGTTCAGCGGCCTGGTCCGGAGCAGGCCCTTCATGACGGTCGAGTGCGTCTACAAGGCCGACGCCACCAAGGTGGCACGCTGGGCCGAGCCGGGCTTCGCCATCCACATCGAAGGCCGGCCGACCATGGCGGTGACGATCGGGGAGGTCGAGCACGGCCTCGCCGGGGCCGCCGCGCACGCGGTCAACTCGATAGCCGCCGTG
>JBIOWF010000251.1:0-2250 GCA_044868295.1 Microtetraspora sp. | reverse complement strand
GGGGCAACCGCCGAGAAGGGCCCGATCACGATCGGCGCTGCAGTCGACCAGACGAAGCTCATGAAGTTCTTCGACGGGCCGGCCCTCACCGCAGCGCAGATCGAGGCCGAGCAGGTGAACGCCGCGGGCGGCGTGGACGGCCGCAAGCTCGAGTTCAAGGTCCAGAACACGCGGCTCGACCCGGCGCGGACGAAGGCGGCGGCGGTCGATCTGATCGACCAGGGGGCGGACGTCATGTGGGTCACCTGCGACGTGGACTGGGCGACCCCGTCGACCCAGGAGGGGATCCAGGCCGGCCTCTTGACCGTCGCGCCCTGCATCGGCACCGACCAGATGGGCCCCAAGCGGTTCGGCGACGCCGGCAGGCTCGCGTTCAGCTACGGCAACGTGGCGCAGGACGAAGGCGCGGCGCTGGCCGAGCTCGCTAACCAGAAGGGCTGGAAGACGGCCAACGTCGTCACCGACAAGGCGATCGTCTACACCCAGAACGTGTGCCAGGCGTTCAAGCAGCGCTTCGAGGAGCTCGGCGGCAAGATCGCGAGCGACGAGAGCTTCACCGAGGGCGACGGCACGATCAACAATGTCGTCAGCAGCGTGAACGACTCGAAGGCCGACACGATCGCCATCTGCGCGACCACCCAGCAGGACCTGCCCGCCTTCGTGTCCGGAGTGCGCGGCGGCGGTAACACCACACCGATCATGGGTCCCTGGTCGATCGACGGTTCGTTCTGGCTCCCGAAGAGCAAGAAGGTCGCGGACAACATCTATGTGATCACCTATGCGTCCGTGTACGGCGACGACCCCGATCCGGCCGTGCGAGATCTCATCGCCAAGATGAAGAAGGCGGGCCAGCCGCCCGCGACGGGCGGATTCGTCACGGGTGCGGCGGCCATCGACGGCATCGTGGAGGCGATCAAGAAGAACGGCGGCGCGACCGACGGCGGGAAGCTGGCCGACACCACCGAGGGGTTCTCGGGGCTCTCCACGGTCTCGGGAGATGTCAGTTTCTCTTCCGAGTTCCACTCCGCCTTCGGTCGCGAGTACCGCGTGATCGAGATCCAGGATGGAAAGCCGCGCTTCACCGGGACGGTGAAGGCGGGAGAGCCGGTGACGCTCGAAGGCTGAATCTAGATGGCTGATAGGGCGTGAACGACCGCCTCCGGGCCACCGGCGTCTCCCGCTCGTTCCAGGGCATTCAGGCGCTCAGGGAGGTGGACCTCGAGGTCGGCCGCCGAGAGGTCGTGGGGCTGATCGGCCCGAACGGGGCCGGGAAGACGACCCTCGTCAACTGCATCACCGGGTTCGACCTCCCGGACAGCGGGTCGGTGGTGGTCGACGGGTCGGACGTCACCACCTGGAAGGCCACGCGCCGGGCGCGGGCGGGCATCGCCCGCAGCTTCCAGCAGGGTCACCTGTTCGGCGGCCTGAGCGTGCGGGAGAACGTAGAGGTGGCTGCGCTGGGGGTCGGCGGCTCGGCCGGCGAGGCAAGGCGGCGGGCTGGGGAAATCCTCGACCTGCTCCAGCTCACGCCTCAGGCGGAGGAGCCGTCCGGCCGACTCCCGCATGGCGTGGCCATGAAGCTCGGCGTCGCGCGGGCGCTCGCCACCGATCCGCGCTACATGCTGCTGGACGAGCCGGCCGCCGGCCTCTCCGACACCGAGCTGCCCGCGTTCATCGCCGTCCTGCGGTCGCTCGCCGACTCCCACGACCGAGGCGTGCTCGTGATCGACCACAACATGGCGCTGATCATGGAAGTGTGCGACCGTCTCTGCGTACTCGATGGGGGTCGGGTGATCGCGCAGGGCACGCCGCACGAGATCCGGCGCAGCGCGGATGTCGCGGCCGCGTACCTCGGCGGCGCCGGACCGGCGGACGGAGCCACCGGTGACTGACGCCATCCTCGAGATCGAGGGGCTCGAGGTCCGCTACGGAGCGGTGCCCGCCGTGCGGGGGATCGACATTCGGATCGGCAGGGGCGAGATCGTGGGCGTGATCGGCCCGAATGGGGCCGGGAAGAGCAGCACGTTGAACGCGGTCATGGGCGCGGCTCCGGTCCACGCGGGCGACGTTCGTCTGCGGGGGACCAGCATCACCGGGAAGCGCCCCGAGGACATCGTCCGCGCCGGTGTCGCGCTCGTGCCCGAGGGCAGGCACATCTTCGCCGGGCTCACGGTGAAGGACAATCTGGGCCTCGGCCTGGTTGGTCGCCGCGACAGGAACGGGCACCAGGACGACCTCGGCTGGATCGGC
>JBIOWF010000250.1:0-13839 GCA_044868295.1 Microtetraspora sp. | reverse complement strand
GGAGCTCGCTTCTCCATCCAGTCGCGCCGGTCCGTCGGCAGTCTCCGCTCATGACAGACCGCCCGGAAGGACACCTCAGTCACCATGAGTCCCGAGATCACCGAGCACAGCGTCAAGTCTCAGTTCGCCCCCCTGCGGCCGCTGCCGACTGCCGACCGCCTGACCACGCTCAGCCCCAATCTGGCCATCACGCCCACCGTCAGCGTCGTCGTTCCCGCCATGAACGAGGCGGAGAACCTGCCGCACGTCTTCGCCACCCTGCCGCACTGGGTCCATGAGGTGGTGCTGGTCGACGGCCATTCGACCGACGACACCATCAAGGTCGCCCGCCGCCTCCGGCCCAACCTCCGCGTGGTGCACCAGCGCGGCCGGGGCAAGGGGGACGCGCTGGCCGAGGGATTCGCCGCGTGCACCGGAGAGATCATCGTGATGATCGACGCCGACGGCTCCACCGACGGCCGCGAGATCATCCAGTTCGTGAGCGCCCTTGTGACGGGCGCCGACTTCGCCAAGGGATCCCGGTACATTCCCGGAGGCGGGAGCGACGATCTCACTTTCACTCGTAAGCTGGGCAACACCGCGCTCCGGAGCCTCGTGAACCGGATCTACGGGACCCGCTACACCGACCTGTGCTACGGATACAACGCGTTCTGGGCCCGCCACCTGCCCGTGCTCGACCTGGACTGCGCGGGCTTCGAAGTGGAGACCTTGATGAACATCCGCGCGGCCCGTGCCGGACTGCGCATCCACGAGGTGCCCAGCCATGAGCGCTGCCGCATCCACGGGGAGAGCAACCTGCACGCCGTCCGGGACGGCCTGCGCGTGCTGCGTACGATCATGAAGGAATGGTGGCGTCCGGTTTCCGTCGCGCCCGCCCGCACCACCGCTCCAGCCGCCGACCAGGGTGCCGCATGACACTGAGGACCTCTGTCGTCATCTGCGTGTACACCGAGGATCGCTGGGCCGACATCAGGGCCGCGGTCGACTCGGTGCGCGGACAGCGACGGAACCCGCACGAGCTGATCATCGTGGTCGACCACAACCCGGATCTGCACCTCAAGGTGAAGCGGGAGTACACGGACGCGATCGTCGTGGAGAACACCCACGAGCGCGGGCTGTCCGGGGGGAAGAACACCGGGGTGGAGACCGCGACGGGCGATCTGGTCGCGTTCCTGGACGACGACGCTGTGGCCGACCCGGAGTGGCTGGCCGCCCTGGAGGCGAACTTCGCCGACCAGGCCGTGGTGGGCGTGGGCGGGCTGACCAGGCCCCTGTGGGCGGCGGGCGGGCGTCCGCGCTGGTTCCCCGAGGAGTTCGACTGGATCGTCGGCTGCACCTACCGGGGCATGCCCGTCGACCGGGCCCCCATCCGCAACGTGATGGGGGGCAACGCGATCTTCCGCAAGGAGGCCGTCAGCGCGGTCGGCGGGTTCAGTACGGGGATCGGGCGCAATGTGCAGGGGCGTAAGAGCCGGCCGCTGGGCTGTGAGGAGACGGAGTTCTGCATCCGGCTGTCCCAGCGGCGCCCCGGTTCCGTGATGATCTTCGAGCCGACCGCGGCCATCGGCCACAAGGTGCCGGCGGAGCGGTCGTGCTTCTCCTACTTCCTGGCCAGGTGCTTCGCCGAGGGCCTGTCCAAGGCCCTCGTCACACACAGTGTCGGGGCCGGGGACGGCCTTTCCAGCGAACGGCGCCACGCGATGAGGACGCTGCCTCTGGGGGTGCTTCGCGGAGTGAGCGAGGCGACGCGGGGTGATCTCGCCGGGCTGCTGCGGGCCGTGGCGATCGTCGTCGGCCTGGCCTGGACCTCGTGGGGCTATTTGGTCGGCAGCACCCGGATGAGGATCCGCAAATGACTCGTGTGCCCATTCTGATGTACCACTCGGTCTCCGACCGTCCCACGGAGGAGACCCGGCCGCTGGCCGTACGCCCCTCGGACTTCGCCGACCACCTCGGATACCTGAAGGATCGCGGGTTCACCCCGCTGACGGTGGCGGACCTGGTGGCGTCGCTGAACGGCACCGGGCGTAGCCTGCCCGACCGCCCGGTCGTGATCACATTCGACGACGGCTACGCCGATTTCCACACCGAGGCGCTGCCCGTGCTCGACCGGTTCGGCTTCCCCTCCACGGTCTTCCTGACCAGCGGCTGGGTGGACGACGCGGGGGCCGCGGCGGCGGGCCGGCCGCTCGGCCGGATGCTGTCCTGGACCCAGGCTCGCGAGGCGGCCGCGCACGGCGCGGAGATCGCCGGGCACAGTCACAGCCATCCGCAGCTCGACCAGATCTCCGACCGGCACCTCCGCGACGAGTTGCGGCGCAACAAGGGGCTGCTGGAGGACGAGATCGGCCGGCCGGTGACCACGATGGCCTACCCGTACGGCTACTCCAGCGCCAGGGTGCGCAGGGAGGTGCGCAAGGCGGGCTACTGGGCGGCGTGCGCGGTCAGCAACGCGATCGCGGCCGACCGGCACGACCTGCTGGCCATCCCGCGGCTGACGGTCGGCCGCGGCACCACGATGGCCAAATTCCGGCTCGCGGTGGAGGGCCGCGGCGTGCCTCTCGTCTACCTGAAGGAACGGGCGCTCACCAAGGGCTACGCGATCGTCCGGCGCACCCGGTACGGCCTGCGCCGGATCGCCACTCGCCAGTAACAAATCCCCGTTCGCCAGGTGTCAGCCAGAGCACATAAGGGGAGAAACCTGGCGACCGCGGACTTGAGGGGGCACAGTGGCCCATGCATGGCTGCCCGGCGCCAGTCGAATTCCCGCTCCCGGGGACTCCGGCCCGATGAACGGCGGAGCTCCACGGGCCGTCTGGTTCATCTGGCCGGCGGATCCCCTCGGGGTCTCGGCCAAATCCGTCGCCCAACGTCTCATCCAGCTGAAACGCCCCGCTCATCTGGTGTGGAATCCCGTCACGGGGCAGATGGCGCAGTCGCTCCCGCCCATGCGCGCCGCCTGCGGCCTCGACGGCGATCAGGGCCGACACGGCCGGGTCTGCGTCCAGATCCGGGTGCTCGGCTCGATGCACGAGCCGTTCACGGACGGCAAACTGGAGGGCCTCGACGAGATCCTCGCATGGCTCGATTCATGGGAGGTCCCGCGGAGCTGGCCCGCCGGGCCGCCCCTGCCCTTCCCGCACTCGCTCGCGGCCGACCGCAGCCCCCGCCTGTGGGCGCGCGGAGGGCACTTCGGCCACTCGCAGGTGCCCGGGAGTTTCGAGGGCGATCCGGGCCCCATCGACGTCGGCCGGATCGTCGGCGAGCTCTGCCCTGCCGAGACCCCGTCGTTCGAGGTCCCTCGGCCGCGCGACGAGCTTCGCCTCCTGGTCAACGGCCGATCAGCTCCGCGATGACCGCGCAGCCGCGCCGGACGCCGGCCAGGGAGGCCGACCCGTAGCCCAGCACGAGGCCGTGCACTCGTGGCGGGCCAAGGTGATGCCGATCCGTCGTGTCCAGCAGCACGCCGCGCTCGTGTGCCCGCTCGGCCACGTCCTTCACGGCCTCCGCCGGCAGCTCGATCATGACGTGCAGGCCTGCGGTGTCCCCACGAACGAGCGGTCCGAGGATCTCCACGATGACCGCCCTGCGCCGGGCGTACTCCAGCCGCATCCGGCGCAGGTGCCGGTCCAGGTCGCCGTGTTCGAGGAGGGTCGCGACGGCCTGCTGCACGGGCCCGGACGTCCGGTCGGTGAGCATCGTGCGGCGCACGGCGATCGCGGCGAGCAACCCCTCCTGGGCGACCAGCCAGCCGACCCCGACATCGGGGCTGAGCGACTTCGACAGGGTGCCGAGGAGCACCACCTGGCCGGGGTCGAGGCCGTAGAGGGCGGGCAGCGGCGCGACGTCGTAGCGGAACTCCGCGTCGTAGTCGTCCTCCACGATGATCGCGCCGGTACGACGGGCCCACGCGAGCAGCCGCTCCCGGCGTGGGATCGGCAATCGCCCGCCCACCGGATATTGGTGCGCGGGCGTGGTGTAGAGCAGCCGCAGATCGTCCGGCAACTCCTCGACGATCACTCCCTGCTCGTCGACGGGGCAGGGGACGATCTCGGCCCCACGCGCGGCGAAGATGTTCCTGGCCTTCTGGTAGCCCGGCTCCTCCACGCCCGCCCGCTCGCCGGTCCGGACCAGCGTGGCGGCGATGAGATCCAGCCCGTTGCCGGTCCCGCGCGTGACCATCACGTTCCCCGCCCCGGCCGGTACGGCTCTCGCCCTCCGGAGGTGGTCGGCGAGCGACTCACGCAGTCCCGGATGGCCGTAGGGGTCAGGCTCGTCCGACAGGTCGAGGTGCCCGGCGGCGCGCCAGGCCCGCCGCCATGCCGCGACGTCGTAGTCGAGCGCCCACGGCCGTCCCGGCCGCAGGTCCACCACCTGCCCATGGCGCGGCGGAGCAGCTCCGCGCCGCCGACCCGGAGGGACCGCTCGAACCGGAGAAACCGGAGGGACCACCTGAATCGTCACGTCGGCGACGTAGGTCCCCGAGCCGTGCCGGCCGTTGAGCCATCCTTCGGCGTAGAGCTGTTGATATGCCTCGGTCACGACGGTGCGGCTCACGCCCAGCGTCGACGCGAGGCCGCGGCTGGACGGCAGCCGCTCCCCCGCTTTCAGCACCCCGCCGTGCATGGCCTCGCGAAGCTGGTCGCCGACCTGTACGGCCAGCGGAACGGCGGACCCCCGGTCCACCACCAGCGGTAGGTCGACGTTCGCTCGCAAAGTGGTCCCCCGCTTATTGCCCTTAGTGGACATGTTCCACAGGTCCACTTGGCAACTAACTTAACGGACATGCTTTCCACCACCCAGCGGACCTCCCTGAACCGTGCCAAGGAGCGTGGCCGTACCGACCGCGCCGACCTCTACGCCGTCCTGAACGCCGGATTGATCTGCCATCTCGGAGTGCTGGTGAACGACTCGCCGATGGTGATCCCCACCGCGTACGGCCGGATCGGCGACACTCTCTACCTGCACGGCTCCACCGGCGCCACGTCCCTGCGCGCGGCGCTCGACCAGCCGGTATGCGTGACCGTGACGCACGTCGACGGCGTCGTGCTGGCCCGCTCGGCCTTCCACCACTCGGCGAACTACCGGTCGGCGATGATCTACGGCGTGCCACGAGTCGTCACGGACGAGGAGGAGCGCCTCGACGGCCTGCGCGCGCTCACCGAGCAACTCGCCCCCGGCCAATGGGATGTCGTGCGGCTGCCCGACCGTAAGGAGATGGCCGCGACGACCGTGCTGGCCCTGTCTCTGGACGAGGCCTCCGTCAAGGTGCGGCAGGGCCCTCCGGTGGACGACGAGGAGGACTACGAGCTGCCTGTTTGGGCGGGAGTGCTGCCGCTGCAGGTCGGCTGGGGTGCGCCGGTGCCTGATCCACGTCTCGCCGCGGGCATCCCGGTGCCCGCGCATATCAGCTCACGTTGAGGGATAGCGGAGAAGCATGATGATTCGGCACACTTTGGCGAACCGATTCCCCTGACGGGACGTCTTCCAAATGGCACCATCCACTTCAGGAGGCCCCATGGCTACCCACGGCGACTGGGGTGTGCCCGGGTACTCCGTGGTACGCCGGCTCGGCGTGGGTGGTGGCGGCCAGGTCGTCCTGGCGGTGCACGAGGCGTCCGGCGCCCACGTGGCCATCAAGTACCTCTCCGAGGACTTGCGTGGGCAGCCGGGCTTCCTCGAGCGTTTCCGCGAAGAGGCCGCCCTGCTGGTCGAGGTCGCCGACCCGCACGTGGCCCAGCTGTACGAGTATGTGGAGTCGTCGTCGGGCGCGGCCATCGTGATGGAGCTGGTCAGCGGGGCCTCGCTGCGCGCGCTGCTGCGCCAGGAGGGCGCCACCGGCCCGGAGGCGGCCCTGGTCGTGCTCAAGGGATCGTTGCTCGGCCTGTCCGCGGCGCACGAGATCGGCGTCGTTCACCGCGACTACAAGCCGGAGAACATCCTCGTCCAGGGCGACGGGGCCAGCAAGCTCGTCGACTTCGGCGTCGCCGTACGGGCCGGAGACGCGATCGCCCCGGCCGGGACACCGCCCTACATGGCTCCGGAGCAGTGGGCGGGGCACCCGGCGTCGCCCGCCTCCGACGTGTACGCGGCGACCGCGGTCTTCTTCGAATGCCTCACCGGGCACCGGCCCTACCAGGCGACCGAGCACGCGGTGCTGATGCACATGCACCAGACCGCGCCCATCCCGTCCGACGAGGCGCCCGAACCGGTGCGCGGCCTCATCGAGCGCGGCATGGCGAAGGATCCCGAGTTGCGCCCGGGGAGCGCCGCGCTCTTCGTCGCCGAACTCGAAGAGGTGGCCGCCGCCGCGTACAGCGCCGACTGGGAGGAGAGGGGCCGCCGGAAGCTGGCCGCGCTGGCCGCCCTGCTCGCCGGTCTGTTCCCGCTCAATCAGCCGCCCTCCGCCGAGGTCGGCACCTCGTTGTTCCAGACCGCGCTGGGCACGCTCCGGCGGAACGCCGGACGGCTCGTCGCCGGAACGGCCCTGCTGGTCGTCGCCGGTGGCGGCATCACCGTGTTCGCGCTCAGCTCGGCGGACAAGAGCGGGCCGAACGGCCCGGTCCCCATGAACGCCGCACCTTCGATCAGCGGGTCGCCCACCCCCTCGCTCAGCCCACCGCAGACGCCGACCCCTGATGAGCCCAGCCCGACGCCCACCCAGAGCGAGGCCGTCCCCTCACCCTCGCCCAGCTCGCCGGCCGGCCCGTCTCCGACACCCTCGCCGTCCCCTTCGCCGTCCCCTTCGCCGTCGCCCTCACCGTCCGTCTCGCCGGCCACCAAGGTCGTCAGCGTGCAGGTGAGCGGCCTCTCCCTCGGCACCGGCGGGCAGCCCGTCGCCGCGGCGCTATCCATGACCCCCTTGGGCTCGAACGGCACCGCGAGCCGTAGCGCGGCCACGGGCCGTTCGGCGGTGGCGCCGGTCGCGAAGGGCACGGTGACGGTGGTGACCAGCGGCACGGCCAAGGTCACGCTGACCGTGAAGTTCACCGTCAACGGCGCCGTGGTCGGCACGCAGACGATGTCGCTCCAGGGCGCCAAGAAGTATGTCAAGGCGGTCGCCCACGACCTCGGCGGGCGGCCGTGCGGCGGCACGTGGGGCATGACCGCGACGACCGCGCCTTCCTCGGGAAACGGAGCGCAGACCGCCACCGCCAAGGTCCCGGCCTGCCCGACCAAGGTCACCGGGCTCAAGGTCGTCTCGCTGACCATGGCCGACGCACGGGTGGCGACCGCGAAGGTCCAGGTCACCACTGACGGAACCGGCCAGATCGATCTCGTCGGCGACTTCGCCACCTCCGGCGGCCCGGTCAAGCAGCAAATCGCCCACCTGTCCGGGAAGACCGCCTACACGCACACGTTCTCCTTCACCTTCGACCGGCGGCCCTGCGACGACACGGTCACCTTCACGGCGTCCACCGACCCGGGCGCGCCGTCGGGCGGCGTGTCGAAGTCGGTCAAGGTGGACTGCCCGGCGGCCGTGACCAAGGTCCAGGTGCTACGCCTGACCCGGGCGTCGACGGTGGCGACCTCCGCGATCACGGTGACGACCGAGAACACCAAGCTCGTACGGCTCACCGTCACGTGGCTGCTCGGCGGCAGGACGGCCGGTTCGCAGACGATCAGCCTGTCGGGGAAGACGAGCTACACGGTGACGCCGAAGTTCACCTATTCCCGCGTGCCGTGTGGCTCGACCTATGGGGTCACGGCGAAGACCTCTCCCGTGGCGGCGAGCGGCGCGTCGACTCTCACAAAGTCGACTGGCGCCTGCGCGTGACGCTGTCCTGATTTGCGCTCATTAAAGACGGTGTCCTGATTGCGGCTTTGATAGGAATTCACTACTGTTCCATAACTATTGATCCACACGAGGTTAGCCGATCCCGAATTTTTCGGTTCTCGTCACAAAAGGAGACCGGATGTACGACCAGACGAACGCCTGGAATGTCCCCGGTTACACGGAGATGCGAGACCTGGGCACGGGCGGTGCCGGTCGAGTTGTGCTGGCGCGGCGCGACTCCGACGACAAGTTGATGGCCATCAAGTATCTCTCCGCCGAGCTTCGCGCCGATCTCAACTTCCTCGCCCGGTTCCGGCACGAGGCGCACCTGCTGGCGATGATGGAGCCCAACCCGCACGCCGCCCGCTTCTACGACTACGTGGAGTCGCCCCAGGGCGCGGCCATCGTCATGGAGCTCGTCGACGGCGTGTCACTGCGCGCGATGCTCCGCTCGGAAGGCCCGACAGGCCCCGAGGCCGCGCTCACCGTGCTCAAGGGATCGCTGCTGGGCCTGGCCTCCGCGCACAGCATCGGCGTGGTGCACCGGGACTACAAGCCCGAGAACGTGATGGTCGAGATCGACGGCACCAGCAAGCTCGTCGACTTCGGCATAGCCGCTCGTGCCGGAGAAGGGGTGAGCCTGTCCGGGACCCCGCCGTACATGGCCCCGGAACAGTGGTCGGGCGGCGTCGCCGGACCGGCCACCGACGTCTACGCCGCCACGATCGTCTTCTTCGAGTGCCTCACCGGGACCCGGCCCTTCCGCGCGCAGAACCTCGCCGCCCTGGCCCGTCAGCACCAGGCCATGCCTCCCCCGGTGGAGCAGGTGCCACCGGGGCTGCAGCGGCTGATCGAGCGCGGCATGGCCAAGCATCCGTCCGACCGGCCCGCCTCGGCCGAGGCGTTCCTCCGGGAGCTGGAGAGGGTCGCCGGTGACGCGTACGGCGCCGGCTGGGAAGAGCGCGGACGGGGCCGCCTCGCCGCGCTGGCCGGCCTCCTGCTGCCGTTCTTCCCGCTGACCGGCTCGGCGCCCGATCTCGGCACGACGCTCGCCGAATCCGAGTCCGAGTCCTTCGGCGGAGGATTGTTCGGCAAGGCCGGGATAAGGATCGGCCTCACCACGATCTTGATGGCGGTGATCGCTGGAGGGACCGTCGTACTGGTCAATTCGGTCAGCGACACCACACCGCAGGCCAACACTTCCGTCGTGTCGCCGGCCAGGCCCACCGCCGTCGACACCGGCACCCCCGAACCTGAGGAAACCGTCCCGCCGGAGCCCACCGAGACCCCATCCCCATCCCCCCGCAAGAGCCGCCGGGCCCCCAGCCCGACCCCCACCGTGACCGGCGTACCCTCGACCACCCGACCGCCGATACCCCTCCCGACCAGGACACCCTCGAAGAAACCGACGACGGCCAAACCGAAACCCAGGCCGGACAAGTCCAGCAGCCCCACGCCGGAACCGGACGAAACCGTGACCGCCACCCCTGGAGGTCAGCCAGGCACCTCCCAGCCCACGATGCCGACCGGCGCTCCCACGACCACCCTTGGAAACCAGAGCACGTCGGCGGCTACGGAGACCCCGATGCCGGATCCGGCCACGGTGCCGGTGGCACTGTTCGCCATCGGCCTGATGACGACCGGGCTCGTGCCCGCCACACTTGCCATGAAGCGTATGACGGGACGGCTCCGAAGGCGGCGGTAGATGCAGGACGGCTCGACCATCGCCGGCCACCGGCTCACCGGCCGGACCCGGGCCAGCGAGATCGGCACATGGCACGACGCGGTGTCACCGGCGGGGGCGCCTTCAGGGGTGCTGCGGTTCGACGCGCGTCTCGTCGCCGAACCCGCGGCCAGGACGCGGCTGATCACCGTCGTCACCGCCGACCGGCGGCTGCAGCAGACCGGCCTGACCGGTCTGCTGCCGATCGCGGACCTGGTGACGGCGCGCGGAGACATCTGGCTGATCACCGGCCGCCGCGCCATGCCCACCGTCGCCAACCTGCTCACCGAGGGCGGCAACCGCCCGGATTCGGGCAGCGCCGGCACGATCATGGTGGAGACCGCGCAGGCCCTGCTCGGCCTGCACGCCGGAGGGCTCACCCACGGCGCCCTGCATCCGGGCACCGTGGTGATCGGTGACGACGGTTCGGCACTCCTCGCCGAACGCGGCCTCCTGGAGGCGCTTCGCGAGGAGCCCGTGTCCCGGGAACGTGACATCGCCGCCTGGGCGGCGCTGGCGAGGGGTCTGGCCGCGAGCTGGGCGCACGGCCACGCGGCCGATCTGTTCGAGCGGGCCGCCGCCACCGCCTCCCTCCACGGGCTGGGTGCCGCCCGCGACACCCTGCTCGCCGGGCGCGACGTCCTGCCATCCGGGTTCACCACCAGGGAGCGGCTGGTCGAGACCCTCCACTGGTGGGCGGCCGCGGAGGTGCCCACATCTCCTCCGCCGCCCGCCCCGGACACCGGCGAGATCATCACGTTACTGGCCCCACCTCAGTCGAGGCAGGAGTCCTTGCGGGAGGAGCCGCCCGGGCAGACGTCCGTACGGTTCGGCCCGGGCGTGCCGAACGACACGACGGCCGCACAGGTCTGGCGGTCCGGGCGAAACCAGATGGAGACGCGCCGCCTGCAGGAGGCGGCCGCGGGCGTACGGCCGCGGCGGCGGCGCAAGCGGACGACGGCCTGGGCCGGGACGCTGCTGTTCACGATCATCCTCGCGGCCGTCATCCTCTGGCTGCGCCAGACGCCGGACGCGGCGGTCGCGGTGCGCGAGGTGAACGTCCAGGCTCCGAAAAAGGCGCTGAGCTGCGACGGCACCGCGAACATCATCGGCAGGGTCACCACGAACGGCGGAGCGGGGACCATCCGCTACATCTGGCTGCGCAGCGACGGGCAGAAACTACCCGAGCAGGAGCAGCGGGTGATCTCTGGAGCCGGCTCCGTCGAGCTTCCGCTGCACTGGAAGGTCACGGGGACCGGAAGGTTCAAGGGCACCGCCACCTTGCGGGTGCTCTCGCCCACCACGACGGGGAAGCCGATCCAGGACAAGGCGAGCTTCTCCTACAAGTGTTGAGCCGGGAGTAACCCGCCGCCCAGGCTCCGGCCTCGGGCTGACCCCTGCCCAGGCCCCGAGCTCGGGCTGACCCCCCGCCTCCAGCGCGGCCTGCCTGCCGGGCGCCCCGGGCCGGGCGGCGAGCGCCTGGTCATCCCCCGCCCGGGTTCCCGCCTCGGGCATCGCGCGGTACCGATCTCCTGCCGGGGTACCACCGGCGTGTGGGGGAACTGCCGGTGTACTCGCCGATGACGGCCCGGCCCGGCGCGCTGCCGGAACCGGACGAGGACTACGCCCACGAGATGCAGTGGGACGGGGTCCGCGCCCTCGCCTACATCGAGGGCGGCCGGCTCCGGCTGTTCTCCCGCGACGCGAAGGAGATCACACGCGCCCACCCCGAACTGCTCCCGCTCGCCCGATCGGTGGGCCGCCATGAGCTGGTGCTCGATGGGGAGATCGTCACGTTCGACGAGCAGGGCGGGCCGACGACCTTCCTGTTGTTCGACGTCCTGCACGTCGACGCCGCCACCTCGACCCGGCTGCCGTACACCGCCCGCCGGGGCCTGCTGGAGGACCTCGTCCACGCCGGTGCCCACTGGGACGTCCCGCCCTACTACAGCGCCGGGGGCGCCCACGTGCTGGAGGAGTCCCGGCGACTCGAGCTCAAGGGGATAGTGTCCAAGCGGCTCGACTCGGTCTACCGGCCCGGCCGGCGCGGCGCCGACTGGGTGAAGGTCGACAACGCCCGCACCCAGGAGGTCATCGTCTGCGGGTGGAAACCAGGCGAGGGCCACCGTATCGACATGATCGACGCGCTGCTCCTCGGCGTCTACGAAGGGGGACGGCTGGTGTATGCCGGCAGCGTGGGGGCGGGACTGACCGAGGCGGCGCTGGGCGACCTGGCCGACCGCCTGGCGCCGCTGGAGCGGGCCAAGCCGCCGTTCGACGAACACCTGCCTCGCGAGGAAACGCGTGGCGCGCGCTGGGTGGAGCCGGTGCTCGTGGGCGAGGTGCAGTACGCCGAGTGGACGGGCGAGCACCATCTGCGCCACCCGTCCTGGCGGGGCACCAGGGCGAATGAGGAGCCGCACGAGGTGACGCGGGAGGAATGGTGACGGCTCCCGGCCGGTGGGGTCCGCTCCTGCCCGGCATCCGCTCCGGCACGCGGGCGCTCGTCGCGCGAAAATGCTGATCTCAACTGCATTTCCGGCAATCTCCTGCAACTTCGGAGATTGCTAATCTGACCCGCATGACGACGACTCCCGCCGGGTGGTACCCCGACCCGTACGGTTCCCCCCAGTTGCGCTGGTGGGACGGGTCCCAGTGGACCGACGCGACCCACCCGATTGAGCAGCCGGGGGCGCAGGGCACTCAGCCCGGCGCCCAGCAGGCCGCCCAGCCGGGCCAGTGGGGTTCTCCGGGGCAGACCGCGCAGCTTCCGGTGCCCCAATTCGGCGCCCAGCCGCAGACGACCTCGTTCTGGCCGTGGGTCCTGGGCGGCGTCGCCATCCTCGTCGCGCTCGCGCTGGTGATCGGCGGCGTCGTCTTCTTCGTCCACAACCGCGGGACGACGATCACCGGCTCGTCCACTCCGTCCGCCGCGCCGGAGACGCCGTTACCCGAGCCGACGCCCTCGCAGTCAGCCGCGGCGCCGCGCGAGCTGCCCCAGCCGTCGGATGGCCGGATCACCGACCCCGTGACGGGGCTCTCCTACGCCTTCCCCGGCGACCCGTGGCTGGTTCCCAAGTCGTCGGACATCAACAATCCGGCCAACCTCGAGGTGCCGCAGTGGACGAGCGGCTACATGGCCATCTCACAGAAGAACTACGACGGCAAGGACGGCGACTGGGTCGGCTCGGTGTACGCGGCGGTCCTCCCGCGGCCCGTGCCCTACACCGGCACCCAGGACATGGGTAACACGGTCGCCTCTGTGCTTCTCGGCTATGAGGGGCTCTTCTACGCGCCCCAGCACGAGCGGAAGATCCTGCGAAACGAGCCCATGAAGGTGAGCGGTCACGATGCCTGGGTGACGGAGTTCGAGATGGACTTCACCCAGCAGGCGAAGGCCAACGGCTGGAAGTGGAAGACGGAGAGGGGCGCGTTCGTGCTGGTGGATCGGGGTGCGGGGCAGCGCCCGTCGCTCCTTTACATCTCCGTGCCCGACAATCTGGACCAGTCCGTCATCGGTCGCGTGCTGGACTCACTCGAAGCGAGTTGAGCGTCCTACTACGCTTGTCCCATGACTGACCTGCTGGTCTGGATCGACTGTGAGATGACCGGGCTCGACCTCGGCCGTGACGCGCTCGTCGAGGTGGCCTGTATCGTCACCGACGGCGAGCTGAACCAGCTGGACGAAGGCGTCGATATCGTCATCAAGCCGCCGCCGGAGTCGCTGGAGCAGATGTCGGAGGTGGTGCGGGAGATGCACACCGCCTCCGGGCTGCTGCAGGCGCTGTCCGGCGGGGTGACGCTCGCCGAGGCCGAGGCCATCGTGCTGGAGTACATCCGCGGACACGTGTCCGAGCCCAAGAAGGCTCCGCTGTGCGGCAACTCGATCGCGACGGACCGCTCGTTCATCGCGCGCGACATGCCCGTCGTGGACGCCTTCCTGCACTACCGGATGATCGACGTGTCCTCGATCAAGGAGCTGGCGAGGCGGTGGTATCCACGCGTCTACTTCGCCTCCCCGGAAAAGCAGGGCGGGCACCGCGCGCTCGCCGACATCACCGAGAGCATCCGGGAGCTGCGCTATTACCGGGCGGCTGTTTTCGTGCCCCAACCGGGCCCGGACTCGGCCACGGCGCGCGAGGTCTCGGACGCCATCTCGGCCTCCTGACGAGTAACTCGTAACGAGTAGCTCGAAATTGCCGCTACACTTTCTTCGTACGCCGCGCTGAGCGGCGGGCATGGTGGGTGTAGCTCAGCTGGCAGAGCGCCAGGTTGTGGTCCTGGATGTCGTGGGTTCAAGTCCCATCACTCACCCCAAGTACGGCGACGGCCGGCCCGC
>JBIOWF010000249.1:0-7783 GCA_044868295.1 Microtetraspora sp. | reverse complement strand
AGCGGTCCGGCGACATCTCGCGTGCCACTCGTACAGACAGCGACTCCCAGGGGGCCTGACACCACGGTTGCTGGCCACGGTAGACGACCAACTGAACGGATCGTCACTTGCGAATATCCCATCAGTTATGTCCTTCTGACGAAACTGTCATGTCTGAGTGAAGAGTCTGTAGAATGGGACCAACGGGACCGACATCGAACCAAGGATGACGGAACGGGACGAGGAGCGAAGATGGACAACGCAGCGACCGCGACCCCCAACCGGCTGGAGCGTCGCAAGGCCCGGACCCGCGCTGCCCTGATCCGAGCGGCCCAGACACTCATTGCCGACGGCCGGACCAACGTGCCGATCCTCGAGATCACCCAGGCCGCCGACGTCGGGATGGGCTCCTTCTACAACCACTTCGATACCAAGGAGCAGTTGTTCGACGCCGCGCTCGACGTGGTCATAGACGCCTACGGTGACCTCCTGGAACGGGTGACGGACGACATCGCGGACCCCGCCGAGGTCTTCGCGTGCAGCTTCCGGTTGACCGGTCGGCTCAACCGCAGCGAGCCTGAGCTGAGCCGTGTGCTCCTGGCCAATGCGCTGCGTCTGATGAGCGCCGACAGCGGCCTCGCGCCACGCGTGCGGCGGGACATCGCAGCCGCGGTCGACGCCGGTCGCTTTGACGTCGAGGACCTCGACGTCGCCGTCACCATGACCGCCGGAGCGCTCATCTCGCTGGGTCAGCTGCTCCACGACCAACCGGACCGCGACGTTGAGGCGACCACCGACCGAGTGACCGAGGACCTCCTGCGGATGTTCGGCGTTCCGCGCAGCCAGGCCCACCGCATCTGCACCCGGCCGCTGCCGGAGCAGCAGTCCGGTCGCGGCGACGACTCGGCGGCCTAGCCGGCCTCAGGGCCCAGTTGGAGTCGCATCCCGGGGCAGATGCCGGCCGCATGGCGGACGAGACGACCTTCGCGGTGCTTCGCATGCTCGGCATGACCAAGCGGGACGCGACAAGGCTCTGGAACCGCCCGCTTCCACCTGAACCGGAGCTGTAACCCGCTCCCTGCCAGGTACGACAGTAAGGTTCTCTTCATGTCCCAGCAGGGCAGCACTGAGCGGGCGACGATGGAGGAGGCGCTGGCGCGGCGCGGCGCGGGTCGGCGCGGCCGCCCCGCCGTCTGGGCCGAGGTCCTGCGGGAGCTCGGGGCGATGGACCGGGCGGTGACCCAGGCCGTCGCGGGAACTCCGAGCCCACGGCTGGACGGCGCGTTCCGCCGGCTCTCGAGTGCGGCGGATCGCTCGAAGCTGTGGCTGGGCATCGCCGGCGCGATGGCCCTGGTCGGCGGTGCGCGCGGCCGCCGCACCGCTCTGGAGGGCGTGCTGGCGATCGGTGCGACCTCCGCGGCCATCAACCTGGGCATCAAGCCGGTTGCCCGCCGTCAACGGCCCGCCCGGGTGGAGACCGGCGACTTCGCGGATCGCTACGTGGCGATGCCGGCATCGACGTCGTTCCCCTCGGGGCACGCCGCGTCGGCATTCGCGTTCGCCTACGCCGTGGGTCGCGGCCTCCCCCTCCTCTCCGTGCCCATCGGGCTGCTGGCGGGTGCTGTCGCCGTGTCACGTGTCCACACAGGTGTCCACTACCCGAGCGATGTCGTCATCGGCTCCATCCTCGGAGCTGGAGCTGCCGCGATGGTGATGGCAGCGATCGATCCTGCACGGCGGGGAGCCGACGCATCGCAAGCCAGGAGCTGAGCCCTCCAGCCCGGGAACCATCGCCATGAGCCATGGGCGGGGAAATCACCGACACGGCCACCGGGGCAGGGGTCAGGGCGGCCGGGGTCGGCGCGGACCTGCACCGATACTCCGCCGCGTCGAGGGCGAGACGCCCCGATGGTGGCTCGGTATCCGGATCCGCAACGCCTTCGGCCGGATCGCGAAACGCAGCGGCGGCTCGAGCTCCACCGCCTCCCCATCGACTCCCGCATGGATCGGCGCAGGTGCGATGACCTCCAGGGAGGGTGTTCTCCACGCTCGGCCGGGCCGGTGGGGGCCAGGTTCCGGAGGGTCGAGGACGATCACGCCCAAGTCGCCGCTGTCCATCCGCGGGCGAGTGCCTGCTGGGGGCCGGTGCAGGGAGTAGGGGTTGTTGGACACCAGCACGACTGCCGGCTCGTCGTGCAGATGTCCGGTGTCGTCTACCACGCGCAGCTCGGGGGCGTCGCCACCCGGCGCGAGCACTTTCTCGGCGGTCTCCATGAGAGTGCGCACCTTGGCATCGCGGTAGGCCGCCTGACGGACCGCCTCTCCGTAGATCCCCAGCGACACGTTGTTGAGAAAGGGGCGACCGTTGACGTCGCCCATGTCCACGTGGCTCTCGACTCCCCCGATGAACGCATCGAGGGCGCCGACAACGTCGTGGCGGTCCACCCCGACGTCCAGAGCGAAGTGGTTGCGAGTCCCCGCCGGGACGCAGATGAACGGAAGCTCGTGAGCCGCGGCTGCAGCGGCCACGACCGCGAGCGAGCCGTCGCCACCTGCCATCCCCAGTGCGTCGGCTCCCCCGTCCACGGCGGCACAGAGGAGCCGCCCGAAGTCGTCCCCGGGGCCGAGCACGATCACGTGGATCCCAAGGGCGCGGGCACGCTCGACAAGGCGGACCCTGATTGCGACCCCATCGCCAGATCGCGGGTTCACGAGCAGTACTGGCCGTCGGGGCGGGTCCACCGGCTGCCATCCCCGCGACGTCGGTCCTCGCTCTGTCACCCGTTCCTGTGTCGTCATCGGACGGCGGTCCTCAGCCGTTTCCCTCCAGGATGACTCGACGGTGAAGCTCTGTGGTCAGCCTGTGGATCCGTCGGGTCAGCTCGGTGTTCGTCTTCAGCTCGAGCTCTGACTCGACGAAGTCGTGGTCGGCCTTAGCCTGCTGGAATGCGGCCTGGCGGTTCTGCCCGATCAGGACGAAGGTCGACAAGAAGATCGCCTCCAGGGAGACGATGAGCTTCAGCGTGGGCCAGGGGCTGGACTCGATCAGCAGCATCCACAGACAGAAGGCCGCCGCGTGGAGGTACACAAACGGCATGGGTTCGGCGGACGTGGTGACCCGGTCCGCCAACCTCAGCTGAGCGTCCGCGGCGCGCTGGGCCAGCATCGCCGCCGTCACCGGGTGCACGTGATGGACTGAGTCACTCCTGGAAGCCATGGCCTCAATATCCGGCATACCGCTTCACGCGGGTAGGGGAGGCGTCGTCGGGCGACCAGCGGTCGTCCAAGGCCTATCGTGATCGACGTGCGGTTGATCGATCGTGAGGTGGAAAGGCAGGTGCTCGGTCAGTTGCTGCACGACGTGCGAACCGGGAAGAGTCGTGCGCTGGTGCTCCTGGGGGACCCGGGCGTGGGCAAGTCCGCGCTCCTGGAACACACCGTCGCCTGTGCGGCGGACATGCAGGTGATCGAGTTGGTGGGCGCCGAGTCGGAGCAGCACCTCGGGTTCTCCGGCGTGCATCAGCTTCTCGCGCCGTTCCTGCCGGCACTAGACCGGCTTCCCGACCCCCAGCGCCAAGCGCTCAGCGTGGCGTTCGGACTGGAGTCGGGTCCGCCTGCTGACCCGTTCCTGATCGGTCTGGCCGCCCTCACGCTGCTGTCAGACGCTGCCGAGGTCCGGCCCGTCCTCTGCGTCATCGATGACGCACAATGGCTGGACGAGGAGTCGAGCGATGTGCTGGCCTTCGTCGCGCGCCGGCTACTGGCCGATCGGGTCGGACTGCTCTTCGGGGTGCGGGAAACCCCGCACGACGATCCTCCGCTGTCGGAACTTCCCGGGCTGAAGATCGCCGGACTCTCCCACCAAGCGGCCCAGGAGCTGCTCGCGGAGTCGATGAGCCGGCCGATCGACCCCCTCGTGACGGCCCAGCTCGTGACGGGCACCAACGGAAACCCACTTGCGGTCCTGGAGGCGGCACGCGGGCTGTCGCTTGAGCAGCGCACGGGCATGGCGCCCCTTCTCGAGCCACTGCCGGTCGGGCACCGGCTGGAACAGTCCTTCGTGCGCCGGGTCCGCGAGCTGCCTGTGGACACCCAGTCACTGCTGCTCCTGGCATCAGCCGCGACCCCTGGGCAGGGTGACGTGCTGTGGCGTGCAGCAGCCGACCTCGGCATCACCGAGGCTGCCTCGGCGGCTGCGGAGACCGCCGGTCTGCTGTCGCTGGGCCCTGACGTGCGGTTCGTACACCCTCTGGTCCGCTCGGCGGTCTACCACGCGGCGCCGCCGGATCAGCGTCGACGTGTCCACCGCGCTCTGGCGGCGGCCAGCGATCTCGACGTCGTCGTACGAGCCTGGCACCTCGCCGCGGCAGCCGCGCACCGCGACGAGGCCGTGGCAGCGGACATCGAAGCTGCCTCTGCCCACGTGCGGAACCGAGGCGGCTACCCCGCCACCGCTCTGTTGCTGGAGCGGGCGGCCCAGCTCACACCTGACCCGGAGCGCCGGGCCGAGCGAGAACTGGCTGCGGCCCAGGTCCACGTCCTCGCCGGCACCATCGATCGGGCCGGCGCCCTCCTCCAGGAGGCCTCGCCGAGGCTGGACGACCCGGCGTCGAGTGCGGAGGCTCTGCGACTGCAAGCAACGATCGAAGCGACCTGCGGCCGCGTCGCCGAGGCAGCCGAGACCTTCCTGGATGTCGCTCGACGACTGCATTCGGTCGACCCTGAGGGCGCCAGGGACGCTCTACTCTCGGCCTTGGAGTCCACCGTGTTCGCCGGTTGGGCCCCCTGCGCGGCCCTCCTCGACCAAATCGCCGGCCTGGCGCTAGAGCTCCCGTCCACGGAGGCGACGTCGGAGTCGGCCGCGGTGCTGCTGCTCCGGGGCTACGCCGCGCGACTCACGGAGGGGTACACCGCCGGCGTGCCAGTAATCCGCGAAGCCCTCAGCACCTTCCGGCGAGGTGATGCCGATCCAGGCGTGGTTCTGCGACGCCTCGAGCTGGCCGCCATCTCCGCCGTCGACCTCCTCGACGACGCGATGGCCGAGAGGCTCAGCACGCTCTGGATCGACGGCGCTCGCCGCACCGGAGCCCTGGCGCGGCTCGCCGGTGGCCTGGCGTTCCGCAGTGCCTTCGTCGATGCTCACTACGGACGGCTGGCAGCGGCGCGGACAGCCGACGCCGAGGCGCGCGACCTCGGGCAGGTGACCCGCAATGAAGCGGTCGTTCCTCCAACGGGCGCTCACCGAGTCATCGGTCTCGCCCTGAGCGGGCAGGAGTCGATGGCACGCGAGATGGCAGCCGCGGTTGCCGCCGAAGCGCCCAAGCGCGGCGCCGCCGGGGAAGCGGCCGTGGCGGCGTACGCGCTCGGCGTCCTCGAGATCGGCCTCGGGAACTACGAGGCGGCCGTCGGGTGCCTGACTCCGGCCCTCGTCGACGGAACCCCCCTTGTCGCCACGCAGGCACTCCCTGACCTGGTCGAGGCTGCGGTGCGAGCCGGCCAGCAGGAGCTCGCCGAGCGTGCGCTGCAGCAGCTGAGCGAGCGTGCCGGCGCCTCAGCCACGCCGCTCGCACGGGGTCTGCTGGCCCGGTCCACTGCCGCCCTGGTAGCCGGCTCCGACAACGCCGAGGAGGGGTATCAGGACGCCCTGCGCCTGCTCGGCACGACTCGGTCCATGCCTCAGGTGGCTCGCACCCACCTGCTCTACGGGGAGTGGCTACGCCGCCGACGCCTCCGCGGCCAAGCACGGGACCAGCTACGCAGGGCGCTGGAGATGTTCGAGGCGATGGGACTCGAGCCGTTTGCGGAGCGGTGCCGCGTAGAGCTCCGCACCACTGGGGAGCGAGTTCGGAAGAAGGCCGTAGGTCACCCCGAGGAGCTGACACCGCGCGAAGCACAGATCGCAACCCTGGTCAGTGAAGGTCAGGGCAACCGGCAGATCGCTGCTCAGCTGTTCGTCACGCCGAGCACCGTGGAGTACCACCTTCGCAACGCCTTCCGGAAGCTCGGGGTGACCTCCCGCACCCAACTCGCTCACCACGTGACCAGCCAGGGCCCCGGGGCCGGCGACCCAGTCACCACCGCCGTCACCAGATGACGCGACCACGTGACCGGCTGGCTTCGGCCCATCGCCGTGAGGCCGGACCCTGACCGGACCCGACGGAAGTTCGCGAGGCCAAGCAGGGGCCGCAGATCCTGGGGTTTTCGTGGATTTCGCGCCACGCCCGGGCGCCTAACGTCGAAGACGTGGATCGCGGCCTCTAGGGAAGCTCCCGACCGGCGGCCTTGACGAACCGGCCCGCGAGGACACGAGACACATTCGTCATCGACACATCAGGAGATGCTCCATGTTCAAGTCCATCTCGGACTCCCTGCTCTGGAAGGGTGTGCTCGCCATCGCCGTTGGTCTGGTCTCCGTGGCCTGGCCGGACATCACGGTAGGGGCGTTCGTCTTCTTGTTCGCGGTGTACGCCTTCGTGAACGCCGCCGCGGACGCGGTGCGCGCCTTCACCAGCACGCATGCCGGACCGGTCCTCGGCTACCTGCTTCTGAGCCTGCTCTCAGCCGCCGCGGGCGCCATCGCCCTCGCCTGGCCGAGCATGACCGCTGTCGTCCTGACCCTGTTCGTGAGTGCCTGGGCATTCGTCACCGGGGCGATCGAGGTCGCCCTCGCGTTCGGCCGTGGAGAGGCCGCCGGCGAGCGTGCCTGGTGGATGTTGGGCGGCCTGGTCTCCATGGCCCTCGGCGTGGTGCTCGCGATCCGTCCCGACGCAGGTGCCCTCACCCTCGCCACCGTCTTCGGGTTGTTCAGCATCGTCAGCGGCATCGGCGCGCTGATCCTCTCGGTGCGGTTGCGCCGCGCACACGCCACCGCCCAGTCGGGGGTCGGCTCCACCCCGGAGCGGGCCGTCAGCCGAGCCTGACACCACGACAAGCCTCGCGCCAGGCCAAGGGCGACCTCAAACCGTCGCCCAGGCCCCAACCAGCCATCCCACGACAACCAGCCACCCCACGACTCACGCAAGAAACCACACAACAGGAGGAAGAGAATGACACTGTCCGAAGACCTGGCCCGACTGTCAGTACGGGCGAGAGAAGCAGAGAAGCGCGTCGCCCAGGCGCGGACCGAGGCTCGCGAGCGTCTCGAGCAGGACGTCGCCCACGCCCGCCAGCGGACCCAGGAAACCGCCAGCCTGGTGCAGAAGCGCACTGAGCAGGTCAAGCAGGACGCCGACTCGCACGCCGGCGACTTCCAGCGGTCGTGGAACGAGCACCTGCAACGCGCGCGGAAGCGCATCGATGAGCGGAAGGCCCAGCACGACGCCAAGGCCGCCGAGCACGCCGCGACTGCCGCGGCTGATTACGCCGAGTTCACCATCGACTTCGCCTACGGCGCGATCGCGGAGGCCGAGTACGCGGCCCTCGACGCAGTGCTGGCGAGCATGGACGCGGACGCGGCCAAGCTGAAGGTCTCGAACTGACACCCTGGTCGGTGGCGGGCCTCGAGCCCGCCCCTGGCATCTCCCCACCGGCGGGCTCGGAACCTCGTCCCCGAACACGGTGCCGAAGTCGCACGACCATCACGGCACAGCCCATGAGTCACCCGTGGACCGGGCCTGGTCGAATCTGCGACGTCCCTGCAGTAGGAGGGGAGCACGACCCGGTAGGAGCCTGGAAACGTGGAGAAGATCATGCCCGATAACCCCGCCGAGATTCCCGAGCTGCCCTCCGAACCGGCCATCGACCGGCTGATGTCGCTGTTGGAGCCCTACCGGCGCATCACCCAGCCCATGTTCTACGGCATGGG
>JBIOWF010000248.1:0-3408 GCA_044868295.1 Microtetraspora sp. | reverse complement strand
CCTCACCACCGAGGCCGTCGTCGCGGACAAGCCGGAGAAGGCGCCGGCCATGCCCGGCGGCGGTGACGGCGGCATGGGCGGCATGGACTTCTGAGTCCAGCTCGCCCGCACGGCACCACGCACCCGAAGGGGCCCGGCTGACGCCGGGCCCCTTCGCCACTTCCACTCCCGTGGTTGAGCCGACCCCGCTGGTTGAGCCCTTCGACAGGCTCAGGAACCACCGACGCACCCAAGGCCGAGACCCGCGCTGACCTGCTGGCCGAAACTCGACCGGCTGGGCTGGCAGGGTCCCCGCTCCTACACGGTGAAGGACCTGCGCGAACTGCGGGTTCCGTGGGTGGCAGCTGGTTGCCCGCAGGACGGCCCCGCCCCCGCTGGCGCGCTGGCGTTCGTCTACCCGCCCGAGAAGAAGGCCAAGGCGACCAAACGGAGCAAGGGCAACCTCGCTGCGCCGGCCGACCTGCGCGCCTTGCTCGGCGGCGTCGCAACCCCTGAAGGACGTCCGCGCCTTCGCCTCGAAGGCTGAGGACGACGACGCGTGAGGGTCGTCGCCTACCTCCGCGTGTCCACTGCGAGCCAGGCCGACTCGGGCCATGGCCTCGACGCCCAGCACGCTGCCATCGAAGAGGCAGAACACCGAGGCTGGGACGTGACATGGACCAAGGATGCGGGCATCTCGGGTGCCCGGTCCGATCGTCCTGGCCTGGCCTACGCTCTGACCCTGCTGGAGGCCGGCCAGGCCGAGGCTCTGGTCGTCTCCAAGTTGGACCGGCTCGGTCGTACGGTGACCGGCCTCGGCGGTGTCATCGAGCACGCCGCACGGCATGGGTGGTCGCTGACCGCGCTGGACATGAGACGACTCGTCCACGTCTGGCGGGCGGCTGGTCCTCCGAGTGCTGGCCGCACTCGCCGAGTGGGAGCGGGAGCAGATCAGCGAGCGCACCCGTGACGGCCTAGGTGCGGCGAAGGCCAAGGGCATCACCGCCGGACCGAAGTCCCGCGTGCCCGCCTCGATCACCGAGCGGATCACCGCCATGCACCGCACCGGAGCGACCCTGACCGCGATCGCCCACGCCCTGACCTGCGACGGCGTGCCGCTGCCATCAGGCCAGCCCAGGATGTGGCAGCCCGCGCAGGTACGGCGCGTGCTGAGCCGGGCGTAATCCGCTCCAGGGGTGGCCCATTCCCAGCCCGGAACGGGCCACTTCAGCTGTGTCGATACACCCTCCGCCCCCCGCGTCAAGAGCATTCGCGCCGCGTGTCGTCCACAGATTGGTCGAGGCTAAGGGCGCACTCCTGGGACGAGGGTGAACCTGTGAGGTTGATGTGGCGACAGGGCCTGAAGTTATCCACAGAATGACACCGCAGTACTTACAGCGGTGTCCTTAGGCGGGTGTATGCTGCTGAACGCCGCAGGGACCCCGGTCCGAGCGGAAGGCTCCGGGCCGAGGTCCCAGCAACATCATTGGAGTGACGTTGATGGACTTTACTCCGTCCGCGCCGGTGCACAAGCACCCGGGAGTGTGGCGGTTTGACCCGGTGTCTCCCGTCTCTGTCGGGATCCCTTCCGCGGTGATCCCTACTAGCGACAAGAGGAGTCGCCGTATGAGTACCGAGGTCACCCCGCCGGGGAACCTGCTCGACCGCCTCATCGAGGCCATGCCCAAGATGGCTGAGGCGGTCAACGCCTTCGAACTGAAGGACAACCAGCGCCTGGCTCTCCAGGCTCTGCTCAGCGCCGCCGGGGTTCCCGTGGGAGAGCCTGTCCTCGCCCCGGTCGCCAAGACCGAGCCCACGCTGTCGGTGGTCCCGCCGCTCACCGAGGACGCCGCCTCCGACGACGCTGAGGGGAGCGCCGAGGATGGCTCCGAGCAGCCCAAGGCGAAGCGCACCCGCGTGCGTAAGCCCGCCGCCAAGAAGAGTTTCCCCCGGGTGAAGGACATCAACTTCCGTCCGGAAGGCAAGGTGTCGCTGCGCGACTTCGTGACCCAGAAGGCGCCGACCAACAACCACGAGAAGAACCTCGTGTTCGTCTACTACCTCGAGGAGCACCTCGAGATCACAGCGATTGAGGTCGGCCACGTGCTCGCCGCGTACGACGAGATGGGCTGGAAGTCCCCAGCCATCCCGGACAACTCTCTGATGGTGACGGCGAGCCAGAAGCGCTGGCTCGACACGTCGGACATGAAGGCGATCCGGACCACGCACGGCGGCCGAAACACCGTCCAGTACGACATGCCGATCAAGAAGGACTCGAAGTCGGCGTGACGCTCGACGCAAAGCAGGCCTTGGGGCTCCTCCCCCAGGGCCTGCGCGACGAGTTGCTGGAGGAGTTCGCCAAGATCACGCGCAACTACCGTGAGCGCCGCTGGCAATACGCCGAGCTCGACGGCGGTCGGTTCTGCGAGATCGTGCTCTGCATCCTCAAGGGGTACTTCGACGGCGGCAACTACCCCCCGTCGGCGTCCAAGGGCGGGGACCTCAAGACCCAGTGTGAAGCGCTGGCGAAGACGCCGAAGACGGCCGGCCCCGACTCCGTCCGCATCACGATCCCGCGTGCGTTGGTCGCGCTGTATCAAGTTCGCAACAACCGCGACGTGGCACACGTAGGCGGGGACGTGGACGCGAATGGCATGGACGCGACCTACGTCCTGCACTCCGTCAAGTGGGTGATGGCGGAGTTGGTTCGCATCTTCCACAGCACCACCGTGGAGTCGGCGACGAGCATCGTCACGGCGCTGGTGGATCGCACCGTCCCCATCATCTGGGAAGTCGGTGGAGTTCGCCGGGTGCTTCAGCCGAAGATGAGCATGGAGGACAAGACGCTCCTCCTGCTCTACGCGTCGATCAATGGGGCGACCGACAAGGAACTGGCGCGAGACCTAAAGGTGGCGCGCGTCGACAACTATCGGCGCGTGCTGGGGCGGCTCGACGACCAGGTACTCGTCGAGTACGACGACTCGACCGGCTTCGCGACCATCTCGCCGATCGGCCAGCAGCGGGTGGAGACCAATCTCCTGGCCTGATGGTGTGATACCCGCCCGCGAAGCCTCTTCGACCTCGCGGGCGGGTATCCGTCCCGGCGACGAGCTACGACCCGTCAGATGGCATCTGGTCGTTCTCGACCGGTGCACGCGACAGACCTCGATCACCGGGCCGCCCACCAGCTCGGTGCCGGCGTCACGAAGGCAGCGAGCCAGCGACCTACGGACGTCGGACTTCTCGCCGCCAGTCACCGTGTAGGTGATGCGGCACCACAGGTCCTGCCCGACCGCCTGGCCTGGGTGACCACGAACGACTTGCCGGCCCTGGGTCCGTACCGCTCGACCATCGCGGCGAACGTCGCCTCGACGTCGGGAGCGATGGTGGCCATCAGGTCGAACGCCACGCGGTTGTATTGCTTGCCCT
>JBIOWF010000247.1:0-44073 GCA_044868295.1 Microtetraspora sp. | reverse complement strand
GCAGCCGCTCGACCGAGAAGCCGAGCCGGTCGAGCACGCCCGTGCGGAAGTTCTCGATCAGCACGTCGCTCTGCCGTACCAGCCGTCCGATGAGCTCACGACCCTCGTCGGACTTCATGTCGACCGTGATCGACTGCTTGTTGCGGTTCGCCGCCAAGAAGTATGTGGAAATGTCGTGATCTGGGCCGACGAAGGGCGGGCCCCACCCCCGGGACTCGTCCCCGGACGGGTGCTCCACCTTGATCACGTGCGCACCCAGGTCACCGAGCATCTGCGCGGCATGCGGCCCGGCCAGTGCCCGGGACAGGTCGAGCACGACGATTCCGCCGAGTGGTCCCTGCACGATCGTCCTCCGAGTCGAAGCAGCGTGGAAACGCGTTCCGGTTCCCATCCGCAAGCCTGCCAGGCCGGTCCTCCGGGGCAACCGTCAGGTCTTGCCCAACGATCCGCGAAAGCCCTATGGCTTCCGCCTCACCCTCGCCCCGCCGACGGCGGCGCGCCGATCCGCGAGGGCGCGGGAGACCGCCCCGGCGAGACTCCGCGCGAGCACCTCTCGGGGAAGCGAGACCCGGGCGGCTTCAGGGGCGGCGGGTGACCGCCCCCAGGAAGCAAGACCCAGGCAGCCTCGGGGGGCGGCGGGTGGCCGCCCCCGAAGCGAACAGGATCACGTGGTCCGGGCCGCCTGATTCTTCTCCACAGTGTCGGCCGGTTCCACAGTGTCGACCGATTCCACAGTGTCGACCGGTGCGTACGGCAGGCCACCGGACAGCGTGGGGTAGCCGGGGCCGCGGTCGAAGAACGGGGAGTCCTCCGGAACGGCGGCCGTGAGGGCTGCCCGCAGCTCGGCGGTCTTCGCCGCATCGACCTGCAAATCGTCGCGGGAGCCGTACAGGACGACGCCGTAGTCGTCGCGGGCGGCTTCGAGGGAGACCTTGCCGTCACGGACGTCGGCCGCGACCGAGGCGACGGCGCGATCGTACGGCGAGCCCCAGCCGCCGCCCCCGGTGGTACGAACCCGGACGATCTCCCCAGCGTGAACCGGGAAGTCGTCGACGAGGCCCTCCATCTCCTCACCGTCGACCGTCACGATGAAGGGCCGCCCGGCCTTGCCGCCGTTCACACCCCAGCAGGCGAGGATCGACCGGTCCGCGATCGACATGAATGACGCGTCGCGCAGCATCCGCAGGTGCTTGTCGTAGCCCAGGCCGCCGCGGAACTCGCCCGCGCCGCCGCTGTCGACGGCCAGCCCGAGACGCTCGACCCGGAACGGCCAGCGGGCCTCGGCGAACTCGACCGGGATGTTGCGCGAGTCGGGGACGACGTGGATCGTGTCCTCCCCGTCGGCGTACCAGCGACCGCCCGACCCGCCGCCCAGCACCTCCCGCATGAGGTACGGACCGTCGTCCGACTCCCCGTACACGCCGGTGTAACGGATCGTCTCCTGGTCGGCGGGCATGCGGCCGCCGGTGGCCTTGGCGAGGACGCCCGCCAGCACGCCGAGCAGGCGCAGGATCACGAACGTCCGGGCGTTGGTGGGCGCGGGGAAGATCGGGGTCAGCAGCGTCCCCTTCTCCGGGAACACCATCTTGATCAAGGGCACGACGCCCTCGTTCACGTCGAGCTCCGCCATCCGCTCCGGGGTGTCGGCGAGGTTGCGCAGGATCGGGGCCAGCCACTTCTTCAGGAACACGCCGTCGGCGTAGTCGCCCGCGTGGTTGATCGGGCCCTTCGCCTGGGGCGACGTTCCGGTGAAGTCGATCGTCAGCGGCGTGTCCGCCGAGTGGTCGACGGTGAGCGTGATCCGCTGGGCGTGCAGCCTGGGCTCGTCCACGCCGTCGTGTTCGGCGTAGTCCTCCCAGACGTGGACGCCCTCAGGGATCTTGGCCAGCAGCTCGCGGCGGAAGGTCTCGGTGGTCTTGGAAATGATCGCGTCGAAGCACGCCTCGACGGCCTCCCGCCCGTAACGGCTGAAGAGCTCGCCCAGCCTGCGCGCGCCCATGAGGCACGCCGAGCACTCGGCGTCGAGGTCACCGGCCAGCGAATCGGGCATCCGGGTGTTCCGCGTCATGATCGTCAACGCCGCCCGGTTGGGCACGCCCCGGTCCCACAGCTTGATCGGCGGGACCATCAGGCCCTCCTCGAACGCGCTTCGGGCGTGCGAGGGCATCGATCCCGGTACGGCGCCGCCGATGTCGTCGTGGTGACCGAACGCCTGGACGAACGCCACCACCTGCCCGTCGTGGAACACCGGCACGGTGACGCACAGGTCGGGAAGATGGCCGATGCCGCCCTCCGACAGATAGACGTCGTTGTGGAAGAAGACGTCCCCTGGCTTCATGGTCTCCAGCGGAAAGTCCCGCACGATCGGCTGGACCAGCGCCGAGTAGGACCGGCCGGTCAGCTTGCGCAGCCGTACGTCGTGAATGCCCGCCCGGAAGTCGTGCGCGTCACGGATCATCGGCGAGCGGGCCGTGCGGGCGATCGCGGTCTCGACCTCCATCTCGACCGAGGCGAGCGTCCCCTCCACGATCTCCACGAGAACCGGGTCGACCGGGCTGTTCATCTGTCGCTCACCGCTCCTCGGTCGTCACGCGGGCCGATCGTCCTTCGCGGGCCGCCGTGCCGTAGGCGCGCCATAGAGACACCGCGCGCACTGCGTCGGGTCCGATCCGTGCTCATTTGTCGCTCACCACCACAAGGTTTCCGTAGTCGTCCATGGTCACGGTGAAACCCGGATGCACCGGCACGGTGGAGCCGTACTCCTCGATGACCGCAGGGCCGATGATCACCGCGCCCGCGCCGAGATCCTGCCGACGGTAGATGACCGTTCTCCCCCATTGCTCGTAGAACACCTCGCGGGTGGACACCGGGCTGGGATCGTCCTCCAGGCGCGGCCTCCGGGCGATGGCGGGGCGCGTGATCGGCCCGATGCCGGAGACCCGCAGGTTGACCCACTCGACGTCGTGGCGGGTGTCGTCGCGGTAGCCGTACCCGTAGAGCTTCTCGTGCGCCTCGTGGAAGCGGTCCAGCACGGTCGCCCGCCACCGCTCGTCGAGCGGCCCCTCGGGGGCCGGGACCCGCACCTCATAGGCCTGGCCGTAGTAGCGGAGATCGGCGCTGCGCGCGTACACATGATCGGCGAAGCCCTCGCGATCCAGCGCCACGGACGCCTGGGCCTCCAACTCCCCGTAGATCGTGGCCACGGTTTCCAGCGAGGGGTCGCGCGACACGTGGGTGCGGACGTAGTCGTTCTTCACGTCGACCGTGAGCAGGCCGAAGGCGGACACGTTGCCCGGGTTCGGCGGGATGATCGCGGCGGGCAGGCCGAGAATGTCGATCAGGCGGCAGACCAGGAGCGGCCCCGAGCCGCCGAACGCGACCATCGGGAAGTCCCGCACGTCGAGCCCGCGCTTCACGGTGATCTGCCGGATCGCGTTCGACTGGTTGAACGCGCTGATCTCCAGGATGCCGGTGGCACACCGCTCCGGAGTGAGCCCCAGCTTGTCCGCCAGCGCCTCGATGCCCGACCTGGCGGCGGCGACGTCCAGCGGGATCTCGCCGCCCAGCAGGTGCGGCGGCACCCGGCCGAGGAAGACGTGCGCGTCGGTGACGGTCACCTCGGTGCCGCCCTTGCCGTAGCACAGCGGCCCGGGATCGGCCCCGGCCGACTTCGGGCCCACCTTCAACGTGCCCTCGGGAGAGATCCACGCGATCGATCCGCCCCCTGCCCCGACCGTCACGATGTCGATCATCGGGATCTTGCAGGGGTAGCGGCCGATGCTGCCCTCGGTGGTCAGCGACGGCTCGCCCTCGACGACCACCGCCACATCCGTGGAGGTGCCGCCGCCGTCCAGCGTGATCACGCTCGGGTGGCCGGCGGTGCTCGCGATCAGCGCGGCGCCGAGCGCGCCCGCCGCCGGGCCGGACAGGACCGTGGTGATCGGCTGGTGGACCACCTCGGAGGCCGACAGCACACCGCCGTTGCTCTTCATGACCGAGAACTGGCGGCCGAGCCGGTCGGACAGGTTGTCGATGTACCGCCGCATGATCGGCTTGACGGCCGCGTCCACCAGCGTGGTCACCGAGCGTTCGTACTCCCGGTACTCCCGCAGGACCTCGCACGACAGCGACACGACGGCATCCGGATGCTCCCGCGTCAGCACGTCACGCATGCGCAGTTCGTGGTCGGGGTTGGCGTACGAGTGCAGGAAGCAGACCCCGATCGCGGTGACGCCGTGATCCTTGAACCACCTCGCGGCCTGTACGGCTTCCGCCTCGTCGAACGGCCGGACCTCCTCGCCCAGGTGGTCGAGCCGCCCGCCGATCGTCTTCACCCGGTGCACCGGGACGATCCTGGGCGGCTTGACCCAGAAGTAGGAGTTGCCGTACCCGTCCGGGACGCTCTGCCTGGCGATCTCCAGGATGAACTCGAAGCCCTCGGTCGTGATGAACCCCAGGTGGGCCGTGCCGTCCGGCCGGTCCTCCAGGAGCTGATTGGTGGCGACTGTGGTGCCGTGCACGATCCCCGACACCGCGTCGAGGTCGCGGGAGCCGCTGTGGATCTCCAGCACTTTGTGCACGCCTGCCATGAATCCGTCGGCGGGATTGGCAGGAGTGGAGGGAGTCTTGGTCGTGACGATCTGGCCGGTTTCCTCGTCCACCAGAACCACGTCGGTGAACGTTCCCCCGGTATCGACCCCGATACGGACGCTAGGCATGTTCCAGTGTCTACCGACCTGTGCCCACCTGGGGAATCGGCGCACTCTGCCGAAGAATCCGAAATTCGTCGTCAGAGCCTGCCCGGCGGGGCCTTCACGGTCCGTCACGGTTTGCGGCCGCCCGAGGCCCGGCCCGGCCTTGGCGGTCACGGCACTGGTCATCGTGAACACCGACGACCTCCGGAGCGGCCGTAGAAGGACCCCGGGAGATCTCCGGGGTCCTTCGGCGTACGGGCGCGGACGCTGCCGTCAGATGGCCAATCAGGTGGCCAATCAGGTGGCCAATCAGGTGGCCGTCAGCACCCCCGCGACGGCCTCGCCGGTCTCGGGATGCGCCGCCAGCAGCGCCGCCACCTCGCCGCTCGCACCGAGGACCGGAACCGCCGCGCAGCCCAGGAGCTCCGCCACCGCCGCACCGGTCTCGGGATGTACGGCCAGCAACCGGCTGACCGGACCGGAAGACGGCAGCGTGATCGCTTTCCTGGGCGGCCGCGCGAGCCAGGGCGGCGTGAAGGAGTCCACGTCGGCCAGCCGGGCCGGGAAGGTCCGCCCGGCCTCCCGCACGAGCACAGGAACCAGCTCGGGCGCCTGGTCACGGAGGGTCGTGATCAGCTTCGGCAGCCAGGGCAGCAGCACGTCGTCGGGAAGCTGCCCGAACGCCCTGGACAGCACCTCGACCACGAACGGTGTCAGCGTGGGCGCGGACTCCAGAGCCTGGACGAACCCGCTGATGTACTGCGGTACCGACGGCACCACCAGCGGGTTGCCGAGCAGCTCGCCCACCCGCTCGCGCAGCTCGGCCATGGTCAGCAGCCCGAGCTGGAAACGCGCCGTCCACAGCAGCGCCACCTTGGCGGGGGCCTCGGGGTGTGACTGCTGAACGGCCAGTTCGAGCTGGGCCCGGTCGCAGCCCAGCGACAGCGCCAGGCTCTCCATCGTGAACAGGAACCCGAGCATCGCGCCCACCTGGCGCACCCCGGTCTCCTCCGCGGCGAAGGCGGTGGGCAGCAGCGTGCAGTAGTGCGCGTATCCGGTGGTCACGAACGACTTGGCCCACGCGGGCAGCTCGGGATCGACGGCCCGGTAGTGGGCGAGCAGCCGGCGGATGCGGCGCAGCACGTCGGGCGCGTCGTCCACGGTCCGCTCGCCCGCGAGCAGCTCCACGGCCCGGGCGCCGAGCTCGTCGGTGAAACGCCGGCTGCGCAGGTAGAGGATGGAGTCCTCGACCGCGTCCAGCGCGGTGGCCGCGGTGGCCTTCTCGTCCCAGCACGCGCGCCGCAGCCGCTGCTCCAGCACTTGCTCGATCGTGACGCCCTCGTAGCCGAGTTCGATGATCGAGCGCTGGTTGCGCCCGATCGCGAGATCCCAGCTCTCCTGATGTGAGCGTTCGCCCAGCCTCCGGGAGCCCATGATGGGCCGCACCGCGTCGTCCGGCAGCAGGCGGCGCAGGATCCAGAGCAGGTGCGAGCAGGGCTCCAGCTCGGGATGGGCGTCGAGGTCGATCAGCGCCCGCTGAATCGTCCGCTTCTGCAGGTCGAGCCCGAGCGGCTGGAGCCGGTCGAGCACGTCCCGGGCCAGCGGCGGGAGCGCGTCATAACCGACCTGGCCGATCTTGTCGCCGCCGAGGAGGATCTCGCACAGCCGCCGCACGTCGCGACGGCCCGGGACCGCGTCCTTCTCGATGCAGGTGACCGCCGCGTCCTGGAAGTCGTACGGCGTGGGCCGCTTCCTGTTACGCATGCCGGCGAGCAGGATCGAGGTCTCGTAGATCGCGATGGCGTCAGCCGTACTGGCCAGGTATCCGTTGCGGCGGGCCAGCCTGACGATCTCCACGCACCAGCCGAGCAGCTCCGCCTCGTCGAAACCGTCCAGCGACGGCGGCTGGGTGAGGAAGGCGGACAGCCGGTTCTCCGTCTCCGCGGGCGTGCTCGGCGCCGGCGGGGCCGTGCGCGCGCTCTTGCCACCCAGCTTGTACGGCGTGAGCCCGGTGCGCTTGACCGCCTTGCTCCACGTGGCGGCGGCGATCGAGATCGAGCCGGGAGCCAGCCCGAACTGCTCCTCGATCCCCGAATGGCTGGCGGGGATGAGCCCGTAGAGCCAGGTGGTGGAGGTTCGGGGGCTGATGTCGAGGTGCTCGTCCAGCACCGGGCTGGCCGCATGGAAGGCACCGCACACGTACAGGCATTCGGCCGGGTCGGTGCCCGTCGCGGCCAGGTGCTCGCGCATCCTGGTCCACATGTAGCGCTCGCGGTTCTCGTCCACCTCGTTGCCCTCGGGCTTGAGGCGCCGGAAGAGGCTGCCGATGAGCACCATGACCTGGCGGTAGGTGTCGTAGTCGGCGCCGGACAGCGGCTGCTCGACGTACTGGTCCCACCACTCGGACCAGTGCCGCACCTTGCCGTGGTGGAGCAGGTGCTCCTCCAAGGCGGCGAATCCGGGCCGCAGGTCGCCGATCTCGATGCCGACGTCGGCCGCGGCGCGGGTGCGCGGCTCCCACTGGAAGACGTGGTCGACCGAGCGGTCCACCAGGACGATCTCCACGCCCGGCGTGTCCAGGGCGTAGGCGATGGCCTGGTACTCCGCCGAGGACTCGGTGATCGGCGCGATCACGCTCAGCGGCGCCCACTCGAGCGGGAAGCCGTCGATGTCGGAGGCGAAGGCCTGCAACGCGACCGGCAGCTTGCAGTTGCGCAGCTCCTCCAGCACCGGCCGCAGGTCCTCGCAGAGCTCCAGGTAGATGACCTTGGGTTGCTTCTCCCGCAGCCGCCTGACCATCGCCAGCGCGGAGGCGGGCGAGTGATGGCAGACGGGGAAGATCTCCACGTCGGTCTTCAGCGCCTGTTCGACGTCGTCGACCAGGCCGGCGCCGAAGGCCGCGGCCGCGCTCGCGAGCTGCTCGCGCAGGGGGTCGAAGGAACTCATGACAGGGTGGCGATCGCCTCGCGGCCGCCGTCGAGGAATTCCTTCCACGGGCCGCCCTCGTCCTGCTTGCTGCGCGGCTCGACGACGCCGTGCAGGTATTTGTTGAGGATGGCGAGGTCCTCCGGGCTGCGCCGGGCCAGGGAACCGACCAGCGAGCCGGCCAGCGTGGCGGCCTTCAGCGTGCTGTCGCCGAAGAACCTGCTGTGCAGGATCGCGTCTTCCAGGACACCGATCTGCTCGGCCGTGGACAGCGCCGACTCCAGCTTGTCGTCATCGCTGGTGGCCGAGTCGGCGGCCGCGCGCAGGTCGGCGAAGCTCTGCAGCAGGATGTCGAGCAGCGTGGGCGGCAGCTCCAGGTCGATCTGGTGCCTGCGCAGCAGCTCGGCCGTCCGGAAGCGGACGATCTCAGCCTCGCTCTTCTTGTTCGTCACCACGGGGATGCGGACGAAGTTGAAGCGCCGCTTCAGCGCCGAGGACAGGTCGTTGACGCCCCGGTCGCGGCTGTTGGCGGTGGCGATGATGGAGAAGCCGGGCTGGGCGAAGACGATGTTGTCGTCGTTGCCGTCGTCGGGGAGCTCGGGGATGGAGATGTACTTCTCGGAGAGGATCGAGATCAGCGCGTCCTGGACGTCGCTCGTCGATCTGGTGAGCTCCTCGAAGCGGCCGATCACACCGCGCTCCATGGCGGTCATGATGGGCGAAGGGATCATCGACTCCCGGGACTGACCCTTGGCGATGACCATGGAGACGTTCCAGGAGTACTTGATGTGGTCTTCCGTGGTGCCCGCCGTACCTTGCACGACCAGCGTGGAGTTGCGCGAGATGGCGGCGGCGAGCAACTCGGCCAGCCAGCTCTTACCGGTGCCGGGGTCGCCGATGAGCAGCAGGCCGCGGTCGGAGGCCAGAGTGACGATGCTGCGTTCGACGAAGCTGCGGTCGCCGAACCACTTCTGCGGGATCTCACGGTCGAGACCGTCGGAGCGCTCGGAGCCGAGCACGAAGATCCGCACCATGCGGGGGCTGAGCCGCCAGGAGAACGGCTTGGGGCCGGTGTCGATCGACTCGAGGTAGTCGAGCTCGTCGGCGAACTTGATCTCTGCGGGGGCGCGCAGCAAGGGAGTCTCCTAGGTGTTGAGAAAGGTTTTGAGCTCGAGTACGAGCTTGCGGATGTGTCCGGAGATGACCGGAGTGCCGAGGTCCTTGAGCTTCTGGCGGTACCAGGGGTCCACGCTGGCGTGGCCCGAGCTGTTGACCGAGCCGACCGGGATGAACTTCACCCCGGACCTGTGCAAGGACTCGAAGTCGGTGATCAGCGACCGGTTGTCGTAGAAGTCGGAGATCCACACCAGCACGGTGTTGCGTGGATCGGTGATCTTCGGCCGGGCCAGCGCCATCGCGACCGTGCCGTCGGTGCCGCCGCCGAGCGTGGTGCGCAGCAGCACCTCGAAGGGGTCGTTCACCCATGGCGTCAGATCCAGCGCCCGGGTGTCGTAGGCGAGCAGGTGCACGTCCACCTTGGGCAGCCCCGCGAAGATCGAGGCGAGGATCGTGCAGTTGACCATCGCGTCCACCATCGACCCCGACTGGTCCACGACCACGATCATCTTGGCCGGGGTGGTGCGTTTGGCCGTCTGCTTGTAGAAGAGCTTGTCGACGTAGAGTCGCTCGTCCTCTTCGTTCCAGTTGGTGAGGTTCTTCCAGATCGTGCGCTCGAGATCCAGATTGCGGAAAACCCGCTTCGGCGGCACCGATCGGTCGATCACACCCGTGCTGGTCTTCTCCACCTGCGTGCGCAGCACCTCGGCGACCTCGTCGACGAACCTGCGGATGAGCGCCTTGGCGTTGGCCAGCGCGATCCCCGACAGGTTGGACTTGTCGCGCAGCAACTGCTCGATGAGCGACATGCTCGGCGTGAGCTGTTTGGCCAGCGCCGGGTCGGCGAGCACCTCGCGCAGGCGCATACGCCTGACGAGGTCACCCTCGACGGTGGCCAGTTCGCTGCCCGCCTCGTCGCCGAGCCCCTGTCGCAGCCAGCCCGCGTCCTGCTTCCATGCGGCCAGTTGCGTCGCGGTGACCGTGCCGCTGCCGGTCGCGAAGACGTTGAGCAGCAGCTTCGACACCAGCGCCGCGTTGTGCACCTCGTCGCCGTCCAGGTCGCGCAGCTGGTCGCCCAGTTCGGGGAAGCGCTGCACCAGGTTGTCCACCGAGACGCCCGGGTCGAGCAGCGCGGGCGGCAGCCCGAGGTCTTCGACGATGGCCACGCTCGCCGCCTCCAGCGACGGCTGCTCCTCGGTGTCGAACACGCGCGCCAGCAGGCGCCAGTAAAGGATCTGACGTCTGGTCTGTGTCGTTTCCTTTGGGGTCATTTTCTCAGCAACCGCCCTGCCCGCTCTTTCAGCACGGCGACGGGATCGCCGGCCTTGGCGAGCACCTTGACCACCTTCGGGTCGGTGGGCCCCTGCGCCCAGTCACCGCCCCGCACGAGGACCACCTCCTTCTTCACATTCGCCTGTACGGCCAGCGGTTGCAGCCGCCACTGCCCGCCGTCCCAGCGCATCAGCCCGATGCAGGCGGTCGACGTCTTGAGCAGCTGGGGTGTCAGCGGCCCTGACTGCGGCAGCCGGTCGAGGTCGAAGGCCAGGCCGGCGCCGTCGAGCTGGAGGGTCTGGCCGTCGCTCTTGTAGCCCTCGATGAACACCGGCTCGGCGATGCGTACCGGGTGGCGTTCGAGTGGCGGCATCGCCGGCGCGCTCGCCCCCGGCAGCTGGACCCTGGCGGTGACGAACGGGTCGGCGTGCTCGCCGGCGCGCGCCTTGTCCTCCTGCCACAGGAGGTCACCGCTGGGCAGCAACGCCATGTCGGTGATCTCGAGGCTGAGGCGCTGGGCCAGCGCGCCCAGCAGCAGGGGGTAGGAGCTCAGCAGCTGCCAGACGAACGGGCCGGAGATCGTGTCCACCTTGGCGGCGGCGACGCTCGTGCGCACCAGGCGGCCGTGCGGCTCCAGGATCGCGTGGACCTGGATCTGCACCGCCGTACCGTGCTCGTGGATGTCGACGCCAAGGGGCAGGAGACGTCCTGAGACCTGCTCGGTGGCGTCGAGGCCGGCCGTCTGGATGAGAAGCAACGCGCGTGCCCACAGGTCCGCCCACCGGCGGGCGGGCAGTCGCTCCATGGCTCCGATCGGGGAGGAGGCCCTCAGCTCGGCGGCGAGCCCGTCGAGCAGCATCGCCGGGCGCCGCAGCCGGGGTTCGGCGAGCAGGTTCTGGATCGCCTGGTCGGCGGAGGAGGCGAGGTCGTGGTCGACGCCGCGCCATCCGGTGATGGCCAGCTCGGCGAGCCAGGAGCGGCATGCGCTGGTCAGGGGGTCGGTGTTCCCGGATTGCGCGCCTTGCCAGGCCGTTCTGGTACGGCCGAGCGCGCCGTCGAGCCGGGCGAGGAGCGCGTCGTGGACCGCGCCGAACAGCGTGGTGCGCGCTCCGGCCAGTGTCGTCAGGTGCTCTTCCGAGATCGAACCGGCCGCGATCTTCTCGGCCGCCTCGGCGGCCGATGGGCCGAGAGGGGTTCCCCCCACGGCCCCCGCCAGCGCGACAAGGGCCGCGGTGCGCTCCTCACCCAGGCGGGCGAGTCCGTTCACCAGCGCGTCGTCGAAACCCGCGATCAGGTCGAGCGCCTCGTCGACGCCGGGCAGGGCGCCGTCGTGCAGCGCCGCCAGTTGTGTTCCAAGCATCAGTTCACCGCGCCAAACGAAGGGAACCAGTGCAACTCGGCGACGGGTTCGGTGGTGTCGGGCAGCTCCAGGTAGGCCAGGTGCCGCAGGAATCGGCTGAAGACCACGGCGGCCGGGATCGACTCGTGCCCACCACTCAGGTTGCGTACCAGGCTCAGTGCGCTGTCACCCTCGACGCGCAGATAGCGCGCCACGCACTCCAGGCCGTACTGGAGGACGGCCTCGTCGACCAGCGACTGCAGGTGCTTGCACGGTGATCCGCGCAGTCCGCCGCAGGGCCGGTTGTTGTTGGTGCTGCAGTTGTATCCGTGCGTCCCAGCGGTGATCGAGGAGACGTACACCCGCCCGATGTCGGAACCGCTCGACACGACGCCCTGCAGCCGGCCCTCCGCCATCTCGACGAAGGGCACTTTCGCCAGCTTGCGCGGCTGGACGGGAGAGAGCACCCGAACCCCGCTGAGCTGCTCCCACGCGGGTCTTTCCGCGTTCAACAGACGACCTCCAATTCGGTAGCGGTCGATCAGTGATCGGGAACTTACCCGACTAGTCCGACAAACTCTGGATCAATGAGACATCTCCGGATGGCGCGCCCAACATCTGCGGACGGCGGCCACCGGCCCGTCTACCGTCCCACGCAGATGGCGCGGCTGATCAGGCGGACGAACATGCGACGGATTTCGCCGAGGGTCAGCGGGATGAGTTCACTCTCCGAGTTGCCCCCTGCGGTACCCCTGGGGGTATATTGCGGACATGGAGATGAACGAGGCGATGCTCGGCGATGCCGTGACCAGGCTGCGCCGGGCGCACGGACAGCTGGCCGGCGTGATCGCGATGATCGAGGCCGGCGAGGACTGCACGAAGGTGCTCACTCAGCTGGCGGCCGTCTCCAAGGCGCTGGACCGGGCCGGGTTCAAGATCGTCGCGAGTGGCCTACGGCACTGCCAGGCGGCCCAGGAGCGCGGGGAACAGCCGCCGATGAGCGTGGCCGAGCTGGAGAAGTTGTTCCTGGCGCTCGCATAGTCGACGCCCCGCCCTGGCTCTATGCCGATGCGGCAACAAGCCCGTAGCTCGACGCCGATGCGGCAACAAGCCCGCCAGCACGGAGAGCCGCTCTCAGCCCCGCGCAGGAATCCGTTCCATACCTGCCGCAAGCCCAGAAAAGCCGCTCCCGGCCTTGGCATTGCCGGTAGTCACCCTGTTTGCCCGTAGTCAACGCCACCGCCCGCGACAACCAATCACCGTCGCACGCTCCCGATATACCCCCGGGGGTATGTGAAATTCCATAGCCGTACGCACCGTTCACCGGCCGACCAGGCCGCACTCGGCGCGCATTTCATCCATACCCACGTCCCGGCTATACCCCGGGGGGTATTAACAGAAAGTGAGGCAAGTGACATGGACGTCATGTCATTTCGAACCCCCGGACTGGGGGATCAGACCTACCTGTTCACACACGAGGGCCTGGGCGTCCTCGTCGATCCGCAGCGCGACATCGACCGGTTCCTGACGGCGGCGGCCGAGCGGGACGTGGAGCTGCGGTTCGTGCTGGAGACCCACCTGCACAACGACTACGTCTCCGGCGGCGAGCAGGCGGCGCTCCGTACAGGCGCGGAGCTGGTGCTCCCCGCTGCCGCGGCCGCCGCCTACGCGCATACGCCGGCCTTCCACCTGGACGACATCAAGGCCGAGGCCGGTCTGTCGATCCGCCCGATCCACACTCCCGGCCACACGCCGGAGCACACCAGTTACCTGGTGCTGATCGACGGAGAACCCGTCGCGGTCTTCTCCGGCGGCAGCCTGCTCGTCGCCTCCGCCGGAAGGCCCGACCTGCTGGGCCCAGCCCGCGCCCGCACGCTCGCGAGGCTGCAACACGGCTCCCTGCACCGGCTCGCGGCCCTGCCGCGATCGGTCGGGCTGTTTCCGACCCATGGCGAGGGCTCGTTCTGCACGGCCACCGGCGCCGGTCGGTATACCTCCAGCATCGGTGAAGAGCTCCAGAGCAACCCGATGCTGGCCATCGACGACGCCGGGCGATTCGCCGACCACCTGCTCGCCGCGCCGCTGCCGATCCCGGCCTTCTACCGGCACATAGGCCCGGCCAACGTCCATGGCGTCCCCCCGATGCCCCCACTTGGGGTCCCGGAAGTGACCGCCCCCGGCCGGCCAGATCACACCCGACCAGATGACACCAGGCCGGTCGGCACCCGGCCAGACGACGCTCAGCGATACAGCACCCGGCCGAACCCTGCCGCTCACGCTCGCCGGCCTGGTGGCACGGACGACCTCCAGCCTGACGGCACCCGGCCAGAGGCTGGCCGGCCAATCGGCATCTGGACAGACGACGTGCAGGTGGTCGACATCCGCCCTAGGCGGGCGCAGGCCGCGGGGTTCCTTCCCGGTTCGGTCGGCATCGAGCTCGGCACCGACTTCGGCAGCTGGGTCGGGTGGCTGCTGCCGTACGGGGCGCCGATCGTGCTGGTCGCCGACCCCGGCCAGGACGTCGCGGAGGCGGTCACCCAGCTCGCGCAAATCGGGATCGACACCGTGCGGGGCGTCATCCGCGACCTCGGCCCGGCCGCCACGGAGACCTTCACCCTGGTCGAGCTACCCGCCTTCCTCACGCGTCTCGATCAGCCGGACGCACAGCTGCTGGACGTCCGGATGCCGAATGAGCGGGAGAACGCCCATTTGGACGGCGCGGTGGAGCGATTCCTGCCCGATCTGGTGGCAGAAGGCATTCCCGAAGGACTCGACAGGGACCGCCCGGTTCTCGTCGCCTGCGGTTCAGGGCGACGAGCGGCCATCGCCGCCACGCTGCTCGCCCGGGAAGGCTACCGGCCGATCGCGCTGACAGGCGGCGGAGTCAACGACGTGATCGCCGCCCGCGCCGCCCAGCACGCGGCCTGACCGAGTGGCGAACGCGAGACCCGGTCGACCGGCCGATACAGGCCCGACCTACCGGCCGATACGGGACCCGACCTACCGCCCATCAATCACAAAGCACCAGTCACCAGTTATCAACGAACGAAATGGAGAGAGCGTGACAGTCCCGACCCTCCCTTCGGCGATCGACGCCGAATCAGCCCGCTCGCTGCTCGACGCCGATCCGGATGTGCCGGCCGTCGACGTGCGCACACCGGCGGAGTTCGAGTCCGCCCACATCGCGGGAGCCATCAATCTGCCACTGGATCAGGTGGACGCCCACCTGCGGCAGATCGTCGTGGACGCGGGCGGAAAGATGCTTCTCGTCTGCCAGTCCGGAGCACGCGCGACGCGCGCGCAGCGCTCGCTGTCGGAGGCGGGGCTGTCCGATGTCGTCGTCCTCACCGGCGGGATGAACTCCTGGATCGCCTCCGGTGCGCCGGTCATCCGCGGCAGGCAGCGGTGGGGCTTGGAACGACAGGTGCGACTCGTGGCGGGAGGCATCGTCTTCACCTCCGTCGTGGCGTCACTCTGGCTGCCCGCCACCCTGTTCGTCGCCGCGTTCATCGGTGCCGGGCTGACCGTCGCCGCGCTCACCGACACCTGCGCGATGGGGATGCTGCTGTCCAAGCTTCCCTACAACCGCGGCCCACGTGTGGACATCGACGACGTCATCGCGCGGCTGCGTCCGAGCGTCGGCTGAGGAGTCGCGACCGACGCCCCGGCCGCGCCGCAGCAGCACCTTCACACCTCGCTGTCATACAGGGGCGACAACGAGGCGTGACGCCGTACCGCTCCCGCGCCCCTGTAGGCGGGAGCCGTACGGAACGTCAGACCGCGCAGAAGCCGTCGTCGCAGCCGTCCTGGGACGCGGCGACGGCCGTACGTGACTCGACCTCACGGAGGGCGGCGACAAGGGTCTCGACGGGCTGCGCGCCCGAGACGGCGAACTGGCCCTCGAAGAGGAACAGCGGGACGCCGCTGATGCCGAGATCGCGGGCTCTGGACAGATCCTGACGGACCTCCGCGACCCCTTCACCGGTGTCCTGGACTCCCAGCTCGGCGGCCAGCTTCGCCAGGGTCTCGGGGTCCCCGACATCGAGGCCGTCGTGAAAGTGAGCGCGGAAGAGCCGGTCCGCCGTCTCCGCGCCGCGCCCGGCTCGCTCGCCCAGCCAGATCAACCGGTGCGCCTCGAACGTGTTGGCATGGACGGCTCGATCGAAACGGAGCTCCAGACCATCCTGGGCCGCCACCTGCGTGACCCGCCCAATGATCTGCGTCGCCTGCGCCGGGCCGCCGAACTTCCGCTCCAGCCAAGGCCGCAACGGTGCACCGTCGGAGACGGCGTCCGGCTCCAGCTGGAACGGGCGGTAGACGACTTCTACGTCGCCTCCATACAGCTGTACGGCTTTCGCGAACCGCGCGTGCCCGATGTAGCACCACGGGCAGACGACATCAGAAAAGATCTCAACCTTCACATGGTGCTGCAACCAGCTACGAACGCGGCGAATTCCCAGCATAAGCACCCGGATCGTCGCCCGGGGATCACTGTCCGCCACCGGTTCGGCGGCGATCCCGGATCAGCTCCCTGATCGGTGTCCGAACCAGCCGACGCCCGAGATCAGCTCCCTGATCGGTGTCCGAAATCAGCCGACGCCCGAGATCAGCGCCCCGGGCCAACGTGCCGGGCCGACGCCTGTGATCAGGGGCCGGATGCGAGGTCGGACAGCCGGGCGGCGAGTTGCTCGTCCTCGCCGTCGACGAGGGCGGAGACGGCGCGCCACCAGGCGAACCATTCGGCGCTGCGCCACATCCAGTCGACTCGCTCGATCGCCGCGACCACCTCGCCCCGCGCCTCCCAGAGCTGCCCCACCACGGAGGCGGACGCGCCGTGGCGCACCGCCCACTCCCGCAGCGCCGCCACGGCCTCGGGGTCGACCGGTTCCGCGTAGGGATCGGGGCTCTCGCCGGGCAGCGGATGGGGGCCGAGCCCGGCGGCCACGCCCCAGCTCCACTGCGCCTCCGCCGGCCGTGAGTAGCGGAGGGAGGCGAAGTCCAGGTTCGAGCCGAGGTCGCCGTCCGTGCGCCCGACCACGACGGCGTCCAGCCGCCCGCCGGCGTCGAAGGCGACGACCAGGCGCTGACCGGTCCGGGCACCATGAGGGAGCTCGACGCGGTCCTCGGCCTGCCAGGAGTTCAGGTCGGCCACCGCGATCGGCGGCCCCCATCGGGCGTCGGCCACGTCGTCCGCGATCCAGGCGGCGAGCATCTCCAGCGCGGTGAGGTCGGTCCACGGCTCGATCGCGACGGCTGTGGTGAGGACCTCGTCCGGCGGCGGGAGCTTCCCGCCCCTGCCCTCGGTCCACCATTGGGCGCCCAGCTCGGCCGTCCCCACGTACAACGCGGCGATGGCGGCCAGCTCGGCGGAGCGTCGCGTGAGCGGGGCCCAGCGGGCCAGCTCTGCGCAGCGCGCCGCACGATCGGGGGAGAGCACGCCTTCGGCCTCGTGGAGCAACTCGACGGCCGTCGGACGCTCCTCTCCGAAGAGTTCACGGATCAGTCTTCTGGCCTCTGATCGAGCGTCCTCCGCGCGAGCTTCCCGCATACGGTCAACGTACGCCGGAAGATCGCGGCCCGCGAGATATTTCTCCTGATTCCGGACCGAAGAGTGGATCGACGGTCAGGACCGGCCGAGCAGCCAGCCGATCACGGCGCTGCCGAGGGCGATACCTGCGCCCATGCCGAACGCGGCGAGCAGCGACCAGGCCGGAACGCCCTGCCGCGGCGCCTTCCGCCCAGCGGTCTCCGGCGCCCTGCTGAACACCTGGCCCGCCTCCGCCGTCCGCGGCGCCACGGCGACCGGGGCCGCGGCCACGCCCACCGGTTCGGGGGCGACAGCCGTACCGGAAAGGAGGTGCTCCTCGACCGCCGAGAAGAACTCTCCGGCGGTCTTCTTGGCCACCGAGCCGAGCATGCGCTGGCCGACACCGCCGATCATGCCGCCCACGACCGCCTCGGCGTCGTAGTCGACGCGGGTGCCGCCCTCGACCTCGCTGAGCCGCACCTGGACGGTGGCGTCGACGGTGCCGGGAGCGCCCTGGCCCCGGGCTCGCAGCACGAACCGCTCCGGCTCCTCGGGCTCGGCGAGCGCGACCTCCCCCTGATAGACGCCCTTGATGGAGGCGACGCCCGCGCTCACGGTCATCTTGTAGGTGTCGGCGCCCACGGCTTCCAGGCGTTCACAGCCGGGGATCGTCTGCACCAGGACACCCGGATCCTGCAGCGCCGCCCAGACCCGATCGCGCTTCACGCCGAGCAGGGCACTGCCCACAACCTTCATGGCCACCTCCGATGCCGAGCACACTAGAGATTTCCCAGACCGGCGAGAACGGCAACATCTGCCCCCTGCGTCCATAACGGGCTTGCAGAAGTTCACAGAGCCGGCTGCCCCTGACACTTACGGCGGGCTTGCAGAGGTTGACAGAGCCTGCTGGCCCTGACACTTACGGCGGAAGGGATGACCGTCACGGGGGCGACGGGCGGCAGGCGACGATCTCGGCGTAGATGGACAACGCGATCTCAGCCGGGACGCGGGTGCCGATGTCCAGGCCGGCCGGGGTGTGCACCCGGTCTCCGCCCTCGATCTCGGCGAGTACGGCGGCGCCCCGCTTCCGGCTCGCCACCAGCCCGATGTACGGGACACCCGCGGCGATCGCCCGGGTCAGCACCGGTGTCTCGTCGGCCCCGTGGGAGGCCACGATCACGGCGGCGGTGTCATCGGCGAGCGACGCCATGGGATCGGCCGTCAGCTCCGTCTGGTAGCCGAGGGCGATGCCCACCGTGTCCAGCGCCCGCGCGATCGGCCCCTGCCCGTGGATGTGGACGAGCATCGGCGGCAACACCGCCTCCAGGAAGATCTCCAGCGTGCCGCCCGACAGGCAGGGCTGGCCGACGGCGACCAGCCCCTCCGTCTCGTACGGCTCGGCCGCCTCGGGCGTGATCCGCAGGAGAGTCGAGCTGCCGCTCCGCAGCAGCCGGAGCCCCTGCGTCCGCACGGCGGCCAGGGCGCAGTGGCCGCCGACGAACCCCTCGACGGTGCCGTCCGCCAGCACCAGCGCCCGATCTCCCGCCTTGGCGCTGGTCGGCCGTTCGGCGCGGACCACCGTCGCCATGACGTACGGCTGGCGGCCCGCGCTCAGCACGCCCGCCCGCTCAAGCAGCCCGAGACGGCCTGAGCGGGAAGAGCCCGGCGGGACGCGCGTCATGTGATCGCCAGGTCGGTGCGGAACGGGCTGCCCTGGATCGTGCGCCAGACGTTGGCGGGCGTCAGCGGCATGTCGGCGTGGCGGACGCCGTACGGCCGGAGCGCGTCGACGACCGCGTTGACGACGGCGGGAGGCGAGCCCACGGTGGCGGACTCACCGACGCCCTTGGCCCCGATCGGGTGGTGCGGCGACGGGGTGACGGTCTCGCCGAGCTCCCAGGACGGGCATTCCAGGGCGGTGGGCAGCAGGTAGTCCATGAAGGAGGCGCCGAGGTGGTTGCCGTCCTCGTCGAAGGCCATGACCTGCATGAGCGCCATGCCGACCCCGTCGGCGAGACCGCCGTGGATCTGCCCCTCGACGATCATCGGGTTGATCCTGACCCCGCAGTCGTCGACGGCGACGAACCGCCTGACCTTGACCTGGCCGGTGCCGGGGTCCACGTCCACCACGCAGATGTAGGCCCCGAATGGATAGGTCAGGTTCGGCGGGTTGTAGACGCAGGTGGCGTCGAGATGTCCCTCGATCCCCTCGGGCAGCTCCAGGTTGGAGTGCGCGGCGAGCGCGATCTCCTGGATGGTCTTGCCCTGTGTCACATCGCCCCGGACGGCCCATCTGCCCCCGTCGTCCGACTTGGTCCATTCGAGGTCCTCGGGGGAGGCTTCCAGCATGGCGGCGGCCACCAGCCTGGCCCGGTCCCTGACCTTGCGGGAGACCATCGCGGTGGCGCCTCCGGAGACGGGCGTGGAGCGGGAGCCGTACGTGCCGAGCCCGAAGGGCGTCTGGTCGGTGTCGCCGTGCACGACCTCGACGTCGTCGGGCGAGATGCCGAGCTCCTCGGCGACGATCTGCGCGAACGTCGTCTCGTGGCCCTGGCCCTGCGACTGGCAGGACACTCTCAGCACGGCCTTGCCCGTCGGGTGCACGCGCAGTTCGGCCCCGTCGGCCATGCCGAGGCCGAGGATGTCCATGTGCTTGCGCGGTCCGGCGCCGACGGCCTCGGTGAAGAAGCTGACCCCGATGCCCATCAGGTGCTGGTCGCTTCCCCCGTCCCAAGCGTCCCCGGCATGCTGCGCGGCCCGGGCATGCTGCGCGTCCCGGGCATGCTGCGCGTCCTGGGCGGCCCGCTCGCGGCGATCGGCCTGTTCGGCGCGGAGCTTGTCGTAGCCGATCATGTTCATGGCCAGGCGCAGCGTGCGTGGGTAGTCGCCCGAGTCGTACTCCCAGCCGGTCGGCGACATGTAGGGGAACTGCTCGGATTTCAGCAGGTTCCGCAGCCGCAGCCCCGCCGGGTCCACGCCGAGCTCGAACGCCAGCACGTCGATCATCCGCTCGACCAGGTAGACGGCCTCGGTGATGCGGAAGGAGCAGGCGTACGCCACGCCGCCGGGTGCCTTGTTCGTGTAGACGCCGGTGACCTCGCAGTGCGCGGCCTGCAGGTCGTACGAACCGGTGAAAACGTGGAAGAAGCCGGCGGGGAACTTCGTCGGCTGGGCCGTGCCGTTGAACGCCCCATGGTCGGCCAGCACCTTGACCCTGATTGCCTGGATCTTGCCGTCCCGCGTCGAGGCGATCTCGCCGTGCATGTGGTAGTCGCGGGCGAAGGACGTGCTCATGAGATTCTCCGAGCGGTCCTCCATCCATTTGACCGGTTTGCCGGTGACGATGGAGCCGACGATCGCGCAGACGTATCCGGGATAGATGCCGACCTTGTTGCCGAACCCGCCGCCGATGTCCGGCGAGATCACCCGGATCTTGTGCTCGGGCAGCCCGGCGACCAGCGCGTACAGCGTCCGATGGGCGTGCGGCGCCTGGGTCGGGCACCAGACGGTCAGCTTGCCGGTGACCTTGTCGAAGTCGGCCACCGCTCCGCAGGTCTCCAGCGGCGCGGGGTGGACGCGGGGGTAGAGCATGTCCTGGGCGACCGTGACCTCGGCCCGCTCGAAGATCGCGTCGGTGCGCTCCCGGTCCCCGGCCTCCCAGTCGAAGATGTGGTTGCCGGTCCGTCCTTCGAGGTCGTCGCGGATGACCGGAGCGCCCTCGTCCAGCGCCCGGCGGGCGTCGATCACCGCGTCGAGCGGCTCGTACTCGACGTCGATCAGCTCCAGCGCGTCGCGGGCCGAGTAGCGGTCCTCCGCGACGACGAAGGCGACCTCCTGCCCCTGGAACCTGACCTTGTCGGTGGCCAGGACGGCCTGGACGTCGGCGGAGAGCGTCGGCATCCAGGCGAGGTTCAGCCCGGCCAGGGTCTCGCCCGTGATGACGGCCTTGACCTTGGGATGTGCCTCGGCCGCGGACGTGTCGATCGAGACGATCCGGGCGTGCGCGTGGGGGCTGCGCAGGATGGCGCCGTGCAGCATCCCCGGGAGGTTCACGTCGTCGACGTAATTGCCGCGCCCGCGGATGAAGCGCGCGTCCTCCTTGCGGCGCATCCGGCCGAATCCCATCGGACTGGTCGCGGGAGTTGTCATGGCCTCGCTCCCTCGTTCTCGATCGTGGCCGCACCCATGGCTTCAGTGCTCACGGGCTCACCACTCAAGGCCTCACCACTCAAGGCCTCACCGCTCACGGCCTCACCGCTCATGGGCTCACTGCCGTTCTCGGCTCGGCTGCTCCAGAGGACGGCGCGGACGATGTTCTCGTAGCCGGTGCATCGGCACAGCTGCCCGGAGATCGCCTCGCGGATCTCGCCCTCGTCCGGATGGGGGTTCCGGTCGAGCAGCCAGCGGGTGGTCATGAGCATGCCCGGGGTGCAGAAGCCGCACTGCAGGCCGTGGCACTCGGCGAAGCCCTTCTGGATCGTGTCGAGCTCGCCGTCCTTCTCCAGCCCCTCCACGGTCGTCACCTCGTGCCCGTCCGCCATGACGGCGAGGACGGTACAAGACTTGACCGGGGTGCCGTCGAGCTGAACCACGCAGACGCCGCAGTTGGAGGTGTCGCAGCCCCAGTGGGTGCCGGTGAGCCCGAGCTCGTCCCGGAGGAAGTGCACGAGCAGCAGGCGGGGTTCGACGTCCCGCACGTACGGCTGGCCGTTCACAGCAACGGCGATCTTCACGACGCCTCCCCCGCGCGCGTGGCCGCTCTGTGGAGGGCCCGGCGGGTGAGCTCACCCGCCAGATGGCGTTTGTAGTCGGCCGGGCCGCGCTGGTCCGCCCGCGGATCGCAGTGCTCGGCGGCGATCCGGCCGGCCTCCCGGAAGACGTCCTCTCCCGGCGCCTTTCCGATGAGGAACTCCTCGGCTTCCGGGGCGGCGAAGTGCTCCGCGCCGACCGCGGTCAGCCCGATGCCCGCCTCCGTGATCTTGCCGTCGCCGAGCGCCGTACCCCCGTCGAGCCACAGCGCCGCTCCGGCCGCGCCGACCGGCCAGTCCCCGACCCGGCGCTCCACCTTCTCGTACGCGCTGCCGCCGCCCGGCCGGATCACCACCCGCAGTTCGGTGAGGATCTCCCCCGGCTGCACCTCCGTCTCGTACGGTCCGACGTGGAACTCCCTGATCGGCACCGTACGGCTGCCGCCGGGTCCGCGGATGACGGCGTCGGCCCGGACCGCGGCGAAGACGGCCGACAGGTCCTCCGACGGATCCGCCTGGCAGAGAGAGCCGCCCACCGTGCCGCGGTTGCGGACAATGGGATCCGCGATCACCCGCTCGGCGTCCCTGAATATCGGGAAGTGCCGGGCGACCAGCTCGTTCGCCAGCAGGTCGGCGTGCCGGACCAACGCGCCGATGACCAGCACGTCACCGTCGATGCGGATGTCGGCGAGTTCCGTCAGATCGTTGATGTCGATCAGCGCTTCCGGCTGCGCCAGTCGCAGCTTCATCATGGGGATCAAACTGTGGCCACCGGCGACCAGCCGGGCCTCGGGTCCGTACCTTTCCAGCAGTTCCAGAGCGTGGCCGACGCTCTCCGCCCGCTCGAACTCGAAGCTCGCGGGAACCTGCATGACGGCCTCCTCGCCTTTACAGCCACCTTCACTTCGGCCACACTCACCCCGTCACATCCGGCGGACAATCCGGGAATAAGGGATTCCTTAATGAGCCGTACGCGTCTATGAAGGAGATGTGACTCTCACGCAGTTGAACGCGTTCGTATACGTCGCTCGACTGGGATCGGTGAAGGCGGCGGCCCGCGCGCTGGGGGTGAGCGAGCCGGCGATCTCGCAGGCGCTCGGTGCGCTCCGCCTCCACCTGGGCGATCCGCTGCTCGTCCGGTCCGGGGACAGGATGGTCCCGACGGAGGGCGGGCGGCGGCTGCTCGGCATCGCCTCCCAGATGATCGCCCTCAGCGCGGAGGCGGAGGCCGCCGTCCACGCCGTCCGGGCCGAGCGGCTGCACGTGATCGCGACCAGCACGATCGCCGAATTCGTCGCGACCTCGCTGACGGACGCGTTCGGGCGGCGCAAGACGATGGAGACCACGTGCGGGGACACGACCACCGACGAGATGCCACTCCTGCTCACCAGCCGCGTCGCCGACGTCGCCCTCGGCCCCCGGATGGCCGGGGACCGGCTGGTGAGCGAGCCGGTGCTGCGATGCAGGATCGTCGCCGTCGGCTCCCGTGAGGGGCGCAGGGACATCTGGCTGGTCGATCCGTCCATCGCCGACCCGGAAAGCGAGGCCAGCCGCCTGCTCCGCGCACTCCGGGTGCCCGAGTCCCGCGTCCGGGTGTTCCCCAGCCAGACCGCCTCCTGGAACGCCGCGGCCGAAGGCGCGGGCATCGCGCCGGCCGTCGGCCACCTGGTCGCCCACCACCTGCGCCGAGGAGATCTGACCCTCGTGGAGACACCGGCCACCCCGATGGACATCTGGTGGTACGCCACCGCGCTCGAACGCGGCCAGCGCTCGTCCGTGGCGAACTCGTTCCTCGACTTCCTGGGAACACCCATCGCGACGCAACTGATGCACTCACCACAGGCCGGGGTCCCCCGAGCCCGGTTCCGCCCGCCCGTCCACGTCTCGATCTGGAAGTCGACCACCCCGAATTGACGGCCCAATCCGATCAAATGGCAAGATGTCCGCCATGGCTGGCAGAAGATCACCACGAGTGGCGATCTCCATCGGCGGCGGCGCGGTCAGAGGGCTGGTTCAATCAGCGATGGCTCTGGCGGTCGTGGCGGGGCTGGTGACGGGATGCTCGCCGAGTGGTGGGACTGCCGTCACGCGGAACGCGTCCCCGGGTACGCCCGGCGTCACCCCGCCCGCAGCTCCGGTCGCCACTCCCTCGCCGACTCCGACCGGCCCTCCAGGAACGCTCCCGAGGCGGGGTGAGGTCGACCGCGTACCCAGGCCGGCAGGCGGCCTGCCGCCAGTGATCAGCAGCATCCCGACCACGCGGAAGGTGGTCTTCCTGACCATCGACGACGGCTGGGAGCAGGATCCGGGCTTCCTACGGCAGGTGCGGAACGCGCGGATCCCGATCACGGTCTTCGCGACGCGAAACGCCGTGGAGGCCACCGTGCCGCCTGACCCCACCATGGCCGGCGGTCGCTACGTCGGCGCGGGCGGCTGGCCGTACTTCAAGGCGCTCAGCGACGCCGGCGCGCCGATCGAGGACCACACGCTCACCCATCCCAACCTGCGGCTCCTCGGCCCGGAGCAGCAGAAGAAGGAGATCTGCGGGTCGGCGACCACGATCGGCAAGAGGATCGGGCGCAGGCCCACCCTGTTCCGACCACCGTTCGGCGAATACAACACCACGACGCTCCAGACGGCGAAGGCCTGCGGCATGCGCGCCGTGCTGCTGTGGACCGCTACCGTGCAGCCGGGCGGGAAGATCGCCTATCAGACGCCGGACAAGAAATTACATCCGGGCGACATCCTGCTGCTGCACTTCCGGCCCGACCTGGCCCGCGACTTCCGCATCCTGGTGAACAAGATCAAGCGCCGCGGCTTCCAGCTGGGCAACCTGAACGCCTACCTCAAGGCCGCCGGAATCTCCTGACCGGGTCACGGCCGCCGCGATCCGCGGCCTCGGACGCACGCGGGTGGAGGACGTGCTCGTCAACCTCGCGGCGGACGAATGATCAGCCCAGCGGCGGACGCCGATCTCGCCGGGCTTGCCCATCATTGGGAATGCGCCTCCTAGGAGTCGCTCCCGGGAAGTCAGGGCGATGGTCCCTTCAGACCGGGACAGCTCAACCCGCATTCTCTGTAAGGCATGGGGATGTGTGCCGCGCACAGCGACCGGCCGGGGTCATGGGGGACTTGGCCCCGGCCATGTGACGAAGATCGCAGTGGCTCCCGGCACCGACCCCTCTCATTGCTCTACAAGCTGTAGTACTACTTTTAGTAGAACTACAAGCTGTAGAGCTCCGGCACCCGCGAGGGGAACATGGACGCGTTGGACCTGGCACGGTGGCAGTTCGGGGTCACCACCGTTTACCACTTTCTGTTCGTACCCCTGACGATCGGCCTTGGCGTGTTCGTCGCCGGGCTGCAGACCGCCTGGTACCGCTCCACCAAACGGCCCGCGAACGAGCGAGGCGAGCGAGGCGACGAGCGCCTTCTGGCGCTCACGAAGTTCTTCGGCAAGCTGTTTCTGATCAACTTCGCGATGGGCGTCGTCACCGGCATCGTCCAGGAGTTCCAGTTCGGCATGAACTGGAGCGAGTACTCGATCTTCGTGGGTGACGTCTTCGGTGCGCCGCTGGCGATGGAGGCACTCCTCGCGTTCTTCATGGAGTCGACCTTCCTCGGCCTCTGGATCTTCGGATGGGACCGGCTGCCGAAGAAGATCCACCTCGCGTGCATCTGGGCAGCGGTCATCGGGTCCAATTTGTCGGCATATTTCATCCTTGCTGCGAATGCGTGGATGAAGCACCCGGTCGGCTACGAGGTCGTCGACGGCCGCGCTCGAATGACCGACCTCTGGGCCGTCCTCACCAACTCGACCGCTCTCGCCCAGGTGCCCCACGTGGTCGCGGCCTCGTTCGTCGTGGCCGGCGGATTCGTGCTCGCCGTCAGCGGCCACCGCATCCTGCGCGAGCGCGGCCTCACGCTCCTCCCCCGCCGCGCCCCCCGTTTCACCCGCCCGCACGCTACGGCCATCGACCTCGCGGGACTCTCTCGTGCCACCAACCACGGCATGCGCGGTACGGCCGGCGGCCCCGCGGACCGGGACAGCGTGACCGTCCCGATCCGGCGGCGCCCGGACATGTGGCGGACCAGCCTGCGTGGCGCCCTCGTCATGACCGCCGTCGCCGGGGCGATCGTCGCCGGAACCGGCGACATGTCCGGCCAGCTCCTGCGCGAGCAGCAGCCGATGAAGCTGGCGGCGGCCGAAGGCCTGCGCCGCGACGTGGCGGGCGCCCCCTTCTCCCCCGTTCCCGGCGTCGAGGTGCCCTATCTGCTCAGCCTGCTCGCCGCCCATGACCCGATGGCGACCGTGGAGGGCATCGACGACATCCAACAGCGATACGAGAAGCAGTTCGGCCCGGGCGACTACACGCCAAACCTGCCCGTCGTCTTCTGGTCCTTCCGCGTGATGACCACCTTCGGTATGGCGACCGTCGGCCTGTCCGTCCTCGGCCTCTGGCTCACCCGGAGGCGGCGCGGCAGCCGTACCGGAAGCGGCAGCCGTGGTGCAAGCCGTCCCGGCAGGAGAAGGCGCGGCGCGAGCCGCACCGGACCGACGGTGGGAGCCTTCGGCGTCCCGGCGGACACCACCGCAGCTCATCGGATGGCGGCGGGAATCGGTGGCATCCCGGCGAGCCGTACCGGACCGAGGGTGGGCACTCATGGCGGCCCGGCGGACACCGTACCCGCGGCGCGTCCCGTGCCCGCGTGGTTCGCCCGGGCGTGCGTGTTCGCGTTGCCGCTCCCGACGATGTCGATCGTCGCCGGCTGGCTGCTCAGCGAGATCGGCCGCCAGCCGTGGACCGTCCAGGGTGAACTGATGACGGCGGCCAGCGTGTCACCGGGGGTCAGCCTGACCGAGGTGGCGATCAGCCTGGGCGTCTTCACGGTCCTGTACGGCCTGCTCGCCGTCGCCGAAGCGGCCCTGCTGCTGCGCCATGTGAAAGCCGGGCCCGAACTGCCGCCCACCGCGCCGGACTCCGCCGTCACGATCGCGGACCCCGATTCGGTACGGCTCGCGCCGACCCTCATGTATTGAGGAGCTCCCAATGACAACGTTCTGGTTCATCGTCATCGCGTTCCTGTGGACGGGCTACTTCGTGCTGGAGGGCTTCGACTACGGCGTGGGCGCCCTGCTGCCGCTGCTGGCCCGGGGCGAGGGGGAGCGCAAGCAGGTGATCGGCACGATCGGGCCCGTCTGGGACGGGAACGAGGTGTGGCTGATCACCGCCGTCGGCGCGATGTTCGCCGCCTTCCCGGCCTGGTATTCAGGCCTGCTGAGCACCTTCTACCTGCCGGTCTTCCTGGTCCTGACCGCCCTGATCGTGCGCGGCGTCGGCCTGGAATGGCGCGGGAAGGTCCGCGCCGGGCGTGAACTGGCGCTGTGCGACGCGGCGATCGTGACCGGCAGCGTGCTCGCCGCCTTCCTGTGGGGCGCGATCTTCGGCAACCTGCTGTACGGCTCGGCGCTCGCGACCGTGCTCGGCGGAGCGCTCACCCTGTCGGTCTCGGTGCTGCACGGCGCGGTGTTCGTCGCGCTCAAGACCACGGGCCCGGTGCGCGACCGGGCCCGGTGGGCGGCCGTGCTGGTCTCGGCCGGGGCCGTTCCGGTGACCGTCGCGACGCTGCCGGCCATCGCGGGCTCGGCCACGGACGTGCCGAACTGGTCGGGCGCCCCCTGGCTGTGGGCCTTCTCGCTGACGGCGATGGCCGCGCTCGCGGCGGGTGTGGCGCTCGTCTGGCGGCGTCGCGAGGGCTGGGCCTTCACCGCCACGGCCTCGTCGATCGTCTTCACCACGGCGGCTCTCTTCGGCGCTCTCTGGCCCGCCCCGATGCCCGGCCTCACCGTGGCCGAGGCCGCTTCGGGCCCCTACACGCTGACGGTCCTGACCTGGATCGGCCTCATCGCGCTACCGGGCGTGATCGCCTACCAGAGCTGGACCTACTGGGTCTTCCGCAAGCGCCTCACCGCCCAGCCGCAGTGATCGCTCGCGCGACTGTGGGTGTCAACCCTCTGGTCTGACCCGCCGGGACTGGATACCCGGGTCCCGGCGGGCCGGCCGTCGTCCAGCACTGACCTGTGAAGTGCGAAACGGCGGTCGTTCTATGGATGAGCCGGCCCGGTCACGGGCAGTTGATCACAGTGCCCGTGGGAAGGGCGACGAAGCAGAGGTCGATACCGCTGCCCCCGTCGACGATCCCGGAGTTGCCGCCCGTCACGGTGATGGTGTCGAAGTTGCGTCCCCCGTTGACGAGCCCGGTGTTGCCCCCGGAGACGTTGATGTTGTCGAATCCGTCATCGCCGTTGATGGTCCCGGCGTTGCCGCCGACGACGGTGATCGTGTCAGCTCCACCGAGCCCATTGATGGTGGTGTCGGCGTCGACGCCGGCCAAGCACGCGATGGTGTCGAAGCCGGGCGATCCCGTGATCGTGGTACCGGTGACCGGAGTGTTGTTGACGGTGCAGGTGCTGCTGGCGTGGGCGGCCGAGGCCGGCAACAGAGCGAAGGCCGCCGAGCACAGCACGGCGGCGGCCAGCGCCGGCATCCGGTGGCCTCGCCGGGTGGGTGTGGTGTGACATGGTCGCGCGAAACTGCCGCTCATGTGATGGTCCCCTCGCTGAAGCCGGAATCCGCACCGGCCATTTCCACGGCCTCCTGTTGAAGCCCGGTCAACGCTAGGAGCGGCCGGGGCGACAAGCACTCAGCCACCTCGGCAGCTGGGAATCCGCTGACCCACCGGTAGCCTCATGTTGGGAAGAGCCATGACGCGCCGCGAAACGCACGCCGCGAGTGCCGGCCCCGGAGGGGAACACCGCGCCGTTCTACCAGGCGGATCGCAGGGCGGCATTTGCGGCAGACCGCGGTATTGCGGGCCACCTGGGCCTCTGCCCATTCACGGATTGCCGCGATTGTGGCCAGCAGGTCCTCCTCGGTGCCATGGTCGGCGAAGAAGACCTTCAGCAGTTTCTCGGCCGCGAGCCGGTAGTTTGCCATGGTCGCGGCAATGCGTAGCGTTTTGTCATGCGCGCTGTTCTTCGAGCCGTTCATAGCGGCTGACCTGTTCACGCGTAATCCAATAGAGCGGCAAAGCTGCCGAGTCGATGGATACGGCGGCCATTCATGCTGTCCGATTGCCGCTGCGCCCGCTAAGCGCGGAAATTCCTCTCTGTTCTGTGTATTAGGCCGCAGAGAAAGCGACGCTGCCGAGTTGTACTGGAGTCAGGAACGGCGCCCGTGGTAAATAACCATCACGGGTGCCGCCGCCATCGATGTATCAGAAAGGCGGAAATGTACCCGAACACGGCAGCCATCGCTCATCGGCGGTCCCGCACGATCCGGAGGGCCGTGACCCGGGCCCTGGCAGTCGGCGTACTCGCGGCGATCCCGGCGCTGGCGCTGGGCGGCCCCGCGCACGCCACCACGGGCGTCACCATCTCGGGGGCACCCTGCTGGTCAACGCCGGCAACGCCGCCGACCGCATCACGATCAGCAAGACGGGCAGCACTCTGGTGGTGACGAACCCTGCCGACTCGTTGTCGGCCGACGGCAGCTGCACCAAGCCCAACCCCACTACAGTCAACTGCCCGGCCGCGGGCGTGACCATCATCCGGGTCAGCAGCCAGGGCGGCGATGACATCGTCACCAACGCCGCCGACATGAACCTGCGCGGATTCATGGGAGCGGGTAACGACGAATACAACGGCGACGATGGCGATGACATCCTGCGCGGCAGCTCCGGCGACGACGACATCCTGAGCGGAGACGGCGGGTTCGACCGCGGCAGCGGCGGCCCGGGCATCCGCGACGTCTGCCAGACCGAGTTCCGCAGCAGCACCTGCGAACTGTGATGGGCAGGGCCGGCCCGGCGGGCCGCCGGGCCGGCCCTGCGCCCCTTGTTGCGATGGCCACACCGGCCGCCGCCGTCCTGGCGTCATCGCCAACGTGACCCGGACGCTCGAATGAAGCCGGAAACCCGGCGCCGCGACCGGCTCGGGACCGTGTCGACCCCGTCGGCGACCTGCCAAAGCAGACGTAAAGGAGAACAGACGACCATGCCCACAGACCAACTGGTGACACCGCGCTTCCCGCGTACCTCGCGCTACCACCCGGGCTGGATCGGCTCAAGCGTCAGCGGCGGAGCCAACTCGCTGTGGCTGACCGAATGGCTGACCGAGGAAATGGAACTGCGGCCAGGAATGCGGGTGCTGGACCTGGGATGCGGCCGCGGCGCCTCATCGGTCTTCTTGCACCACGAGTTCGACGTGCAGGTATGGGCCACCGATTTGTGGCTGAGCGCCGACGAGCGCCTGCAACGCATCCGCGACGCCTCCGCCGGCCATGCGGTGTTCCCCATCCATGCCGATGCCCGGGCGCTGCCATTCGCCGCGGGCTTCTTCGACGCCGTCATCAGCATCGACTCGTTCGTCTACTACGGCACCGACGACCTGTACCTGAACTACCTGGCCCGCTTCGTCAAGCCAGAAGGTCAGATCGGCATCGCCGGCGCGGGCCTGGTGCAGGAGATCGACGGACCGCTCCCCGACCATCTCAAGGACTGGTGGGATCCGAGCATGGCCTGCCTCCACTCGGCCGACTGGTGGCGCCGGCACTGGGACCGCAGCGGCGTCGCCCATGTGGAGGTGGCCGACGCCATGACCGACGGCTGGAAACACTGGCTGCAATGGCAACACACGGTCGCCCCGGACAACAGCGTGGAAATCAACGCCCTGGCCGCCGACTGCGGACGCTATCTCGGCTACGTCCGCGCGATCGCCCGGCGGCGCCCCGACGCCACACTCAATGAGCCCATCGCGTCGATCCCCGTCACCTACACCCGGCAGCCCCTGTTCCGCGACCCTGAGGCGGCGATCTGAACGGGTCAGATCCTTCGGCGATCATCGACGCCGCGTTGGCCGAGCTCACCTCCGACGGTCAAACCTCTGACGAGGTCATCCGGCAGGCCAACCTCATGGCCGGGCGGATACGGCGGTCCGAAGTGGCACGACGCGAAGCGGAAGCCATCTCCCAAGATCGTCAGGATCTCGCCGGAGCACGTGCAATCATGCGTGGCATAGAGCCGCCCGGCTTGCTGTGGGCGGCTATTCAACTAATCTAGGGTCACATAAACCTCCCTTCACCCATCGTGCAATGGGAGGAGCTTCCCCGGACAAGCAGTCCAATCACTTTTCGCTATTTGTCGCAATCTCCATAGCAGCCAACACGGGAATAGCCTCGATCTTCTCTCGCCTCAAGCTGTCCCAGTAGAGCCCTTGCGGTCGGCGCGGCGGACCGCATTCAATAACCTGCTCAGGCGTCACGATCAGATCGACACTGAAATCATGCTTTACCTCGGGAAGTTCATCGTCAACGACTTGCAGCGAATGCACGGTGGTCACGATGGTTGTTTCTGGCCCGATAAGGCCTGCCTCTTGTAGCAGCGCTACTTCGATATCGGAGTAGCCTGCGCCCTTGCCGAGCCGCACCCCTTGCCGGTTGACGGCGACGCTCCCGCAGATGATGAGGTCAACCGGCTGCATCTCGTCCACGCCGATCTTCCGCGCGACCGTCGCGGCGACCTTGCTCGACGCGGCTTCAGTCGGAGACACGGTCAGTGTCGCCGGGTCAAGCAGGTAGAACGGCAGGGCTTCGGCCAGCATCGGCACGGCCATGTAGACCAACTTGCCCTCGGTAAGCGCCCGCACCCGTACCGGGAGCTGCGCCTTGTCGGGAACAGCCTTGATGATCCGGGCGGCCTGCCACGCGGGCAGCTCGGCCAGGCGATCGGCGGCGGCTTCGATTCCGAAGAAGGCGGGAATGCGCCCGTGGACTCCAGTCGGCGCGGCACGCTCCCGCTCCAGCACATCCCACACTCGCTGACGGACCGCCTGCTTGGCCCGGTCGGTATCCATGCTGGTCAACTCCACTTCTTACGCCACCACCATGAGGGTTAGCAGTCGGTCGTACACGTCCTGGACGACCGGCACGTCTCGCCACGGGCGAAGTTCTCGGGCCGCCCCAAAGACGATGTTGAGCCCACCGCCACCCCAGGTCATCTCTACCACGTTGATCGCGCTATGCAGCCGGGCTCCGGCCTCGTCGAGCTTCTTCTGACGGATGCAGGCAAGGGCCAGGTTGCCGAGCACGATCGCTTGGGACTTCGAGCGATCCCGGAGAGATTGCACCGTGCTCTCAAGGATCGGCTCGGCGCGCTTGGCGTCGTTGAGAAACAGGTAACAAGAGCCCGCCAGCCGGCCATGCTGGGTAGGCGAGAAAAGATCAGCCACCGCGTCCGCGGGATCGATCTGCTCGAAGTGGTCTTGCGCTTGGCTCAACGCTTTTTCGCAGTCCTGGCGCTGCCCTAGCATGGCTCGCGCCTCTGCGGCGTGCAGAACGGCGAGGCCAGTCAGAACGTGGCTTCTACCCTTCACCACCTCAGCGGTCTGCATGGCCAGCGTGAGCCCTGCTTGCGGGTCTTTCTCGCCGTAAAGGGCAACGAAGCTCGTTCGCAGTAGAGCCAGTCCTTCGGCGGTCGGATCGTGTATCTGTCGTGCGGCTTCGACAGCTTGGCCCAGATACGCGCGAGCCGTGGCGTGGTCGCGGCGTTGAGAAGCGTCCCAGACGAGTTGCCCCATGAGCGTTGCCGCCTCGGCCTCCACCGCGAACAGCTCACGGCGCATCCGGCTGGTGCCAGCGTGCGCGCGGAGGAAGCCGACCTGTCCCAGGCATTGCCCAGCGTCAGCCAGCAGAGAGGTGGACGGGGCCTTGTCGTAGCGCACGTCAAGTTCTTGTACGCGCTCCCGGAGCCGAGCGACGGCCACCAGATCGACACTGCTGGGATGTCCGAGGGCGTGATTCAGTCGCTCGTCGGCAACCGCTTCGGGCTCGCCCGCCTCGGCAAGCAGGTCGTCCAACTGCTCGATGGACACCTGCAGGACACGCGCCAGTTTGGGGCGCAACCAGGGCAGCGGCTCGGTTTCCCCAGCCTCCCACCGGGCCACGGTTGATCGATCAATCCCAAGCCGCTCGGCCAACCGCTCTTGGCTGAAACCCACCGTTTTCCGGCGTTGCGCGAGCCGCTGCCGCCGTGCCGCCATATCTCCCGACCTCTCTCGAAGTTCCCGCTGGTCAAGGGCCTGAGCGCGACAACCCTGAGACAACGGTGCGGTGGTCCTGCCCTGGCGCGTTCCCGCTACTCCCAGTTGTATGCAGATTACGACGTGCAATATCGGAAAGGAAGCGGGGCATGAAAAGAATCAGTGGTATGACGGCCGTAGCGGAAAGACCGATTTGGACTACGGCCGCACGAGGAAACCGTCAGGTTCGCACTGCGGATCGCATGACATTTGCTGCTCTCCTAACGGCGGTGGGCTGCGCGCGCCTGTTCATCAAATACACACTCCAGAACTGGAGTATCGACCGCGAGCATATCGAAACTGCCGAGCTGCTTGTTTCAGAGTTGGTTACGAACGCGGTCAAGTCAACAGGCCTCATCGAGTCGCGACCTCGATACACCGCCCTGGATCATCTCGCACTCGTTCATGTTCGCCTGCTGCTTTTCGAACGGAGCATTGTGCTGGAGGTTTGGGACAGTGACCCTCATCATCCAATAGTGAAGGAGCCAACGCTTGATGCCGAGGGCGGCCGTGGCCTCTTTTTAATCGAGTCGATGAGCCTCCAGTGGAACTACTACCACCCGAGGGCCGGCGGCAAAGTCGTGTGGTGCGAACTGGACGTCAGAGCGCAGCCTGCCATTGAGGAAACGGCCGAATCTCCGGTGATACTGCCTAGCCTAAACGGCATACCGGCCCAACCCACCCGACCGAAGTCATGAACGACCCGGCCGTGCTGCGCCCTGTTCTCGAAGGCAAAGCTATCCGTACTCAGCTGGCCTCATCATCGCGAAGGGGTTAATGGCGACATGACAGCGCTGCCCATACCCGAGGCAATACCACCCGCCAAGCTTGGCAACCCCACGAAAGGTCGTCGGCCGGTGAAGCTGCGCGCCGGCGTGGTCGGACTTGGCAAGCAAGCCTTGGAAGACCATATTCCGGGTCTACGGTCATCCGATGGTGCCGAACTTGTGGCCATCTGCGATGAGAACCCCGAGATCGTCCATGAGTATCAATACCAACTGCACGTCAACGGCTACACGGACTTCCGCGAGATGTTCCGAGCCGAACAGCTCGACATGGTGATCGTCACCGTGCCGCACCACATCGGCCGAACAGTCATCGAGACCGCAGCCGAACATCGCGTGCATGTACTGAAAGAGAAGCCATTCGCCACCTGCATGAGCGAAGCACATGCGCTTGCCAAGCTCTGCGAGGAGTCTGGCATTCAACTCATGGTCACGCTGCAACGTCGCTTCAATCCGATCTACAGCAGCTTCACGCAGCTTGCCGACCAGATCGGCACGCCGTTCATCGTGGACGCGCAGTACACGCTGTTCATTGACGACCCATCTGAGGGTTGGCGTGGCCTGACCGCCAAGGCAGGCGGCGGTTGCATTATCGACATGGGTTACCACCTCATCGACATGATCCTGTGGTACTTCGGCCTGCCAGATCGCGTACTGGCTGACGCTTCGGTGGGCGCGCGGCCGGACCGTGAGTACGACGCCGAGGACACCGCACTTATCCACTTCGGTTACGACAGCGGCTTGTACGGCTCGGTGCTGCTTTCGCGCTTCATTGGCCCGAAAACTGAGCAAATCCGGCTGGTTGGAAGCAAGGGCATGGTGCATCTGGAGCGCGGCCATATTCGCCGGTTGACGAACGGTGGCGAGCCCATCGAATCGCTGTTGCGCGAGCAAGCCTGGCCGTCGGCGGCAACCTGTCAGATCGACTACTTCTGCCGCGTGATCGAAGGCTTGCGCCCCAACGTCAGTGGCCCGCAAGAGAACTTGGCGCACATGAGCTTCATCGCCGCGTGCTACGAGTCCGCCAAGACCCACGCCTACATCAACCCGAAGGAGATGCTGTGATCTCATCCCTGGCGCTACTCGGCGGCGAGCCGGTCATTACGCAGTCTGGGCCGCACTTCACCTGGCCCCCGTTGGATGAACAAACCACAACGGCCGTGGTCAACCAGCTCGGGCAGGGCGTCTCGATCTACGACCGATCCGGAGTGGTCGAGCGCCTGGAAGAGGAGCTGTGCGAGTACCACGGGACCACGCACGCCGTCCTCACCAGCTCGGGTACGGCCGCGCTGCACTCAATGTACGCTGCCTGCGGGCTCTGCCCAGGTGATGAGGTCATCGTGCCCGCCTACACGTTCTTCGCCACGGTGACGCCGCTGCTGCACCTGGGCGCCATCCCCGTACTGGCCGACTGCGACGAGTTCGGCAACCTCGACCCGGCCGACGTGGCACGGCGGATCTCCCCGAGCGTGAAGGCCGTGGTCGTCACGCATATGTGGGGGCAGCCAGCCGCGATGCGGGCGCTCAAGGCCATCACGGATGAACACAACTTGATCCTCTTGGAGGACGCCTCCCACGCGCACGGCGCAAGCATCGAGGGTCAGCGGGTCGGCACCTTCGGGCACGCGGCGGCCTTCAGCATGAACGGCCCCAAGCCGCTCTCGGCCGGGGAAGGCGGCTTCGTCCTCACCGAGGACGATGAGGTCTATTACCGGGTGCTGCTGCACGGTCAGTACAACAAGCGGTGTCGGAGTGAACTGCCGCGCGACCACCAGCTCTACGACTACGCGGTGACCGGTATGGGGCTCAAGTTCCGCATTCACCCGCTGGCGGCCAGCATCGCCCTTGACCAGCTCGGGCGCTTGGACGACTACCTTAAGGGGCGCACCGCCACTGCGGCGTACCTGTGCGAACGGCTGTCCGAACTGCCAGGCATCATCGTGCCGGCACTGCCGCTGGGTGTGCGGTCGTCCTGGTACGGCTTGCCGCTCGGCTACGCCACGAACGAGCTGGACGGTCTGCCCGTCGAGCGCTTCCACGATGCCTTGCAGGCCGAGGGCTGCCGTGAGGTGGATCGGCCCAGCTCGACGTGCCCGCTCAACCACTTGCCGCTGTTCCAGGAACCCGGGCCGCTGTTTCCGGGCTACGACGGCACTTTGAGCTATTCACCCGGCGATTTCCCGAAAGCCGAGGCGCTCCACCACAACACCCTCAAGCTTCCCGTATGGCACCGAGAGGAGGATATGCCGTTGGTCGATAGCTACATTGACGCTTTCTGCAAGGTGACCGAGAATTACCGCGACCTGCTAGGATAATAAATATGGAACTGGCTTCTCGCCTCAACGAATTGAATGCCGAAGCCAAGCGTGACGGTGTCCAGCAACTCGTGGTCGGCGCGGTCGTGCAGCATGACGGCAAGGTGCTCTTGCTCCAGCGCCCCGAAGACGACTTCATGGGCGGCATCTTCGAGTTGCCCAGCGGCAAGGTCGAAGCGGGCGAAGCTCTGGACGCGGCGCTAATCCGGGAAGTCAAAGAGGAAACCGGCCTCAACGTGGCCACTATTCGTGACTACCTCGGCAGCTTCGACTACACGTCCGGCAGCGGCAAGAAAAGCCGTCAGTTAAACTTCGCGGTGGATGTCACCTACGCCGAACACATCGAACTCCAGGAGCACGACGCTTACGCCTGGACCGCGCTCACCGAGGAACCACCTGTCACAGGTGCGGTGAAGGAAGTGTTGATCAAGTATCGGGAGTTGCGGGGCGAGTAGTCGATTCCCACAAAAAGGCTACGGCCCCGCACTGGTAGCAACACCGCCCACCAGCCAGGCTCGGCGGCTGGCGCCCGGCGGCAGTACGCGCTGCTCGCGTAGCCCCTGGCCGCTACATCGAACAGCGCTTTTGGCCCGTCCCCGGTGCTCCAGGCACGCGCGTCCAGCGACTCTCGAAATTCTTCGTCGACCTTGGCGAAATCCCGCCAGTCTTCCACCTGCTGAATCTCACCGGCATTCAGGCTGTGCCATCCCGCTCGCCGTACAACTTCAGGCACGACGGATCGGCGATCTCCAGACGGGCACGCAACAGCGCACTACCTCACAAGTCACAATCGTATGGCTCGCCATCGCCACAGATTATTCAGTGTTTTACCGTGCAGCTATGTGCAACCGGCCTCTAGTGGTCGCAGAAGAAGGGTCGATATGGGAAAGAACAAGAAGACTCCCTTAAGTCACGAGATCGTCGACGCTGTAGCCACGGTTGCTGGTTCAGCGGTCGCGATGAAGGTCACGGTTCTCGGCACTCTCGCTGGGCAGCCAGTGGCCGGAGCGGTCGGAGGCGCCTTCGCAGGCAACAAGGTCCGGAAGGAAATCGAAAGTCTGAAGACTCCTGAAGGCCGCGATAAGTGGGACGACCGTCTCGGTAATCTCGGCGAGGGCATACGCAACAACCCATGTCCTGGAGCTTGACGATCGGCATGCACGTAATATCGGCGAGGAGATGCGCAAGAGCCGCCCTTATTACTGAGTAGCACAAAACAGGCAGTGCACGACCGGAGGCTCCAGCCCGTAGAACTGGAGCCTCCGGTCGTTTAAGTCCTCAGCAAGTCAGCATGTGATCTTTAGGATGGCGCCAGACGCCCATTGTGCACCAGGGTCCGCGTGATCTGGTGGGTACGCCGGAACTCCTTGACTTGGGCGCGGCCCCCGGATTTCGTCCGTGGAGAGGAAGTCAAGGAGAAGAGCCGGGCTCCTGTGGAGATGGGGGCGGTGGCGTGCCGAAGGTCAGGGGTCCGGAGAAGTCCCGTCCCTGTATCACCGTGCCCCGCACGGTCCCGCCCGAAATCGTGTTGTGCACGTCCCCTGGCGATGCGTCACTGGTCGTCGGGCGGGCCAGATCTCGCTGCTGTGACGTATCGCTCGAGCTCCGGTTTCCGACAAGACTGTAGATCGCGGCGGCCAGGCCGGCCAGACCGACGAACAATCCCAGCACGCTCGCCAGTTTGTCTGCCTTGTCCAATCCAGCTGAGGCCAGGTAGAGCGCCAGGACGAGCATGGTCGCCAACGCGATGACGCCACCTCCCCAGCCAACGACTCTTCTTGACTTGCCCCGGGAAAGCCTCATCCGCCGGCGCCTAACCCTTCAAGGCGCGTCCGGAGTTCGGCCGACTGTGGGTCGTCCAAGGCTTCGTACAACTCCAATGCTCGGCTCCAGCAAACCCGTGCATCGGTCACATCATCGGATCGCAGGAGCAACTCACCAAGCGCCACGAGCGCTTGTGCCTCGCTACGGTGATCCTCGTGTTCCCGGAACACCTTGGCGGCTTGACGCAGGTGCGCCATCGCATCGAGGTCCGCGCCTGTGTCCATGAGGCTGGTGGCCAGCGCCAGCCTTCCCCACGCCGAGGTCCAGGTGTCGTTGATCTCCTCGAAGATTCTTACGGCCTCTGTGCCGAGTGTCACCGCCCGAGCCGGGTCGTCGAGCGCATGGGCACATTTTCCCAAGCTGAGCAGCGACATACCTTCGCCTCGGCGCAACCCGCTCGCCCGAAAGACCAGCAATGCCGACTCGAACAAATCAGACGCCGCACTGAAATTTCCTTGATCCTCCTGAAGCAAGCCCTGGCCGCGGATAGCGAACCCTTCGATCCAGCCCACGGAGATGTCACGGCCGATTTCTGCGGCACGCCGGTAGCTTGCCATAGCTTCCTCGAAATTGCGGACGCGCCAAGCTACATCACCAAGCAACAAGAGATTGGCCGCCTCACCGAGTGGATCTCCCAAGGCGGTCGCGGCAGCCAGGCCGCGCCGGTGATTCTCTTCCCATTCCTCCCAGTGTGAACGGAGTTCGAAGAAACCCGCAGTGACGAGCGCCAACTTCCAACCGATATCAAATTGTCCGAGCTCGGCCGTTTGACGCAGCGCGGCGAGCAGATTAGGTCTTTCTGTTCCGAACCAATTCATGGCTTGCGGACCGTTCTCGAACTCGTAAGTAAGCTCGATTTGGCCCGCTGGGACGAGTGGAACGGAAGGCGAGAAGGGTAGGATCGCTGCTCTTGCCTTGTCGGCAGTGAGAAGATACCAACCCAGTACCCGGCGTACGGCCTGCGTACATTCTTCCTGTGTCTCTTCTGCGAAGGTACGCTCTCTTGCGTATGACCTCAACAGAGCATGGAGCTGAAAGCGGTCCGCAGATGTCTCCTGGAGAAGATGGACGTCGGTAAGGGCACGCAACTGCCGTTTGGCAGCCGCGACACCAACCCCGATCAAGGCGGCGGCCGCCCCAGGCCCTATTTCCGCTCCCGCATGCAGACCGAGGAGCCGGAACGCCCGCCTCAGTTCTGGAGCCAGCGCCTGGTAAGACCACGAGAAGACCACGCGCGTGTCACTCAGTTCGTCCTCCGTCGAAGCAAGCCCATCAAGCCGTAGCTGTTCGCCAACCAACTCTTCGACCAAACCGCTAAGCGAGAGCCGAGGCCGGTTGACGGCACGTTCGGCGACCACCCTGAGTGCGAGTGGCAGATGACCGCACAACTGAGCGACCCGCAAAGCCATGTCCGGTTCAGCGCTGATCCTGGCCTGCCCCATCAACTCCGAGAGAAGGAGAACGGACTCTTCAGGTGACAGGACATCCAGCGTCATAGGTAGCGCCCCCTCCCTCACCACCAGTCCAGAGAGAGTGTTCCTGCTTGTCACAAGGGTAAAGCATTGACGCGCCCCAGGAAGTAGATGGCGCACTTGGGCGGACGAGGACGCATTGTCGATGAAAACAAGAACACGTCTGCCATCCAGCAATGACCTGAAGAGCGCTGCCCGCTCAGCCAATGCTTCCGGTATGTCATCAGGCGGTATGTCCAGGGCTCGGAGGAAAGAGTCAAGCGCTGCTTCTGCGGAGAGAGGCGATCCTGGGCCAAACCCCTGCATATCAATGTAAAGATCACCATCAGGGAAGCCGTCCCGGACGCGATGCGCCCAGTGCACGGCCAGTGCGGTCTTACCCACTCCAGGAGGGCCTGACACCGTGGAGACCCCAGCAATCGCGCACTCCTGTTCGCCAGCACTGGTGCCTTCAGCGAGGAACCGGTCAAGTTCTCGCAGATCAGCCTTCCGGTTGACGAAACCAGAAGGGCGTAACGGCAACTGACGGGGTGCCGGGAAGGGGCGATGGCTGTGATGAAGATGTATGCCGCCATGAACGGCACCCGCCTGTATGACGGTTTCTGCTTCGCCGGAAAAATCGTTCGTGGAGTCTGCCTGGTCGACCATCGCTCAGAGTCAGTTCGGCCGGTAGTCCTTGTGATCGATAGCCCGTTCCCATACGGATTCGAAGGCGGATGCACACAGCTTCACGACAGCCGGTTCTTCGGTGACCTCTTGAGAGAGATATGTGCCATCACCAGCAAAATAGCCGAACCTGACGAGGCTATCATCGAACACCCAGAAGTCATTGCCCGGCAGCGCCAAGTCCGATGCTTGGCGCCGAGGGAGCCAACGCACTTGCTCCCCTGCCGCGACGTTTAGGTCGGCCGTAAGGTCATATTCATGCTGAATAAAATCGGTAATCGGTTCGGAGACGATGCGAGCACGACGCACCTCCACCCCGCGAGCCACAGTGGCCACGACTAGGTCGTACCATTCACGCCATCGCTCGACCGCGTCGATATGGACTCCGGCCTTCCAATCGAGGAATACCGGGTCATTCGGCGTGTACATATCACGCATCTCTAGATGGACGGCCGACCGCGTGCATCTGGCGAACAGCTCATCGAAGGTCGGTCGCTCCGTCACTACTTGCCTCCTGAATGATCACCCGCATACGTGCAGGCAGCCTCACGATCTTCTCATTTGCGGCTATTGGGCTCCTAGCTGCGACTTCATCCAGGGTAGCGGAGTCCGTGATTTCCAACCCCTGAAACAGCAGGTCCCCCGAAGCTTCATCGACCCATACAGAGGGGCAGTTGCCGCCATTCGTATCAGGATCGATGCCGATGAACCGTAGCGCCATTACCGCCTCCGATGCCGAGGTGTATTAGTTGCCCGCCCTTGAGCTTGAACCAAGCAACGTGATTGGTCAAGGTGCGCTTCGGGAACACTCAGGCATCTCAGGCATTATCACTGAAGCTTCCATACCGTATGAAAATAGAAAGACCCCAGTCACAATGAGCACAAGGGCCACGGCATGCGAACATAGCGTCAGACTATTGGCCGGGCGTGCACTTGAAGAGCTGGCCGTAACGTTTTTGGGCGATCCTCATGAAATCGGTCAGATCCTTGATGGGATCTCGGCCCTTAGAGATCTTCGCCATGGTGATGTCGAGCGTCGGCTTCGCGTCTCCACATTTGAACTGAGCGATCACTTCGTACGGCTGGTTGGTCACCGGCGCGTTGTCCAGCACGAACGCGGCTCCGTCCCCGAGGTCGGCAGGCAGCTTGATCGGCCCGGTGCCGTTACCGTCATCGGCGACGGCCAGCAGGTTCTCCAGCATCTGCTTCGCCTCGGCCGTGTCCTTCACCCATCCAAGGCCCAAGGGGTTGGGCAGTGCGTCAGGGGTGCGGCAGTCTCCGCTGTTCTCCCATGCGCCGTCCATTCGGCTGGTCAAGGTTTCGGTCGCCCCGCTGGCGAGTCTGAAGGCCTGCTCTGGGATGAGCTCGCACAGGTAGGGGGCGGAGTCAACGATCGGCCCGATATTCGCAGGGGATAGGCTGGGGGCTGGACCGGCGGTTGGAGTGCACCCGGCAAGGACCACGACTGCCGCGAACGTCATCAGAAGGTGGCCTCGGGTCACGCGTTCTCCTCCAACTCGTCCGGCATGTTGAGCGTGTCGCGAACCTCATTGCTCCGATCGATCACCTGACCGGCCCACTCGATCACGTCGCTCACGCCGCTGTTCCTGCGGGCCCACCTCATGAAGTCGGCAAACTGCGCCGGGGTCATCTGATCGAATCGCACGATCTTCGGGGGCACTCCCGTGGCGAAAGTCCGACCCTTGAGCTGGTGGGCCGCGTGGTCGAAGGAGCCGTTGTTGAGCAGGGTGGCGGCGATCATCTGTTCCATGAGCCGCTCGACCGCCTTGGCGTTGGTGCCGACCTTCGTCCACTCCTCATCCAGGGTCTTGCCTTTCCCGCTGAGTGCAGTAGTCACGTGATTGGCAATCTGGTCATATCCCGCCGAGCCGAGCGCGTTGTAGCCCGTGCTGATCATCTCGCCGAAGACACCCGGGGCCAGTGTTCCCGCCTGTTTGGCGCCGGGGACCGGGAGCATCCCGAACGCCATCCCGACCATGGCCTTCAGATTCGCGTTGGCCTCCTCCTCGGCCTCCTTGGCTTCCACCCCGGCGGATATCAGCGCGTGCTTTCGGGTTTCCAGCAGATGGCGGAAAACGGTGCTCTCCTCGGTTGCCCTTGTGTGCAGCCACCCCGTGGCGTCGTGCATGTCGATGGTTCCGCTGCCGTTTCTGTCCAACATCACGAAGTCGGATTTTCTGTAGCCGTACTTCTCAAGGTCGGACGCCGTGAGGCCGACCGGTGGGACGCCGCTGAACGCCTTACGGGTGTGCTCGATCTGCGCCCGAACGAGGGTGTCGAATCCCTGGTCGTCGCTGTTGGCGAGCACCAGCGCGTAATCCAGATTCCGCTCTCCGACTTTGCCGAACCTGGCGTGGTTGAGGACGACGTCGAAGATCTCGTCCATGTTGGCGGCCAGCGCCCGCGCGAGTGGGTAACGCAGGAAGTCGTACCGCGCCAGGGCCCCCTTCTCCTTGATCTTGATGTTGCCGTCGTCACCCGTCTCGAAGGCAGCGCTGGTCTTGTCGCCGAGTATCTTCGTCATCTCCGCGGCCAGCTTCTTGGACGTGGCGTCCTGCCCGGTCGTCGCTGCGATCAGGCTGCGGCGGAACCCTGCTACGTCACCACTGCCATTGAAGGCGTCCAGTCTCTCCGTCAGCAGGTAAGAGAAAATCGGCTGCTTCCATCCGGGAGGCGTGTGGTCGAACAGCGCCCGGGCGCCGGCGGGATTGAACGATGCCGCATGAAAGAGATCGCCGACTACAGTCGGTTTGACCGGCTTTTCCGACGCCATCTGCGTCGAGGGGTTCATCACGGCCCCAAAATTCAGCGCACCCGCGCGGTCGAGCAGGGGCACTTGGTCGTCCTTGAACAGCCGTCCCAGACTGTCCTTGTCCGCCTGCCATCGGCCTGCAAACAGCTCCTTCTCGAAGACGATCGCGTCTCGCCCGACGACCTCCATGAACCGTTTGGAGAACGGCGGCTTGCCGTCGTTCGCCCGCCAGATCAGTGCCTGAGTCTCATAGCCGTAATAGTCAAGGCCATCACCTTTGTGGAGCGCCCGGCCCTGTTTGACCAGCTCGGCGAGGTAAGCCTCGCCCAGGAAGGCCGGATCGTCCGGGTCGGTCGCCTTGGCCATCGCCGTCGACAACAGCTTCATCGCCTGCTTGGCCTGAGTGGAGAGCTCACCCCCAAGCGTCTTGTCGTCCTTGTTGAGCGCATCGCGGAGCTGCTTGGCCAGGGTTCCCGGCAACTCGGTGGCGCCCTTGGCGCCCAGCTTCTTCATGAAGACCTTGGCGAAATCGGGATCACCCGCTTTGGAGACATACGCTTGCAGCTTCTTGAGCGCCTTGGCGTCCCCGCCTGCCGCCGCGAGCGCCGCGTCGGCAGCGAGCGTCCCATCCAGCAGCCCTTCCGCGGCTTTGATCGAGTCGGGGACGGCGAAGACGGCTCCGCTTGTCCTGCAATCATCAAAGATGATCTTTTGCTTCACCATCTCCTGGATCAGTTTCTGCCGCCGCCGCAGATCCTCAGCCTGCGCGGACGCCCGTTTCGCCAACGCCTCGATCCGCACGGCGGGTGTGGTGTCCAGCCCGGCGGCCGACAGCTCGCCGTGCAGCTTCTGCGCGAGATCCTTGAGCTGACTGGCGGCGGCGGTGTGCCTGGCCACCAGCCTGTCGAACTCCGGCTGCTTCACCCCCGTGAAGGCCATTTCACCCCCGTGAGAGTCATTTCTCCGCCGTCAGCTTGTCCTTGGCACTGGCCACGGCGTTGGCGAGCATGTCGCGCAGCTCCCGCTGGTCGCCGTGGACGTCGTCGCCAAACCGGTCGCCGGTCGGCCCCATCCACGTCTCGGCGGCCATCAACGCGCAGGACGTGTTGAGCGCCCACCAGTGCTCGTCGGACAGCTTTTGAATCCGTTCCACCACCTCGCGGTCGATATCGCCCATCACGATCTCCTCATCGCACGTCAGGCAGAACTGCAGACCGGGAGCGAGGCGGTGCCCCCAAAGATCACTTTAGCCAAGGGCCTGTCAACTTGTCAGATCTTGAGGTGGAAGTTTGGAAATTCCACCCTTGTCCAAGCTGACCATCCGCCACGTTGTAGGCCGCGTGGTCCCACTGATCCACAACGCGGGCGGGATGCTGCCTGCTGACTCCCGGCGGCGGGCGCATCGCCGACTCGTACGAGGTGCCAATGAGTAGGGGGCTACTCATGACAGGGCACGCCCACCGAAGCGATGGTGGTCGAG
>JBIOWF010000246.1:0-7541 GCA_044868295.1 Microtetraspora sp. | reverse complement strand
CGGCAGTTGCGCCAGCTCGCCGAGAACACCGGAGACGTCGTTCTGGTGTGCGACCACGACGGCGTCATCCAGGAGATAGGCGCGGAGGTCGAGGCCACGTACGGCTACCGCCCGGCGGATCTCGACGGTCGCCCGGTCTTCGACTACATCCACCCGGAAGACGTGCCGGGCATTCGCGCCCTCCTGCGCCGGATGACCGGCGACGACGATGCCATGCAGCACCCCGGCGGTTGCCGGATCGCCTGCCGGGTCCGCGCCGCGGACGGCACCTGGCGGCCGACCGAGTCGGTGGCCACCCGGCACGTTCGCGAGGAGGATCTGATCCTCGTCACGGTGAGGGACGTCAGCGACCAGGTGGCCCTGCGTAACCAGGTGACCCATCTCACCTTCCATGACGGGGTGACCGGCCTGCCCAACCGGGCCTACTTCGAGGAGCGTGCCCGCGAGGTCCTCGCCCGGCCGGGTGCGAGCCGGGCCGCTGTGATCTTCTTGGACCTCGACGGTTTCACCGGCGTCAACGACTCCGTCGGCCACGCGAGCGGTGACTACCTGCTCGGACAGGCGGCACGCAGGCTGCGCGCAGCCGTACGGGCCGACGACACGCTGGCCCGTTGGGGCGGGGACGAGTTCGCGGTGCTGCTGGAGGGCGGGGTCTCCACGAGCACGGACGCGCAGACGGCCATCGATCTGGCCGAGCGGCTGGTGCGAGCGGTCTCGTCCGAGCCGTTCCGCGTCGCGGATCGGGACATGGCGCTGACGGCGAGCGTGGGCGTGGCCTTCGCCGAGGACGGCGTGCCCGCCGGAGACCTGCTGCGCAACGCCGACGTGGCGATGTCCCGCGCCAAGGAGCTGGGCGGGCGGCGGGTCGAGGTGTTCGCCGCGCACATGCACGCGGATGTGGTGCGCCGCCTCGAACTGGCCGCCGACCTGCAGCGGGCGCTGCTGGAGAACCAGTTCGCCGTGGAGTATCAGCCCGTGGTCGACCTGGCGACCTCACGGGTCACGGCCGTCGAGGCGCTGGTGCGGTGGCGGCGGGGGAGCGCGTTCGTGCCTCCCGAGCAGTTCCTCGGCCCGGCCGAGGACACCGGCCTGATCGTGCCGCTGAGCGAATGGATCCTCAAGGAGGCGTGCCGCGAGGTGGCCGCCTGGCGGGCGTCGTCGTGGGACATCGGCCTGTCGCTCAACCTGTCCGCCCGCCAGATCACCGCGCCCCGGTTCGTCGAGACGGTGTCGGAGGCGCTGGCCGAGAGCGGCCTGCCCGCGAGCGCGCTGACCCTTGAGGTCATCGAGGAGATGCTGGTCGAGGACGCCGAGGACACCATCGCCAAGCTGTCGGAGCTGCGGGCTCTCGGAGTGCGGCTGGCGATCGACGATTTCGGCACCGGTTACGCCTCGCTCGCATTCCTCCGCCAACTCCCGGTGGACATGATCAAGATCGACCCGTCGTTCGTCTCCGGGCTCGGCCGCGACGAGACGCTCACGCTGCTGACCCGCACGATCGTCCGGCTCGGCCACGACCTCGGCCTGATCGTCGTCGCCGAGGGGATCGAGCGCCCCGAGCAGCTCGATCTGCTGCGGGAGATGGGGTGCACGCGTGGCCAGGGTTACCTCGTCGCACGGCCGATGGCCGCCCGCGGCGTGGACTCCCTGATGCGTACGACCCTCCAGAACACGGCGTGACTGTGACACCGGCCGAGCTTTTGCGGCTGCTCGTTGTCCCGGATGGTGAGATGGCTGTCCAGGATGATTTGACGCGGGGCCGTGGATCGGACATGGTGTAGCCATGCATCGCAGTGGGATTCTTGTAGTACTTCGCAGGCGCGCAGCCTGACGAAGCACTAGGTCCTGCGCGCCGCCCCAGATCCGCCCAGCGGACGGGGCCTTTTTTATGCCAGCAGACAAGCTCAGCCACAAGGAACGAGCCGATGACCGAACAGATGACAGGTGCCCAGGCCCTCGTGAGGGCGCTGGAGCACGTCGGGGTCGACACGGTGTTCGGGATCCCGGGCGGTGCCATCCTCCCCGCCTACGATCCCCTCTACGACTCGACCAAGGTCCGGCACGTGCTTGTACGGCACGAGCAGGGCGCCGGCCACGCGGCCGAGGGCTACGCCCAGGCGACCGGCCGGGTCGGGGTCTGCATGGCCACCAGTGGCCCCGGCGCGACCAACCTGGTCACCGCCATCGCCGACGCCTACATGGACTCGGTGCCGATGGTCGCGATCACCGGCCAGGTGCCGTCGCCGATGATCGGCACGGACGCCTTCCAGGAGGCGGACATCGCGGGCATCACGATGCCGATCACCAAGCACAACTTCCTGGTGACCAATGCCGCGGACATCCCCCGGACCATCGCCGAGGCCTTCCACATCGCCTCCACGGGACGGCCCGGCCCGGTGCTTGTGGACATCGCCAAGGACGCGCTGCAGGCCAAGATGGACTTCTCCTGGCCGCCGGTCATGCAGCTGCCGGGCTACCGCCCGGTCACCCGGCCGCATTCCAAGCAGATCCGCGAGGCGGCCCGGCTGATGACCGACGCCAAGCGACCGGTCCTCTACGTGGGCGGTGGCGTCCACAAGGCCCGGGCCTCCGCCCAGCTGCTCGAACTGGCCGAGCTCACCGGCATCCCGGTCGTCACCACGCTGATGGCGCGCGGCACGTTCCCCGACGGCCACCCGCAGCACATGGGCATGCCGGGCATGCACGGCTCCGTCTCGGCGGTCGGGGCGCTGCAGCGATCCGACCTGCTGATCGCTCTCGGCACCCGCTTCGACGACCGCGTCACCGGCCAGCTGGCCAGCTTCGCGCCGCACGCCAAGGTCATCCACGCCGACATCGACCCGGCGGAGATCTCCAAGAACCGGCACGCGGACGTGCCGATCGTGGGCGACTGCCGCGAGGTGATCGGGGATCTGATCAACGCGGTGCGGGGCGAGCAGAACGAGGGCCGCAAGGGGGACCACACCGACTGGTGGAAGATCCTCAACCACTACAAGTCGACCTACCCGCTGGGCTACGAGGAGTTCGAGGACGGCTCGCTGGCCCCGCAGTATGTGATGCAGCGGCTGAGCGCCCTCGTGGGTCCGGACGCGTTCTACTGCGCGGGCGTCGGCCAGCACCAGATGTGGGCCGCGCAGTTCATCGGCTACGAGAACCCCGGCACGTTCATCAACTCCGGCGGCGCCGGCACCATGGGCTTCGCGGTGCCGGCCGCGATGGGCGCCAAAATGGGCCGTCCGGACGCGACGGTCTGGGCCATCGACGGCGACGGCTGCTTCCAGATGACCAACCAGGAGCTGGCCACGTGCGCCATCGAGGGTGTGCCGATCAAGGTCGCGGTCATCAACAACGGAAACCTCGGCATGGTCAGGCAGTGGCAGACGCTCTTCTACGACCAGCGCTATTCCAACACCGACCTGCAGTCGTTCCGACGGATCCCGGACTTCGTCAAGCTCGCGGAGGCGTACGGTTGTGTCGGCCTCAGGTGTGAGCGGGCCGAGGACGTGGATGCCACCATCAAGAAGGCGATGGAGATCAACGACGTGCCGGTCGTGATCGACTTCGTCGTTCATCAGGACGCGATGGTGTGGCCGATGGTGGCCGCCGGCACCAGCAACGACGACATCAAGTACGCCCGCGACATGGCGCCGAAGTGGGAGAGCGAAGAGTGAACGAGCGAGGCACGAAGCGCAGCTGCGACACGAGCGGGAGGCACGCATGAGCCGGCACACGCTGTCCGTCCTGGTCGAGAACGAGCCGGGCGTCCTGGCCCGCGTCGCGGCGCTGTTCAGCCGCCGCGGGTTCAACATAGACTCGCTGGCCGTCGGCCCGACCGAGCACGACGACATCTCGCGGATGACCATAGTGGTCAACGTCGAGGACCTCCCGCTGGAGCAGGTCACCAAGCAGCTCAACAAGCTTGTGAACGTCCTCAAGATCGTCGAGCTCGACAACGCGCAGTCGGTGCAGCGCGAGCTGATGCTGATCAAGGTCAGGGCCGACGCGGAGACCCGCTCGCACGTTCTGGAGCTGGTCAGTCTGTTCCGCGCGCGGTGTGTCGACGTCGCGCCGGACGCGGTGACCATCGAGGTCACCGGCACGGCGGACAAGCTGGAGGCGTTCGTCAGGGTTCTAGAGCCGTTCGGTATCAAGGAACTCGTGCAGTCGGGCATGGTGGCCATCGGCCGTGGTGCCCGTTCCATCACCGACCGGTCGCTGCGCGCACTGGACCGCACCGCATAGCCCGCATCCGCATAGCCGTATCCTCGCGTGGGCGCGACCACCAATTTCCGAACTCCGAAAGGCGAACAAGTGACTGAGATCTACTACGACGACGATGCCGACCTGTCGATCATCCAGGGCCGGCACGTGGCCGTCCTCGGCTACGGCAGCCAGGGGCACGCCCACGCGCTGAGCCTGCGTGACTCCGGTGTGGACGTGCGGGTCGGCCTGCCCGAGGGCTCCAAGAGCCGGGAGAAGGCCGAGGCCGACGGCCTGCGCGTGCTCTCGCCGTCGGAGGCGGTCGAAGAGGCCGATCTGACCATGATCCTGGCGCCGGACCACATCCAGCGTCACCTGTACGCGGAGCATGTCGCGCCGAACCTGGTCGCGGGCGACGCGCTGTTCTTCGGCCACGGCCTCAACATCCGCTACGGCCTCATCGACGCCCCCGAGGGTGTCGACGTGGCCATGGTCGCCCCGAAGGGTCCGGGCCACCTGGTCCGCCGCCAGTACACCGCCGGCCGCGGCGTGCCGTGTCTGGTCGCCGTCGAGCGTGACGCCACCGGCAACGCCTGGCCGCTCGTCCTCTCGTACGCCAAGGGAATCGGCGGCACTCGGGCGGGCGCGCTGAAGACCACCTTCACCGAGGAGACCGAGACCGACCTGTTCGGCGAGCAGGCCGTCCTCTGCGGTGGCGTGTCCGAGCTGATCAAGGCCGGGTTCGAGACCCTGATCGAGGCGGGCTACCAGCCCGAGGTCGCCTACTTCGAGTGCCTGCACGAGATGAAGCTCATCGTCGATCTGATGTACGAGGGCGGCATCCACAAGATGTACTGGTCCGTCTCCGACACCGCGGAGTACGGCGGCTACAGCCGCGGCCCGCGCCTGGTCAACTCCGAGACCAAGAAGGAGATGCGCCGCATCCTCGACGAGATCCAGGACGGCCGCTTCGCCCGCGAGCTGGTCGAGGAGTTCGACTCCGGCCAGGGGAACTTCAACAAGTACCGCGAGGAGCTGGCCGGGCACCCGATCGAGAAGACCGGTGCCAAGCTCCGCCCGATGATGAGCTGGCTGCAGAACGAGCAGGCCTGATCATTACTCGGCGCCGTCCTCACCACGAGGACGGCGCCGTTTCGCTTTTCTCAGATAGCTTTGCGGGACGCCGAGTAGCTTTGCGGGACGGCGGGGGATCAGGCGGGCGCGGACACCATGAACGCGCAGTCGCCGAAGGAGATCTCGTCGCCGGTCCGGACTCTGGCGGGCCCGACCAGGCGCCAGCCGTTGAGCCTCGTCCCGTTGAGCGATCCGAGGTCCACCAGCAGCCACTGGTCATCCTCGTGGCGCAGCTCGGCGTGGACCCGGGAGACGGTCAGGTCCGCCAGGACCAGGTCGCACGCGGACCCTCTGCCGACGACGTAGCGGATCCGGCTGTCCGAAGGCAGCGCGAGCCGGGGCAGCCGCGGGCGGCGCCAGGCGCTCTGGATCCGCGTGGAGAGGTCCGACGCCGATGAGACGACCTCGGTGATCCGCCGCCGCCACCGGCCGCGCTGAGGCAGGTCGGCGACCAGCTCGTCCAGCTCTGTACGGCTTCGCGCGCGCAAAGCCATGTCCACGCGGCCAACGAAGGTCTCCATGGACAGCCGTCCCTCGGCGGCGCGGTCGCGGAGCTCGTTGAGCGCGCGGTCGCGGTCCCCGTCGGAGGCACGAACCGGGGGATGCGTCGAGCTCATGATTGGAAGTATCCGCTGAGGGAACACGGGGTGTCCAGAAGACCGCCGTATTCCCTCCCTTTTACGGACCGATTGTCCCTTTAACTCGCGGCCGAGGAGCCGGGGATCACGGCTTGGCGAAGTCCTGAGTCCAGTACGGACCACCGCTCTTGGCGTAGCCGACGCCGATGTGGGTGTAGGAGCAATTCATGATGTTCTGACGGTGGCCCGGGCTGTTCATCCAGCCCTTCACGACGGCTGCCGCGGTCGGGTAGCCCATGGCGATGTTCTCGCCCACCGCGGTCCAGGAGAACCCGGCCGCGTTGACGCGGTCCGCGACGTCGCGGCCGTCCAGGGAGTCGTGGTCGAAGTAGTTGTTCGCGGACATGTCCTTCGAGTGTCCGAGGGCGGCGGCGTGCAGCCGGGCGTCGTGCTTGAGCGGGCCGCAGCCTCCCTTGGCGCGCTCGGCGTTGGTGAGGCGGACGACCTCGTTCTCCAGAGCTGTTCCGACCTTCGGTGAGCAGGTGAGACGGACCCGCTTGGATTGCGAGGTGTGGCCGCGGTAGTCGGTGACGGAGGTGTAGTAGACACCTGGAGCGCACCGCAGGGACAACGCCAGGCGGCCGTTCACGATCTTCTTGGAGCCGCTCTTGACCACGGGGTCGGGCTTGCCCTTCAGGTACTTCTTGATCCGGATCCGGAAGAGGGCCGTGTCGTCGCAGTCCTTGCGTGAGCCGACCGCGCGGATCGTCCCTTTCGAGGTGAGGGACGGTCGGGACGCGACCACCCGGCAGGTGCCCGTCTGGGCCTGCGCCGCGTAGGCCGGCGCGAGTGGTGCGCCGATCGCCGTCAGGCTCCCAAGACACAGAACCGCTCGGAGCGCTCTGTTCACGATCTCCTCCAGGTGGGGGTTAGACGCTGGATGGAAACCGCATTATGGTCTGCCGCATCGCTTTTGTCCCAATAATCACTCCGTTATCCGAGTGATCATGCGCCCCATCGGCGCATGGGGGGGTCGTTGGACCGAAGAATCACCGCTGGTCAGCGACGTGTCCTGAATGCTTGGGCAAGTAAAGGTAAATCTTTTCGTGCATGAGGCCGGCAGGGATGCGTTTGCATCGGGCATACTGCGTATGCATACTCAGTATCCATGTCCATCCGACACGGTCTGCTCGCCCTGCTCAGTCAAGGGCCGCGGCACGGCTACCAACTTCGAACCGAGTTCGAGTCGTCCACAGGGGCGACCTGGCCGCTCAACATCGGCCAGGTCTACACGACGCTTTCCCGGATGGAGCGAGACGGCCTCGTCGTGCCGGGGGAGCAGGACGAGCAGGGCCGTGTCGTCTACGCGATCACCGCCAAGGGCGAGGCCGAGCTGGAGCAGTGGTTCGCGACGCCCATCGCCCAGGCCGACCGCCCACGCGACGAGCTGGTGATCAAGCTCGCCATGGCCGTCACCTCTCCCGGTGTCGACGTCGCCCGCGTCGTCCAGGCCCAGCGCTCCGCGACCATGCGGACACTGCAGGAGCTGACCCTGGCCAAGAGGAACCTGGGCGTCGCCCAGCGGCTGGTACTCGACTCGATGATCTTCCGGGCCGAGGCCGAGCAGCG
>JBIOWF010000245.1:0-9416 GCA_044868295.1 Microtetraspora sp. | reverse complement strand
GACCAAGAAGTACGGCTTCGTCGGGGTCGTGGGCCGGGCGCAGCTCCAACGTCATCTGGTACTGGTCGCCGAGATCGACCTCCTGGACGTGCTTGCGCCTGCGCAGGTCCCAGAAGTGCAGCCGGTGGCCGTACTTGCGGCCGAGAAGCAGCTCACCCACGACGCCGTCCTCGATCATGGACGGTGTGCCCCACTCGGAGCTCACGAGCACGTCGTGATTGATGTGCCACCAGAAGTCGTAGGCCAGGTACTGCGGCCCGCGGTCGAGCTCCCAGCGGCCGAGCACCTCGAACGAGGTGTGGTCGAGCAGCGCGATCCCGCCCGGTCCCTCCTCGCCGTATCCGCCGAGGGCCGAGACGTACAGCCCCTCCGGCCCGCAGTGGACGGTGTGCGGGCGCGAGTACCCGGCTCGCTTGCCCAGCTCCTCAGGCTCGATGATCTTCACGAGCTCGGGGCTGACACGGCCCTTGGTGTCATAGATGTAGATCCGCGAGGACCTGAGGCCGGGCACGACCAGGTAACGCCGCTCGACGTGCGGATGCGGGGCGTACGGGCACAGCGCGCTGCTGCACGCGTTCCACCCGAAGTGGTGGAGCTCGTCGCCCGTATAGGGAAGGTCCGTCCAGCCCGCGATCGTGCCATAGGCATCCGACGCGGGATCCGTGTCCAGTACGGCTATCGCGTCCGGCCGCTGTGCCGAACGGTCGAACGCGACGACGTAGGCGAGCTTCTCCGCAGGAGCGGCGATGGCATCTCGGGGAGATGGATAGAACGTGGGATCCGGCTTCCACAGGGTCATGAGTTCAGCCTCATCCCGAATTTCCCATCGGGTCAATAGGTAAATGTGTTCCTTTACCGGCTCGCGCGGCCCGGACCGCGCGAGCCGTACCGCCCTCGCGACCGTGAACCCGCAGTACGGCAGGGCATCGCGCGGAGCCGACGGGTGAGATCGAGTCGCGTGCACCCGCAAGCCGCCAGGAAGCGGTAATGACATGTCGCGATATACCCTGAGATGTCCAAAATTGCGATGGCTGGAACGAGCCACGGGAGCGACATGTTCTTCGGCATCACCGACCTATGGACCTACGTGATCGGCGCGTTCCTCATCGTGCTGTTGCCCGGGCCGAACTCGCTGTACGTGCTGTCGACGGCCGCGCAGCGCGGTGTGCGTGCGGCTTACCGGGCCGCAGGGGGCGTCTTCCTGGGCGACACGGTGCTGATGGCGCTCACCGCGGCCGGGGTCGCGTCGCTGCTCAAGTCCACGCCGTTTCTGTTCTCCATCGTCAAGTACGCGGGCGCGGGCTACCTGGCGTGGATCGGCTTCGGCATGCTTCGAGCGGCCTGGCGCTCGTGGCGGTCGCGGGGAACGGCGGAGGGGGCGGCTCCCGAACCCCTGAGCACGGGGAACCCGTTCCGCAAGGCACTGCTGATCAGCCTGTTGAACCCGAAGGCCATCCTGTTCTTCGTCTCGTTCTTCATCCAGTTCGTGGACCCGTCGTACGGCGCGCCCGCCCTCTCGTTCCTCATCCTCGGCACGATCATCCAGATCTTCAGCGCTCTCTACCTCTCGGCGCTGATCTTCAGCGGCACCTACCTGTCCACTCAGTTCCGGCGGCGGCGCAGGCTGTCGGCGGGGCTGACGTCCGGGGTGGGCGCGCTCTTCCTGGGCTTCGGCGCCAAACTGGCCACCGCCGGCCTCGGCTGACGAAGAAGACACGGTCGGGTACCGTAGCTCACCAGCCAAAGCTCACCTATGGGTTTCGCAAACCGTCCCCCTGGGTCGGCGTCGAAGCTTTAGCGTCGGATACCCGTCGCTTGTTGGAGTGTCATGCATCATCCGCCTTTCGCCATGCCCCGGCTCACCGCGCTTGTGAAGCAGGCGGTGCCGCGGCTGCTGGAGGGGGTGATCGCTCCGCTCGCCGTTTTCTACGCCGCCCTCGCCGTGCTCGGCCTGAACGGAGCACTCGTGGCGGCCGTCGCGTGGGTGTACCTGGGCGTCGGGTGGCGTTTGATCCGGCGGCGCCGGGTGCCCGGCACGATGGTGCTGGCCATGATCGCGATCACCACGCGGGCCCTGCTCGGCTGGTGGAGCGGCAGCGCGGTCGTCTATTTCATCCAGCCCGAGCTCGGGACGATCTGCATCAGCATGGCGTTTCTCGCCTCGGTGCGGCTTCGCCGCCCGCTGGTCGAGAAGCTCACTCTCGACTACATCCACCTGCCCTCGTTCGTGCTGAAGCACGAGCGGGTGCGCCGGTTCTTCGCACGGATCACCCTGCTGTGGGCGTTCGTGTTGCTGACCAACTCGACCGTGAGCATATGGCTGCTGCTCCACCAGTCGATCGGCACCTACCTGCTGGTGCGCACCACGGTCGTGGCCGTGATCAGCGGCCTGGCGTTCGCCGGATCGGCGTGGGCCTTCCGCCGGGTGCTGCACCGCCTGAACACCGAGGCACCGGCCACGAGCAAGGCTCCCGCCTGACCGGGACGTTTCTCGCCCTAATTCAGTTCGTCGCCCCGAGGACGGCGCCGGGGAAAGCGCACCGATCTCAGCGCGATCGCTGATAAATCCGACGGTTGCCGTGGAGCAGCCGATGGGGGTGGCCAGCCTCCTGTTCGCGTTGCCGCCCTGCTCGCGGGTGTCGTCGGCCGCTGAACTCGCGCACGTCGGCTCGCGATCCTCCACAGCCTCCTGGCCGGGGCGCCCTGTCACCTGAGTCACTCGTCCCGCGGTTATTCATGCCTGTTGATTTCAACGCTTGATGAGTTTATGCTGCGTGAAGTAGCGGACAACTGAGGAGCGAGGGCGATGAACACCATCGACCGCGATGTCACGGCGATGTCGGACGAGGCCCACAGGCCTTCCACGGCACCTCTGATCCTGAAATTTCAGGAAATCGGGCCAGACCTGCTGCCACTCGTCGGCGGCAAAGCGGCCAACCTCGGCGTGCTGACCTGCGCCGGGCTGCCGGTCCCCCAGGGTTTCTGCGTCACGACCGAGGCCTATCGCCGCGTCGCCGGCCTGGCCGGAGCCGACGAGGTCCTCGCCGTGGCCGCCGAGACCGGCGGACTGGCCGCCAGGATGCGCGAGCTGATCCTCGCCGCTCCGGTCCCCGCCGACATCGTGGCCGCCATCGGAGCGTACGACGCCGACGAGCCTGTCGCCGTGCGTTCCTCCGCGACCGCCGAGGACCTGCCGTACGCCAGCTTCGCCGGCCAGCAGGACACGTTCCTCAACGTCATGGGCAGGGACGCCGTGCTCGACGCGGTCCGCCGCTGCTGGGCGTCGCTGTGGACCGACCGGGCCGTGGCCTACCGGGAGGCGAACGGGATCGACCACCGGTCGGTCCGGCTCGCCGTCGTCGTCCAGCGCATGGTGCAGTCCGAGGTCGCGGGGGTGATGTTCACCGCGAATCCGGTCACGGGCCGCCGCCGCCAGGCGGTGATCGACGCCAGCCCCGGCCTCGGGGAGGCCGTGGTCTCCGGCGCGGTCAACCCCGACCACTTCGTCGTATCCGACGGCCGCGTCGTCGAGCGGCGGATCGGTGACAAGCGGCTGGCCGTTCGCTCCCTGCCCGGTGGCGGGACCGAGCAGGTCCAGGGCTCCGCTTCGGACGCCGCCTGCCTCACCGACGAGCAGGTCCTGGAGCTCGCGCGGCTCGGCGAACGGGTCGAGAGCCACTACGGCAGTCCTCAGGACACGGAGTGGGCGCTGGACGCGTCAGGCGCGTTCTGGCTGACCCAGGCCCGGCCGATCACCACGCTTTACCCCGTCCCCGAGGGCGGCCGGAACCTGCGCGTCTACTTCTGCTTCAGCCTGGCTCAGGGCCTCTACCGGCCGATCACTCCCATGGGCACGTCGGCGTTCCGGGTGCTCGGCTCGGGCGTGGCGGAGCTGTTCGGCTCCCCGGCGGCCGACCGGCTGGCGGGGCCCTCCCGCTTCGCCGACCCGGGCCAGCGGCTCTTCGTCGACCTCACCGGGGTCCTGCGCAGCCGGGTCGGCCGGACATTGGTCCCACGTGTGTTGGACCTCATGGAGGCACGCTCGGCGACCGTGATGCGCGGGCTCTTCGACGACCCCCGGCTGAGCGTGATCCAGCGGTCCTGGCTCCCGTTCCTGCGCCGGGCCACGCGTGTGGGATTCCGCTACCGGATCCCGCCGCACATCCTCGAAGCGATCATCCGGCCGGGCGCGGCGCATCGCCGGGCCGAGCGGGAGCAGGTACGGCTGCGCACGCGTCTGGCGCTGCCCGCCCGGCTCACCGCCGCCCAGCGACTCGACCACGCCGAGCGCATCCTGGCGACCGAGGCCATCCCGCTCGCGCCGCGGATCCTGCCCGGCGCCGCCGCCGGGTTCCTGATGTTCGGCCTGGCCGCACGGCTGCTCGGCGACAACGCCAGGCCCGGCGAGCTGCCGACCGTCCTGCGCGGCATGCCGCACAACGTCACGACGGAGATGGACCTGGCCCTGTGGCACCTGGCGGAGCGGCTGCGCGCGGACGGGATCACGCCGGAGCGGCTGGCGGAGCGTCCCCTGCCGCCGGTGGCGGAGCAGGGTCTCGCGGAGTTCCTCCAGCGCTACGGCCACCGCGCGGTCGCCGAGATCGACCTCGGACTGCCCCGCTGGTCGGAAGATCCGGCACACGTGATCGGCGTGCTCGCCAACTACCTGCGGCTGGACGATCCGGACCTCGCGCCGGACCGGGTGTTCGAGCGGGGCGCGCGTGAGGCCACCAGGATGATCGACGAGCTGGGCTCCCGGGTGGGCGGCGTGCGGGGCCGGTTCGTCCGGTTCGCCCTGGGTCGCGCCCGCGCCCTCGGGGGGATCAGGGAGCTGCCGAAGTTCTCGATCGTCCTCCTCCTCGCGGCCGTGCGCCGCGAACTGGCCGCCGTGGGCGAGGAGCTCGCGGCGATGGGAACCGTGACGGACGCGGGCGACATCTTCTTCCTCACCCTCGTCGAGGCGCGGGCCGCGCTCGACGGCACAGACCAGCGGGCACTCGTCGCCGAGCGCCGGGAGGCGTACGAAAGGGAGCTGCGGCGGCGGCACGTCCCGCGCGTGCTGCTGTCCGACGGCACCGAGCCGGAGGCGGTGGCCCGCGGGACCGCACGCGGGGACGGGCTGCACGGCACCGCGGCGTCCGCCGGGACGGTGACGGGTGTCGCGAGAGTGGTGCTCGATCCGGTCGGGGCGCATCTGGAGCCGGGCGAGATCCTGGTCGCGCCTTCGACCGATCCCGGGTGGACCCCGCTTTTCCTCACATCGGGCGGTCTCGTGATGGAAATGGGCGGGGCGAACTCGCACGGTGCCGTGGTGGCCCGCGAGTACGGAATCCCGGCCGTGGTCGGGGTGCACGGGGCGACCGAGCGCATCACCACAGGACAGAAGATCACCGTCGATGGCACGATGGGAACAGTGACCGTTGACGATCCCAATCGCGATCCAAGGTAAAGAAATGCCGGGTTAAGCCCGCTATACACAAACCATCGGCTAATGTCCAGTCATGTCCGAGGCGCAGTTTCCCCGCATCCAGACCGTCACCGGCGCCATGCCCGTCTCCGCGTTCGACGGGCCGGTGCTCCCGCACGAGCACCTGCGCACCGATACGCGCTGGGGTGTGGGCGTCGAGTCCGACCCCTTCCGCTGGCTCGACGAGGAGACGCATGTGACGGCCGAGCTCAAGAAGCTCGGCCTGGACCACGCGCTGAACCTGGTGGTCGACCACAGCTGCCTCGGCATGGCGCGCGACCCCGCCGCCCTCGCCCGCATCGCGGTGAGCAGCAGGATCTCCGTGGTCGCCTCGACCGGCTACGCGGCGGAGCCCTTCTCGGCCGAGCCGATCCGCCGTTACGGCGTCGACGAGCTCACGGCCGAGCTGCTCAAAGACATCGGCGCGGGCCTCGAGGGCACGAGCTCGCGGCCCGGCCTCATCGTCGCCGCCACCTGGGGCGAGGCCCCGACCCAAGCCGAGGAACGCGCGGTCCTGGCCGTCGCCCGGGCCTCCCTCCGGACGGATCTCCCCGTCGCGACCGAGGGTCTCGGTACGATGGAGATCCTCCTCACGTCGGGGGTTCCCGCCAAGCGGGTGAGCGCCAGGACGGCCGATCCGCTGGTCCAGCGCAAGATCGCCGAGTGGGGCTCATATGTGAGTGTCACCGACCCCGAGCACGTGCTCGCGCTGCTTGAGGCCGGGCACGCCGACCGGGTGCTGCTCAGCAGCGGAGTGTCCCGCCAGTCGCACATCGAGGCCTACGGAGGCCACGGGTACGCGCGGCTGTTCCGCGACGTCCTGCCCGCTCTGAGCGAGGCGGGCGTCGACGAGGGCACCATCCGCCTGATCACCGAGCGGAACCCCATTCGCTGGCTGGCCGGTCTCGATCACTGAAACCCGGCGGAACGAGCCGGTCCGGCCGCGACCTCGGTCCGGCGCGGTCACGGCGTCAGTGAGGGCGTAGGCGGGGACGACCGGCCACGCCTCCTCGTCCAGCCGTGCTCCGCCGGATGCCCACCGGGCGCGGCCGCCCCACTGCCGGGTGCTCGGGCCCTGCTCCGTATCTCAGGAGTCGAATCCGAGGCCGAGGCCGTCCAGGGTGCGCAGCCAGAGGTTGCGGCGCCCCTGGTGGGCGTCCGCTCGCGCGATCGACCAGCGGGTGAGCTGGATGACCCCCGACCTGAGCGGCTCGGGCGGGAAGGGCACCGGCGTCCTCCTGACCATGCGCAGCTCGGTCCTCTCGGTGGGATGGCCGCCGAGCAGGTCCAGCATCACGTTCGCCCCGAACCGGGTGGCCCCCACGCCGAGACCCGTGTAGCCGACGGCGTAGGCGAGGCGGGAGCCGTACGCGGTGCCGAAGAAGGCGCTGAAGCGGCTGCACGTGTCGATCACCCCGCCCCAGCGGTGGCTGAACCGCAGACCGGCGAGCTGGGGGAACGTCGTGAAGAAGTGCTTCGCGAGGGTCTCGAAGGTGGCGTCCCGCTGGTCGTACTCCTCCTTGATCAGGCCGCCGTTGTGGTAGACGGCGTCGTATCCGCCCCACAGGATCCGGTTGTCGTCGGTGAGCCGGTAGTAGTGGAACTGGTTGGCCGAGTCGCCGATGCCCTGCCTGTTCCGCCAGCCGATCGCGGCCAGCCGCGCGACCGACAGCGGCTCGGTCATCAGCGCGTAGTCGTACACCGGGACGAGGAAGTGCCGGAGCCGGCGCAGCAGCGGGGGGAAGACGCCGGTGCCGAGCGCTACCTGGCGGGCCCGCACCGTCCCGTGGGGCGTGTCCAGGACGAGCTGCTCGCCCTCGTCCCGCAGGGTCCGGGCGGGCGTACGCTCGAAGATCCGCACGCCGAGCCGCAGGCCGTGCGGAAAGGGGCCCGGATCGACCTAGCCGCGGCGGCGGGCGACGACGGCGTTCCCCACCGCGAGCAGTACACCAGCCGCGAAGATCAGCGTTCCCATCACGTTGACCTGCGGCGGGATGCCCACGCGGGTGGCGCCCCAAATCCACAGCGGGAACGTGACCGTGCCGCCGGAGTTGAAGTTGGTGATCACGAAGTCGTCGATCGACAGCGCGAACGCCAGCATCGAACCGGCCAGCACTCCCGGGAAGATCATGGGGAACGTGACCAGGCGGAACGTGTCCCAGGTGCCCGCGCCGAGGTCCCGGGCCGCCTCCTCCAGCGAGGAGTCCAGCGTCATCACCCGGGCCCGCACGGTGACGGCCACGAAGGAGATCGAGAACATGACGTGGGAGATCACGATCGTCCAGAAGCCGAGCGGGACGGCGATGGTGACGAACAGCGACAGCAGGGAGGCGCCCATCACGATCTCCGCGCAGGCGATGGCGGCGAACATGACGAGGTTCATCGCGCCGGCCCCGCGGAAGCGGTAGCGGCCGAGCGCCAGCCCGATGAGCGACCCCAGCACACCGGCGATCAGCATCGTCAGCACCGCGATGAGGATGGAGTTCACCAGGGCCTGGGTGAGGTCGTCGATCTCGAACAGCTTGCCGTACCACTTGAACGTGAAGCCCTGCCAGGTGGTGTTGAACCTGCCACGGGTGTCGTTGAACCCGAAGATGATCATCACCGCGATCGGCAGCACGAGCCAGCCGATCACCAGCCAGGTGTAGATCTGCAGCCAGCGCCCCTTGAAGAGATGCCTTCGGGGCGGGCGGGCCTCGCGTACCGGCTCTTCCACAAGCGTGCTCATCGTCCCGCCACCTCCAGCACGTCCTCGGTGCCGAGCGCCCTCGCGTACAGGAAGATGCCGGTCAGCAGCAGGGCCATCAGCGTGAACGACAGGGCGGAGGCGATGGGATAGTCCTGGTTGACCAGGTACTGGTTCTGGATGACGTTGCCGATCATCGTGTTGCTCGTGCCGCCGAGCACCGACGCGTTCACGTAGTCCGAGCTGGCGGGCACGAACGTCATGAGAACGCCGGCGAACACGCCGGGCAGCGACAGCGGCAGCACGACGCGCAGGAACGTCTGGAACTTGCTGGCGTACAGGTCGTTGGCCGCCTCCAGGACCCGCGGGTCGATCCGCTCCAGCGCCACATAGATCGGCAGCACCATGAACGGCAGGAAGTTGTACGCCAGGCCGCCGATCACGGCGACGCTGGTGGCCAGGATGTGGAAGTCCGCCGGGACGAGCCCGATGCTCTTCAGCGGGCCGAGCAGCATGCCGTTGTCCGAGAGGAAGAACTGCCACGAGATCGTCCGCAGCACGAACGAGACGAGGAACGGCAGCAGCAGCATGAACAGGTACATCGACTTGCGGCTGCCGGCCTTGAAGGCGATCCAGTACGCCACCGGGAACCCGATGACGAGCTGGATCGCCGTCGCGGCCAGGCCGTACACCAGCGACCTGACGACCTGGTCGTGGTACTTCGTCACGGCTTCGACGTAATTCCCCCAGCTCCAGGTGAACGCGTAGCCGTCGACCACGTTGCCGGTCTGCAGTGAGAGCGACAGCATGACGACCGTGGGCACGACGAAGAAGATCAGGAGCCAGATGCCGCCTGGAAAGATCAGCGCGTACGGCGTCAGCGCCGCTCTCACCCTGCTCATGCTTCCTCCCCGCCTGGCACCGCGGAACGGCGTTCGCGGCATGCGCCGCGCCCCTCGGCCCGCATGCTCATGCCGTCGTGATCGACTGGAAGATGTTCTCGTACTGCTTCTGCTCCGCGGTGTTCTTGAAGACCCGGTAGGTGCGCAGCTTGGCGTAGTCGGCCTCGGCCGGGAACACCAGCGGGCTGGTGGACACCGTGGTCAGCAGCGCCTTGTCGCCGCCCGTCGCCTTCGCGGCGTCGGCGACGATGATCTCCTTGGCCGCCGGCACCGGGGTGACGTAGTTGATGTACTCGGCGAGGTGCGCCGCGACCTGCGGGTCGTAGAAGAAGTCCATGAGCATGATCGCGTCGACGGGGTT
>JBIOWF010000244.1:0-3280 GCA_044868295.1 Microtetraspora sp. | reverse complement strand
TGTGCCGGAACCGGCGGCTCGCCGCTGGTGGAAATCCGGGGGCTCGGAGGAGATCTGCGCCTGCGAGATCTGGCCGGCTCGGCTAGGCGTCCACGAGCTGGAAGCCGAGCCGCTGGCCTGGGCGGGCCTGGGCGGCGAGGTGCAGTGAGTCCTCCGTGACCACTCCGATCACCGGGTATCCCCCGGTGACGGGGTGGTCGGCGAGGAACAGCACCGGCTGCCCGTTGGGCGGCACCTGCAGGGCGCCCCGCACCATGGCCTCGGACGGCAATTCCGCGGCGATGTGGCGGCGCAGGACGGGCCCGCGCAGGCGGATCCCGATGCGGTTGCTGTCCATCGTCACCTCGTAGGGCTCGGAGCACAGCGTGGCGAGGGCGTCCGAGGTGAACCAGTCGTCTCGGGGACCGGGCAGGACACGCAGCGTGGGCTGCTCGGAGTAGGGAGGCTGGGGCGCGAGATCCGCGACCGGCTGGCCCACGGCCTGGCGGCCGATCGGCAGCTCCTGCCCTGCGGCGAGCGGCTTCGGCCCCAGACCGGAGATCACGTCCGTGGCCTTCGCGCCCAGCACCGACGGCACGTCGATGCCGCCCCGCACCGCGAGGTAGGTGCGCAGGCCACGGGCCGGGATACCCACCCGGAGCTCGTCACCGGCCACGACGCAGATCGGCGCGTACATGTCGACTGCCTTGCGGTTGAGGCGCAGCGGGCAGGGCGCGCCGGTGACGGCGATGACCGTGGCCCGGGTGAACCGGACCACGAGGCCGCCGAAGGTGAGCTCGATCGCCGCCGCGCCGTCCGCGTTGCCGACGAGGCGGTTGGCCAGCCGGAGGCTCGGCCGGTCCGCCGCCCCGGACTCGCCGACCCCGAGCTCGGCGAGGCCTGGACGGCCCAGGTCCTGGATGGTGCCGAGCGGACCGGGCGTGAGGACCTCGATCATGACCCGGCCTCCACGAACCGGACCGGTGTCCCGGGAAGCAGCAACATCGGTGGATCCCGGTCCAGGTCCCATATGCGCAGTTCCGTGCGCCCGATGATCTGCCAACCGCCCGGCGACTCACGCGGATAGTGGCCGGTGAACTCGTCAGCGAGGGCGATCGCCCCCGGCGGAACCTTGGTTCTCGGCGTCTCGTGGCGGCTGACGTGCAGGGCCGGGTCCAGGCCGCTGATATAGGCGAAGCCTGGAGCGAAGCCGCAGAACGCCACGGTGTGCTCGCCGCCGGTGTGGCGCGCCACGACCTCCCGCTCGCTCAGCCCTGTCATCCGCGCGACGTTCTCAAGGTCCTCCCCGTCATAGTGGACCGGCACCTCGACGACCCGGCCGCCGGTACGGCGAAGCTCCGTCACGGGCAGCCCGGCGAGGTGGGTTCGCAGGCCCTTGAAGTCGGTGACCGAGGGATCGTAGTTGACCAACACGGTCCGGGCGGCCGGGACCAATCCCGTCACACCCTGCGGCGGGTCCTTTCTGAGGATGGTGTGCAAGCCCAGAACCTGGGGAAGGTTCTCGAGCTCGACGAGAGCGGCCCGGCCGCCGCAACGCAGAATGCGCAACGAGGTCTCCTGTTCAAACGAAAGATGCGAGCTGAACACCGGCTGCGAGCAGGCCCTTCCGGACCGTGTACGCGAGGTCTACGGCGCCGGGGGTGTCTCCGTGGAGGCAGATCGAGCGCGGCGCCACCTCCACGTCGGTGCCGGTGACGCTCTCGACCATGCCCTCGGTGGCCATGCGCACGGTGCGGTCGACGACGATGTCCGCGTCGTGCACGACCGCTCCCGGCTGGCTCCGGGAGACCAGCCGCCCGTCCCGGGCGTAGGCGCGGTCGGCGAACGCCTCGGTGATCACGGTGAGGCCCGCGTCCTCGGCGAGGCGGAGCCACTGCGACCGTGGCGGGCCCAGGACGGCCAGGGACGGGTCGTAGCGCCGTACGGCGTCCACCACCGCCGCCGCCTGGACCGTCTCGTAGACGATGGTGTTGTAAAGGGCGCCGTGCGGCTTGACGTAGCGGACCCGGTCACCGGCGTCGCGGGCGAAGGCGTCGAGCGCCCCGATCTGGTAGATCACGTCGTCCGCGAGCTCGGCGGGGTCGACGTCCATCCGCCTGCGGCCGAATCCGGCCAGGTCGCGGTAGCCGACGTGGGCGCCGATCCGCACGCCTTTGGCCACGGCCAGGCGGCATACGCGGCGCATCGTCGGCGGGTCGCCCGCGTGGAAGCCGCACGCGATGTTGGCGCTGGTGACCACGTCGAGCAACGCGTCGTTGTCGAAGGTCCAGGCGCCGAAATCCTCGCCGAGGTCGCTGTTGAGGTCGATCACCGGCGTGGTCGTGCCGCCGGTCATCTCGTGTGTCGTGGTGGTCATCACGCCCTGACCCGGTAGTGCACGTCGGGAACGTCGGTGATGAACATGTACCCCGGCGCGTGGGTGATGGCGAACGGCGGCGCGGACTCCATGAGCGCGGCCTGCGGTGTGACGCCGCAGGCCCAGAACACGGGCACCTCACCGTCGCGGATCTCGACGGCGTCGCCGAACTCCGGCCGGTCCAGGTCGGCGATGCCGAGCGCCTCCGGCGCGCCGACGTGGACGGGGGCTCCGTGCACGGCGGGTGTCATCGCGGTCACCTGGACCGCCGTCGCGACCAGCTCGGCCGGGACCGGGCGCATCGACACGACCATCGGGCCGTGGATGCGCCCGGCCGGGCGGCACTTGCGGTTGGTGACGTACATGGGCACGTTCCTGCCCTGCTCGATGTGCCGGATCGGCACGCCCGCGTCGGACAGCGCCGCCTCGAAGGTGAAGCTGCAGCCGATGAGGAAGGTGACCAGGTCCTCGCGCCAGAGATGCGTGACGCCGGTGCACTCCTCCACGAGCTCCCCGTCGCGCCACACCCGGTACAGCGGCACGTCGGTGCGCAGGTCGGCGTCCGGCGCGAGCACCGTCGTCACCGCGCCCGCGTCCGTCACGTCGAGTATCGGGCAGGGCTTGGGGTTGCGCTGCGCGAACAGCAGGAGGTCGTACGCGTAGTCCGCCGGCACCGTGACCAGGTTGGCCTGGGTGTAAGAGGGCGCCCAGCCCGCCGTCGGGGTGGCGCCCCCACTGCGGAACACCGCTCTCGCCTCAGCGGGGGTCGACGCCGGACGGGTCAGAGACGTGCTCATTGAGCCCTTCCGCGTAAGCGATCATCAGCGCTGAGTGATCATCCCGATAGTCGACACGGTGTGCACCCCGGGGCAGGAAAGGCGTGAAGCCCCTGGTAGAAGTGGTCTTGTCTAGAGATCAACTTCA
>JBIOWF010000243.1:0-11838 GCA_044868295.1 Microtetraspora sp. | reverse complement strand
GACCACCGCGTGATCGCCGACGACCTTGGGCTCGGCTCCGTACGGAAGCTCCACCCGGTCGTCCCGGTCGAGGATCGTCACGGGCAGGGCAGCGGCAAGCGGTGACAGGCCCCACCGCGCCTTGGCGTCGATGCCGCTGAAAGTCAGGTAGCCCCCGACCATGAGCACGCCGCCACCGCGTTCGACGAAGGAGCGCACGAGCTCGGACTTGTCAGGGCTCGGCACGGACCTGTTGAAGGTCTCCGGCGAGAGCTGGAAGCTGTTGGCTCCCACGTCACTGATGACCACCACGTCGTACGCGGCGAATCCGTCGCCCGAGTCCGGGACCCGGCGATGGATCTCGTGCGACGGGACATAGGTCACCTCGTGGCCCTTCGAGCGCAGCGCGTCGAGAAACACCCCGCCACCCTCCGTGTATTCGGAGGTGTAGAAGGAGTCGAAGCCCTTCTGGTGCACCGAGTACGTGAACCAGGACTCGCCGACAACGAGCACTCTCGACATAAAGATCGTCCTTTCTTGGCATGCCTTGGCATTGGAATCGCTGGAAATGTCTGGGCAAATAGGTTGGCAACGGGCATGACTAAGAGCATGACTGGGCGTGGCGGGGCACGGCAGGGGAATCCCCGGATTGCTCGGGGGCCTGGGGTCGTTATGAAGGCCGGGACACGGGCGGTGCCGTACTCGACCGCACTTTGAGCTCGACGGGCAGGGTGTGCCGGGACGCGGGCGGCACCTCGCTACGCGACACGTACTGGAGCAGTTGGGCGGTCGCGGTGCGGCCCACGTCATAGGCCGGCTGGTGCACGGTCGTCAGTGACGGGTACGCCAGGGAAGCCGCCCTGATGTCGTCGAACCCGACCACGGACACGTCCCGCGGCACGGAGAGACCCGCGTCACGAAGGGCCGCGATGGCGCCGAAAGCCATCAGGTCGTTGGCGGCGAACACGGCCGTGTGGCCGAAGCCACCCGCGCGCAGGGCCTGCTCGATCAGGCGATATCCCGATTCCTCCTTGAAGTCGCCGACGTGTTCGATCACCTCGCCGTGGAAGGCCCGCACGAAACCGGCCGCGCGCGCGACACTGCTCTTGAGGTCGCTCGGACCGGTCAGCATCAACGCCCGCCGGTGCCCGAGCGCGCGCAGGTGCTCGCCCACCAGGCGGCCCCCCGCCTCGTGGTCCGCCGTCGCGAGCAGGGTCCCGGTGAGGCCCTCGACCTCCTCGTCGGCCAGCGCGATCGGGAACCGGCCCATCAGCGATTCGAGCCGCTGCCGGGACGGCGGGGACCCCGCCGCGTAGACCATGCCGTCGATGAAGCGGCTCTGGATCAGGCCGAGGTACCGGTCCTCCCGGTCCGCGTCGAACTCCGTGTTGCAGAGGATCACGCCGTAGCCGAGGTCGTGCGCCGCGTCCTCGACACCTTTGGCGAGCTCGGCGAAGAACGCGTTGCTGATGTCGGGGATCAGCAGGCCGATCACCGAGGTCGAGCCGGCCTGCAGGCTGCGCGCGAGCGACGCCGGCACATAACCGAGGCGGCTGACCACGGTGCGGACCCGCGTGGCCGTCTCCTCGTTGACCGGCCGGTTGCCGCTGAGCACGTGCGAGACGGTCGTCGGGCTGACCCCTGCCTCGGCGGCGACGTCCTTGATGGACGCGGGCCTGCGCACGGTCGGCCGCCGCCCTGCGTCATGGGTCATAGTGCTGCACCGCCGTCCCGTGCGAGGTGTCGAGCAGCCGGGCCACCCGTTCGTCGATCTCGCCGAGCAGTGCCGGGACGTCGATGGTCGTCAACCGCCCCTCGCGCATGAGGACCCGCCCGTCGACGATGACGGTCCGCACGTCACTGGCACGGGCACTGTAGACCAGCGCGGCTCGTGGGTCGTGCAGGGGACGGCAGTGCACGCCCGAGAGGTCGATCAGCACGATGTCGGCGCGCATGCCCGGCTCCAGCGCGCCGAACCGGTCGCCCTGCCCCACGGCGCGCGCGCCGCCCCGCATGGCCAGCCGGAGGGTGTCGGAGACCGTCATCCAGGTCGCGTCCCGTACGGCCTGCTTCTGGGTGAGCGCTATCAGGCGCAGCGACTCCCAGACGTCGAGGTTGTTGTTGCTCGCCGCGCCGTCGGTGGCGGCGGCCACGGTGACGCCCGCCTCGATCAGCGCGCGGACCGGCGTAAGGGGCAGCAGCGCGTGCTTCAGATATCCCTTGGGGCTGCACGAAATGGCGACGGTGTCGGAGTGCTCGGACAGCAATGGCAGGTCCTGTTCCACGATGCCGCAGCCGTGAGCGATGAGAGCTCCGGCGTCGAGCACGCCGGTCTCGTCCAGCACCTGGATCGGAGTGACACCGCGGCGCTCCAGGCTCGACTCCGTCTGCTCGATGTTCTCGGAGGCGTGGATGTGGACCCGCAGACCGAGCCGCCGCGCGTGGCCGGACAGGGTCCGCAGGTCGGCGTCGTTCACCGTGTACGGCGCGTGCGGACCCATCGAAACCGTCACCCGCCCGTCGGCGGCGCCGTGCCAGGTCTCCGCGAACTCCACAGTGGACTCCAGGGCCTTCTCGCCCTGGCTGCTGAAGTAGGTCGGGGCGATGTCGGCGCGCAGCCCGCTCGCGACGACGGCATCGGCTATCTGCTCGGGAAAGAAGTAGTGGTCGGCGAACGTGGTGACGCCGGAGCTGATCATCTCGGCGCAGGCGAGCTCGGCGCCGAGCCGGACGTCCGACGCGGTCAGGTTGACCTCCATCGGCCAGACACGCTCGTTGAACCACGCCTCGACCGACACGTCCTCGGCCACGCCGCGCATCAGGACCATCGGGCTGTGGGTGTGCGCGTTGACCAGGCCGGGCGTGGCCAGCAGACCGCGTCCGTCGATCACCTCGGCAGAGGTCTCGGATTCTCCGGTCGGACGGATCGACTCTGTCCCGGTGGGACGGATCGACTCGATGACGCCGGCGGCCACCGTGATGTCCTGCGCCCGCAGGATCTCGCACTCACCCTCCGGCGGGACCCGCAGAACGTCACAGCCACGGATGACCAGCCGGCCGCCTTCGCCTTTACTCACGGACCAGAAGGTAGACGTCCAAAACGCTTTGCACAACGGGCGAACGGTGAATTCACGCGATCGTCGCCCGAGTGATCGGCATGAAGACCAGGGAAAAGGCCCCTGGTCGTGGGGTGAGCCGGTGTTCTGGGAGTACGCCGGGGCCGCACGACGCACTGCCGATGCCGTGCTGAGCGAGATCGAGATTGACGTAGATCCGATCTCGGGCCGCCAGATCGGTGGTGTGCCGGGCCGCGTCAAGGTCCTCGCTCGTCCAGCGGCGGGCACTGAACTCGAACGTGGGCGCGCCGGTGAACCTCAGCCCGGCGCCGGTCGGCGCCTGGTATTCCGTCAGCCCGCCCGGCCCGTTCGCCTGCGGGTGAGTTCCATGGTGGTTCCTTTCGAGTGGGGGGTGAGGCATGCGCCCGGTCAGGGGCCGTCGGGTGTGGCGGGGTCTGGCGGGATGACCTGCTCCGGAAACGGCTCCGGAAACGGCTCCAGGAAGTGCTCAAGGAAGGCGTATTCGCGCCGCGGGCCGAGATCGTTCAGCCCGGATCCGGTCGCTCGCCACCACTTGGCGATGTCCGCCCAGCCGGGGGCGGCGGCAGCCCCTCCCGGCCGCTGTACGGAAAGGGCGGCCGTCAGGTTGGCGAACCTGAGCCGCTCCGCCAGCGGCCATCCCCCGAGAGTGGCCGCTATGAAACCGGCGGCGAACACGTCGCCCGCCCCGGTCGTGTCGAGCGCGTCGACCCGCAGGCCGCGGACCGACGCGGACTCGCCGGTGGTCGCGTCGACGGCCAACGCGCCGTCGCCGCCGCAGGTGACGACGACGACCGGCACCAGCTCCGCCAGTCGGCCCATCGCGGCCCGGGGTGACGTCGTGCGGGTGTAGTGCATCGCCTCGACGGCGTTGGGCAGGAACGCGTGGCAGTGCGCCAGCTGGTCGAGCACGTCGGGGTTCCACGCCTCGGACGGGTCCCACCCGAGATCGCCGAACACCAGGGCGCCCTGGTCGTGCGCCTGCTCGATCCAGCCGTGGCTGTCATCGCCGATGTGCACCGCCGCGGCGCGGCTGCGCGGCGGGCTGCCGACCAGCACGTCCTGCGGGACGGGCGGCGGGCTGCCGTGGGTGACCAGCGCCCGGTCGTCCCCGTACGCCAGTGAAACAGTGACGGGGGTGCGCCAGTCCGCGAACCGGCCGGACCGCGACAGGTCCACACCCTCCTGGGTCTGCAGGACCTCCCAGCAGAGGTCGCCGTACACGTCCTGGCCGAAGGCGGCGGCCAGCGACGTACGCAGGCCGAGGCGCCGCAATGCGACGGCGAAGTTGGCGATGCCTCCAGGACCGGAGCCCATGTCCCGCGTCCACACCTCGACGCCCAGGGTGGGCGGCTTCTCCAGCCCGGTGAAGACGATGTCGAAGAAAAGCAGGCCGGAGAGGAAGACGTCGATCTCCAGGTCACCGGGAACGGGCGTCGCCGCGACGGGATCCACTGGCTGTACCTCTCAAGATCGCTCAAAGGATTTCAATGTTGCGTATGAGAGTGCGCCTAGTGAGCAGAATTATCAATACCCAGTCATAGCTGCTCGTGACAATGAGCGAGTTTGATTGATATTGTCACGCCATGCTTCCACAGCGACGTCACGAGCTGATCCTGCGAACCCTCCGCGCCGAGGGCCCGGCCGCGGTGCGCGTCCTGGCGGAGCAACTGGGCGTCAGCCAGGCGACCATCCGCCGTGACCTGGTCCAACTCGACAAGGAGGGCCGTCTCACCCGCGTGTACGGCGGGGCGGTGTCGGGTGTGGACAACGACGATCCTTTCGCCGATGTCGCGATGGTGCGCCCGGACGAGAAGGACGCCCTCGCCGAGCGGGCCGCCGAGCTGATCAAGGACGGGGAGACGGTCCTGCTCGACATCGGGACCACGACGCACCAGCTCGCCCGCAAGCTGCACAGCAGGTCTCTCACGGTCATCACGAGCAGCCTCGTCGTGTACGAGGAGCTCAAGGACGCCCAGGACATCCAGCTCGTCCTGCTGGGCGGCATCGTCCGCCGCAGCTACCACTCGCTCGTCGGCTACTTGACCGAGGACAACCTGCGCCAGGTCCACGCCGACCGGCTCTTCCTCGGCACCAGCGGAGTGCGGCCCGACGGGCGGGTCATGGACACCACCGCCGTCGAAGTGCCGCTCAAGCGCGCCATGATCGCGGCCTCCGACCAGGTCGTGCTCCTGGCCGACGTCGGCAAGTTCCCCGGCACCGGGATGGCACGAGTGTGCGGCCCGGAGGACCTCGACGTGGTCGTCACCAACGCGTCGGCCGACCAGGCGACACGCGCCGCGCTTTCCGAGGCAGGAGTGAAGGTGATCGAGGCATGAAGCTGGCCATACTCGGAGGCGGCGGGTTCCGGGTTCCCTTGATCCACCGGGCGCTGCTCGACGACCACGCGGAGGGCCGCGTCGAGGAGATCGTGCTGCACGACCTCGACCCCGGACGGCTCTCGGCGATCGGCCACGTCCTCGCCCAGCAGGCGGCAGGCGCGCCACGGCCGCTGCGCATCTCCACCACCACCGATCTCGACGAGGCGATCAAGGGGGCCGACTTCGTCTTCTCCGCGATCCGGGTGGGCGGCCTGGAAGGCCGCGTGATCGACGAGCGGACGGCGCTGGACGAGGGGGTCGTGGGCCAGGAGACGGTCGGCCCGGGCGGCATCGCCTACGGGCTGCGCACCATCCCCGTCGCGACGCGGATCGCCCAACGCGTCGCCGCTCTCGCGCCCGAGGCCTGGATCATCAACTTCACCAACCCGGCTGGCCTGGTGACCGAGGCGATGTCCGCCCACCTCGGCGACCGGGTCATCGGCATCTGCGACTCCCCTGTCGGTCTCGGCCGCCGGGTGGCCCGCGCCCTCGGCCTCGATCCCGACACGGCACGGTTCGACTACGCCGGTCTGAACCACCTCGGCTGGCTGCGCGGCATCCACGTGGACGGTCAGGACCACCTGCCGCGGCTGCTGGCCGACCCCGAGGCCCTCGGCTCCTTCGAGGAGGGCAAGCTGTTCGGGGCTGACTGGCTGCGTACCCTCGGCGCCGTGCCGAACGAATACCTCCACTACTACTACTTCGCCCGCGAGGCGGTCGTGGCCGGCCGTACGGCGGCGCGGACACGTGGCGCGCTCCTCCTGGAGCAGCAGCGGCACTTCTACGACTCCGTCCGGCGGGACCCGGGATCGGCCCTGTCGAGCTGGGAGTCGACCCTCGCGGAACGGGAGGCGACCTACGGTGCCGACAACCGCGCGGTGGCCGGCATGGGCAGCCGGGACTCCTGCGACCTCGACGCGGGCGGATACGAGGGGATGGCCCTGGCGCTCATGCGGGCGATCAGCCGGGACGAGGGGACGAGCCTGATCCTCAACGTCCGCAACCGCTCGACCCTCGACGTTCTCGACGCCGACGCCGTGGTCGAGGTGCCGTGCGTGGTCGACGCCGCGGGCCCTCGCCCGCACGTCGTCGGCCCCCTCCCCGACTTCGCGGTGGGGCTGGTCTGCGAGGTCAAGGCGGTCGAGCGAGCCGTGATCGACGCCGCCGTGCACGGGTCGCGCTCCGCGGCCGTCAAGGCGCTGGCCATCCACCCTCTCGTCGACTCGGTCAACGTCGCACATCGGATCCTCGACGGGTACGTACGAAGGATCCCCGAGCTGGCATACCTACGTCCGTGAAGGCACCGTGAATCTGGAGGCACCGTGAATCTGGAGGATCCGACGTGCACGACAACCGGAGAATCGTCGAGGACCGGCTCCAGCGGGCGCTGAGCCAGCGGATCCGCCCGGCGCAGTACGCGGCGTCGATCCCCCTGGAGATCGAGGTCTGGCACGTGCCGGACGAACCGGTGCCGGTGTCGGCTGCGCTCGACGCCGAATACGAGCCGTTCAGCGTGGGGCGGCAGTGGGGGGCGCCATGGTCGACGAGCTGGTTCCGCGTCCGGGGAACCGTACCGGCCGACTGGGCGGGAAGACGGGTCGAGGCGGTGTTCGACCTCGGCTTCGTCGGCGACTGGCCGGGCGGCCAAGCGGAGGCCCTGGTGCACGACCTCGCCGGACGGCCGATCAAGGGCGTTGCCCCGCGCAACAACCACGTCCCGATCGCGAACCCGAGCACCGGCGGTGAGCAGGTCGCGCTGCTGCTGGAGGCGGCGGCCAACCCGGACATCCTGGCCGGTGGGTTCGTGCCCACGCCGCTCGGCGACAAGGCCACCGCGGGTGACGAGCCGCTGTACCGGCTGGCCCGCGCCGACCTGGCCGTCCTCGACGAGGAGGTGTGGCATCTCGGCCTCGACATCGAGCTGATGGCCGAGCTGTCCACCGCCGACCCGCGACGCCACGAAATCCTCCGCGCGCTGGAACGCGCGCTGGACGCCCTCGACCTGGACCATGTCTCCGCCACAGCCTCCTCCGCCCGCGCCGAACTGGCCGGGGTGCTGTCCCGACCGGCGCACGCGAGCGCGCACACGCTGTCCGCCGCCGGGCACGCGCACATCGACAGCGCCTGGCTTTGGCCACAGCGCGAGACGATCCGCAAGGCGTCGAGAACGTTCTCCAACGTCACGGCGCTGGCCGGTGAATATCCCGAGTTCATCTTCGCCTGCTCCCAGGCCCAGCAGTACGCGTGGATCAAGGAACGCCGCCCGGAGGTGTTCGAGCGGATCTCGGACGCCGTCAAGGCCGGGCAGTGGGTGCCGGTCGGCGGGATGTGGGTCGAGGCGGACGGCAACCTGCCCGGCGGCGAGGCGCTGGCGCGCCAGCTCGTCCACGGCAAGCGGTTCTTCCTCGACGAGTTCGGCGTGGAGTGCGAGGAGGTCTGGCTGCCCGACTCCTTCGGCTACACCGCCGCGTTCCCCCAGCTCGCCCGGCTGGCCGGGATGCGCTGGTTCCTGACCCAGAAGCTGTCGTGGAACCAGACGAACAAGCTGCCGCACCACACGTTCTGGTGGGAGGGGATCGACGGGACCCGGGTGTTCACGCACTTCCCGCCTGTGGACACCTACAACGCCACGTTCACCGGCGGCGAGCTGGCGCATGCCGTGCGCAACTACGCGGAGAAGGGCCGTGGGACGCGCTCGCTCGTGCCGTTCGGTTACGGCGACGGCGGCGGCGGCCCGACCAGGGAGATGCTGGAGAAGGCGCGCCGGCTCCGCGATCTGGAAGGCTCACCGAAGGTCGTGATCGAGAAGCCCGCGGACTTCTTCCGGGCCGCCGAGACCGAGTATCCCGACGCGCCCGTCTGGTCCGGTGAGCTGTACCTGGAGCTGCACCGGGGCACCTACACCACACAGTCCCGGACCAAGGCCGGAAACCGGCGCAGCGAGCACCTGCTACGGGAAGCCGAGCTGTGGGCGGCGACCGCCGCGATCCACGCCGGTTTCGACTACCCGTACGACGCCCTGGACCGGCTGTGGAAGATCGTTTTGCTCCACCAGTTCCACGACATCCTCCCCGGCAGCTCCATCGCGTGGGTCCACAAGGAGGCGGAGGCCACATACGCCCAAGTGCGTTCAGAGCTGGAAGAGATCATCACCGCCGCGACCAGCACCCTGGCCACCGCCGCTTCACGTGGGCCGTCCTCCTCGGGATCCGCCGCAGTGTCCTCCTCGGTGCCCGGCCTGAGGTCGCCGTGGCTGTTCAACGCGAGCCCGCACCCGCTGACGGGGGTCGTCACCATACCCGCCGACCTCGCCGAACAAGCCTGGCCGGAAGCTCAGCACCTGGCCGACGGACAGGTCGCCGTGTACGCGGAGATCCCCGCGCTGGGTGTCGAACCATTGCAGGCAGAGCGAGCAGGACACGGAGCGCACGCCTGGAGCGGCGAGCCGCCCTCCCCCGTCACGGTCACCGATCGCAGGCCCGACAACGGGTCGGTCCGCATCGAACTCGACAACGGGCTGGTACGCGCCGAAATCGACGAACAGGGCCTGCTGAGCTCGGTGCGGGATCTGGTCAACGACCGGGAGGTGCTGGCCCCGGCAGCCGGGGCAACCTGCTGCAACTCCACCCGGACCTGCCCAACCACTGGGACGCCTGGGACATCGACGAGCACTACCGCCGCAGGCACGTCGACCTGACCATGGTCGACGCGATCACGGTGGTGGAGCGCGGGCCGCTGGTCGGCGGGATCAGGATCGAGCGGTCGTTCGGCGCGTCACGAATCATTCAGACCATCCGGCTCCAGGCCGGCAGCCGCCGCCTCGACGTGGCCACCGAGATCGACTGGCACGAGACGGAGAAGCTGCTCAAGGCGGCCTTCCCGATCGACGTGCATGCCGACCGGTCCGCCGCGGAGATCCAGTTCGGGCACGTCCACCGGCCGACCCACACCAACACGAGTTGGGAGGCGGCACGCTTCGAGGTCTACGCCCACCGCTGGGTGCACGTCTCCGAGCCCGGGTACGGCGTCGCCGTGCTGAACGACTCCACCTACGGCCACGACGTGGGCCGTACGACCCGGAATGACGGCGGCACGACCACCACCATCAGGCTCAGTCTGGTCCGCGCGCCGCGCTGCCCCGATCCGCACGCCGACCAGGGCGCGCACCGGTTCACGTACGCGCTGCTCCCGTCGGCGTCCATCGCCGACGCGGTCGCGGAGGGCCTCGCGCTCAACCTGCCCGTACGTGCCGCCCTCCCACCCGAGGCGGAGGCTGAGGCGCCCGTCGTCCGAGTCCCCGTACCGCTGGTGAGTGTGGAGGGTTCGGCGGTGGTGGTGGAGGCGGTCAAGCTCGCCGATGACCGGTCCGGTGACGTCGTCGTCCGGCTGTACGAGTCGCTCGGCGGCCGGGCCTCCGCGACCGTTCGCGCGGGCTTCCCGCTCGCCGCCGCGCAAGTGGTCGACCTGCTCGAACGCCCTGGATCCGCGGTGCCGATCCACGAGGACGGCAGCCTCGCGATCGCTCTGCGCCCCTTCCAGATCATCACGCTCCGCCTGTCCCGAAATGAGGGTGCGTGAGCACTCACCCGGAGACTCCCGCCGAGACCTGGTTCGCCGACGCGAGGTTCGGCCTGTTCGTCCACTGGGGCCTGTACTCGCTGGCCGCGCGGCACGAATGGGTGAAGCAGCGAGAACGCCTGGACGACGCCCACTACCAGCGGTACTTCGACCACTTCCGGGCCGACCGGTACGACCCCAGGCAGTGGGCGCGGGACGCCAAAGCGGCCGACATGCGGTACGCGCAGATGACCATCGGGGGTCGACCGGCTCCGTGGGAGGCCTGCCGTACGCTCAACGCCCGCCGCCCAGACGTCCTCGTCCCTGTCATAGAGCTTGTTTCTACGCCTTCGTCGTAAGCCGAAGGACTAAGAAGCGGACGTGCCAGGGGTGCGTACCGGTACGGCTGGCCTGGCCGTGAGCCTTTCGGTAAGGATCGTGTTGTTCGTGAGCCTGATGACGGCGGTCGCGTGGAAGTCGCCGCCACTCCCCAGGTTCATCGCGTGAGTCCACAGATCCTGGTCCGTTTTGCCCTCTTGATCCGCTTGCTCGAAATTCCACACTTCGGATTCTTTTCTCAACGGAGAGCTTCGCACCAGTTCCAGCCGAATCTCGGCTATTCCATTCTCATGGAAAGATATCCGGTTCCCGTCGGCGCCTCGCGGGGTGAGGAACTCCGCCCAGATGAGGCCGCAAGTGGGATAAGTATTGTAGGAAATGCTGAACACCCCGAGTCGACCGTCTCCTCTGGGTATCTCTACCGAACTCCCCGTCGTGGCCTTTCCGTTCAATCTCCGGCATCCCGCGAAGATGGGATCGGTCCCGTCCGGCTTCCACCCTGAAGTGTCGATCAATGGCGATGTACGGCTGTCGGCATCACTGCCCCGCGCGATGCATATCGCGATCGTCGTGGACGCCACGAGGGCCGCCAGCAGGGCGGCGCCCGCGATGTGAACACGTCGCCGGACGAATAGAAAACGCCTGATCAGCGGCCAAAGCCCGACGATCCCCATCCCGGCCAGCGTCCAGGTGATGATCAACCAGGTGACCGGTGACGTGTTCAAAGCCGATTCGCTGGACGCCGTGGCGGCGGCGACGATCACGCCGAGCACGCCCACCAAAATGCTGCCGATGGTCGATTGAACAGCATTGGCGTCCTTTTCGGCATCGCGCTGCACCTTCGGCCGACGACTCGCCAACGCCCGACTCCTCCCGACGATCCTCAGGTCATCGACAGTCAGATTTGCACAACGCGTCACCCCCGTCAGCCATAAGGCACTTTCCAGCGAATTGCCGATTATGCCTCCTCAGCACGATTTCGCCATCGCCCAGACACGCACAACGTACGGCTCGGGACTGCTGACGGACCACCGACGTGGACGGTCCGCGGGCGGGGCTCCGGCAAAGTCGCCACACATGCCGCGATGTCCAGGGTCACCGCGAGTGGCTCGCACGACTACGCCGCCCGTGCGCGTTCCCAGCGCCGCATTGGCCTAGCCGAGCTCGATGCTGCACATATCCCGGACGTGCTCTCAGGATGTCGTGATCGGCTGGAAGATACTCTCGAACTGCTTCTGCTCGGCGGTGTTCTTGAACCGGCAGTAGCTGCGCAGCTTGGCGTAGTCGGCCTCGGCCGGGAACACCAGCGGGGAGGTCGAGACCGCCTCCAGCAGCGCCTTGTCCTCGCCCGTCGCCTTCACGGCGTCGGCGACGATGATCTCCTTGGCCGCCGGCACCGGGGTGACGTAGTTGATGTACTCGGCGAGGTGCGCCGCGACCTGCGGGTCGTAGAAGAAGTCCATGAGCATGATCGCGTCGACGGGGTT
>JBIOWF010000242.1:0-11779 GCA_044868295.1 Microtetraspora sp. | reverse complement strand
GACGAGCTTGCCTGGCTGGCCCTGGGCGGCGAGGTTGAAGAACGCCGTCCTGTCGCTGACCCGCGCGGCCTGCTGCATGTTGTGCGTCACGATGACGATCGTGTAGTCGCGCTTCAGCGAGGTGACGAGGTCTTCGATCGCCAGCGTGGAGATCGGGTCCAGCGCTGAGCAGGGCTCGTCCATGAGCAGGACCTGCGGCCGTACGGCGATCGCGCGGGCGATGCACAGGCGCTGCTGCTGGCCGCCGGACAGGCCGGAGCCGGGCCGGTGCAGGCGGTCCTTGACCTCGTTCCAGAGGTTGGCGCCCTTCAGGGACTCCTCGACGATGCCGTCCAGCTGAGACTTGGAGAAGCGGCCGTTCAGCCGGAGCCCGGCAGCCACGTTGTCGTAGATCGACATGGTCGGGAACGGGTTGGGCCGCTGGAACACCATGCCGATGGTTCGGCGGACCGACACCGGGTCCACGTCCGCGCCGTAGAGGTCCTGTTCTTCGAGGCGGACCTTGCCCTCGACGCGGGCGCCGGGGATGACCTCGTGCATGCGGTTGAGAGTCCGCAGGAACGTGGACTTACCGCACCCGGAGGGCCCGATGAAGGCTGTCACCGAGCGAGGCTCGACGGTCATCGATATGCCTTCGATCGCCTTGTGCGATCCGTAGTAGGCGTCGAGGTCTGAGACCTCGATCTGCTTGGCCATGTCCTAGGACCCCCTCTTAGCGGGCGAGCGCCACCAGGCGATGAGGCGCGCCACCAGGTTGAGCAGCATGACGATCAGGATCAGCGTGAGCGCCCCGGTCCACGCGCGGTCGATGGCGGTGTCGTTGGGGCGGGCTGCCTGGTCGAAGACGTACAGGGGAAGACCCATCTGCGGCCCGTCGAACGGGTTGGTGTTGATGGAGTCGGTGAAGAAGACGGTGAGGAGGAGTGGGGCGGTCTCGCCTGCCACGCGGGCGACGGCCAGCATCACTCCGGTCACGATGCCGGTGAACGCGGTGGGCAGCACGACCTTGACGATGGTGCGCCACTTGGGGACGCCCAGCGCGTAGGCGGCTTCGCGGAGGTCGTTCGGGACCAGTCGCAGCATTTCCTCGGCGGACCTGACCACGACCGGCATCATCAGGATCGACAGTGCGAGCGCGCCGGCGAAGCCGGAGAACTCCATGCCGAGCACGAGGATCCAGAATGCCAGCACGAACAGGCCGGACACGACTGACGGGATGCCCGTCATGACGTCGACGAAGAAGCTGATGGCCCGCGACAGCCGGCCGCCCGCGCCGTATTCGACGAGGTAGACGGCGGTGAGCAGGCCGATCGGCACGGCGATGAGCGAGGCCAGCAGGACCTGCTCCAGGGTGCCGATGATCGCGTGGTAGGCGCCGCCGCCGGCGTCCCGCGCGCCGATGTTGCGCATCGAGTGGGTGATGAACTCCAGGTCGAAGCGCTGTATGCCGTTCTTCACGACCAGCCACAGCACCGAGACGAGGGGCAAGACGGCGACGGCGAACGCGAGGTAGACCATGATCTGGACGACACGGTCCTTGAGGCGCCGGCCGGCCGAGATGGGCTGGATTCCCGTCTGGACGGCGGTCATCGGTCGCTCACCACTTCCTCACTAGCGGTTTCCGGTGTCACGCGGCGGCCCTCGCGTATTCCTTGCGGCGGGCGATGATCAGGCGGGCGGCCATGTTCACCAGCAGGGTGATGAGGAACAGCACAAGGCCGGACGCGATCAGCGCGCCGCGGCCGACCTCGGTTGCCTCGCCGAACCCGTTGGCGATGTTGGCGGCGATGCTGTTGCCGCTGGGGCCGAGGATGTGGAAGGAGATGTTGAAGGTGGCGGGGAGGATGAGGGCGACGGCGATCGTCTCGCCCATCGCCCGGCCGAGGCCGAGCATCGCGGCGCTGATCACGCCGGGACGGCCGAACGGCAGCACCGCCATCTTGATCATCTCCCACCGGGTCGCCCCGAGTGCGAGAGCCGCCTCTTCCTGCATCTTCGGAGCCTGGAGGAACACCTCACGGGAGATCGCCGCGATGATGGGGAGGATCATGATGGCCAGCACGATCGAGGCGGTCAGCATGGTCTTGCCGACCGCCTGGTCGCCGCCGAAGATCGGGATCCAGGCGAAGTAGGTGTTCAGGAACTCCGATGGGCCCTTCATGAAGGGGACCAGGAAGACGACTCCCCACAGGCCGTAGACGACGCTGGGCACGGCCGCGAGCAGGTCGATGACGTAGCCGAGGGGGGCTGCGAGACGACGGGGCGCGTAGTGGGAAATGAAAAGGGCGACCCCGATGGCCACCGGAGTCGCGATGAGCAGCGCCAGGAAGGAGCTGATCACGGTTCCGAACGCGAGGGCGCCGATGCCGAACACCGGCTTGACGGCGTTCGGATTCCAGGTCAGCTCGGTCAGGAAGTGCGAGGTGTTGGCCTGGAGCGCGGGGATCGCCTTGACGATCAGGAAGACGGCGATCGCCGTCATGATCCCCAGAAGGACGACACCCGCTCCGGTCGCGGCGAAGCGGAACGGACCGTCGCCGCGGCTGCGCCGGAAGGCGGACCGGTGCGTGGCCGGCCCGCCTTCACGTGTACGAAGTGACGTAGTCATAAGGGTTAGGCGATCGCCTCGACTGCGGTGCGGACCTTGGTGAGCAGGCTGGCCGGCAGCGGCGCGTAGCCGAGAGACTGCAGGGCGGTCTGGCCCTCGTCGCTGGCGGTGTAGGCCAGGAAGGACTTGACCAGCTTCGAGTCGTCGGCGGACAGGCCCTTCTCGCAGGTGATCTCGTAGGTCACCAGGACGATCGGGTAGGCGCCCGCGGCCTTGGTGGCGTAGTCGATCGAGAGCTTCAGGTCGTTGCCGGTGCCCTTGATCTCGGCGGCTTCGACGGTCTTGGCCGCGCTCTCCGGGGTGAGCTCGACGAACTCGCCCGAGCCGTTGGCGACCTTGGCCTTCTGCAGCTGGGAGTTCTCCGCGTAGGAGAGCTCGACGTAGCTGATCGCGCCTTCGGTGCTCTTCACGGAGCTGGCGATGCCGTCAGATCCCTTGGAACCCTGGCCCTGCGCCTCGGCCGGCCACGCCTTCGCGGGCTCGTACGGCCACTCGGCGGTCGCGCCGAGGAACTTGGTGAAGTTCGCGCTGGTGCCCGACTCGTCCGAGCGGTGGAAGGCCTGGATCGCGGTCGAGGGGAGCTTGGCGTCGGGGTTGTCGGCCTTGATGGCCGGGTCGTCCCACTTGGTGATCTTGCTGTTGAAGATGCCGCCGATGGTCTTCGGCGACAGCTGCAGCCCGTCGACACCGGGCAGGTTGTAGACCACCGCGACCGGGCCGGTGACCATCGGCAGGTTGATCGCCTTGCCGGTCTTGCAGCGCGCGTCGGCCTGCGCGGGCTCGCCCTTGGTGTCGTCCAGCGCCGAGTCGGAGCCCGCGAAGGCCACCGTGCCCTGGATGAAGGCCTGGACGCCGGCGCCGGAGCCGCTCGGCTGGTAGTTGATGCTCACACCCGGGTTCGAGGACTGGAACGACCTCTTCCACTCCTCGATCGCGTTCGCCTGGGCCGAGGAGCCGGCGGCGTTGATCGTGCCCTTCAGGCTGCTGTCAGCCGGGGCGTTGGCGGTGGTGCCGCCAGAGTTGTTATCGGTGCCGCACGCAGCGAGCGAAAGCACGCCGGCGATGGCGGCCGCGGCGAGCCGGCCTGCATACTTCACGGTTGTTCCTCCCAGTTGTTCCTTCAACACCTCGGACAGTAGAGAGGCAAGGTGACCTAATCCCCTGTTAAAGGTGAACGAGTGGTGAACGCGCCCAGTCCTCCTTGTGGCGGTTGGAGCAAATAACGAGCAGGTCACGCCGGGTCTGCGGGATCATTGAGTTCATGAAGCGCGTCTGTCTGGTTTGCATGGGGAACATCTGCCGCTCGCCGATGGCGGAGGTGGTGATGCGCAGGACCTTCGAGGAGCACGGGCTCGATGTCGTCGTGGACAGCGCGGGGACCGGCGGGTGGCACGCCGGCGGTCCGATGGACGAGCGAGCGCTGCGGACGCTGGCCGACCACGGCTACGACGGGGCCTCGCACCGGGCCCGGCAGTTCGACCGCGCCTGGTTCGGTGAGCGGGACCTGATCCTGGTGATGGACGCCGACAACCTGCGCGCGCTGGGGCGGATCGCCCCGCCGGGCGCCGACATCCGGTTGCTGCGCTCCTTCGACCCCGCCGCGCCCGAGGGCGCCGAGGTGCCCGACCCCTACTATGGCGGCCGCCAGGGTTTCCTCGATGTCCTTCGCATGGTCGAGGCCGCCGCAGAAGGGCTGGCGAAACACCTTGAAGATCACTAAAGATCTCGGCGGCGGCCACGCGTGGACTCTCCACCAGGGCGAAGTCGACGGCCGGAGAGTCTTCGTCAAGCGTGGAGCGGGTACGCGCGTCGATCTCTTCGCCTCAGAGGCGGCGGGCCTGCGCTGGCTCGCCGAAGCGGGGGCGGTGGCCGTACCGGATGTGCTGGACGTGGACGGCACGACGCTGGTGCTGGAGTGGATCGAGACCGGGCACGCGAGCGCGCCGGCCGCCGAGCGCTTCGGGCAGGAGCTCGCCGACCTGCACCGCGCGGGTGCCGTGGAGTTCGGCGCGCCGTGGCCGGGGTTCATCGCCGAGCTGCCTCTGGACAACTCGGCCGCCGCCTCCTGGCCTGAGTTCTACGTGACCCGGCGCCTTGAGCCGTTCGTACGGCCGGCCCGTGACCGCGGGCTGCTGTCGGCCGCCGACGTCGAGCTGATCGAGGAAGCGTGCGCGCACATCGCGGACGTCAGCGGTGCCGAGGAGCCGCCGGCCCGCATCCACGGGGACCTCTGGAACGGCAACATCCTGTGGACGGGGGACAGGGCCGTCATCGTCGACCCGGCCGCGCACGGCGGGCACCGGGAGACCGACCTCGCGATGCTCGCGCTCTTCGGCGCGCCGCATCTGGGCCGGATCCTCGCGGCCTACCAGGAGGCGGCGCCGCTCGCCGACGGCTGGCGCGAGCGCGTCCCGCTCCACCAGTTGCACCCGCTGCTCGTCCACGTCTGCCTGTACGGCGAGGCCTACCGCGGCAGCCTGCTCACCGCGGCGTCGCAGACTCTCGCGCTGTGACCTGCGGCAGTCTGCTCACCGCGGTGTCGCAGACTCTCGCCCTGTGACCTGCGGCGGTCTGCTCACCGCGGTGCCACGGACTTTCCGCCCTGTGACCGTCGTCAGTCGCGCGCGAGCCGCTTGAGGACCTCGCCGTGGAGCAGCCCGTTGCTGCAGACCAGGCTGCCGGTGTCGAGAGGCTCGGTGCCGTCGACGGCGGTGCAGGTGCCGCCCGCCTCCTCGACGATCACGGTGAGCGCGGCCATGTCCCAGGGCGAGAGCTCGGGCTCGGCCGAGATGTCGACCGCACCTTCGGCGACCATCATGTGCGACCAGAAGTCGCCGTAGGCGCGGGTGCGCCACACGCTCCGCATGAGGTCGAGGACGTCGCCGAGCCGTTCCTGTTCCTCCCAGCCGCTGAGGCTGGAGTAGGAGAACGACGCGTCCTCGAGGCGGCCCACGCCGGAGACCTGGCAGCGGGTCGCCTTGGTGATGTTCCGGCCGGTCCAGGCTCCGCCGTTCCTGGCGGCCCACCAGCGGCGACCCAGCGCCGGGGCGGAGACGACGCCGACGACGACCTTGCCCTCTTCCATGAGCGCGATCAGGGTCGCCCACACGGGCACGCCGCGGACGTAGTTCTTGGTGCCGTCGATGGGGTCGATCACCCAGGAGCGCATGCCGTACCCGGTCTTGCCGAACTCCTCGCCCACGACGGCGTCGCGCGGGCGGGCCCGGCGCAGCGTGCCGCGGATCGCCTCTTCCACCGCCCGGTCGGCGTCGCTGACGGGGGTGAGGTCGGGCTTGGTCTCGATCTTGAGGTCGACCGCCTTGAATCGGCGCATCGTGATGTCGTCGGCGGCGTCCGCCATCACATGTGCGAGACGCAGATCGTCGCTATATCCCATCACGAGGGCCAACGTTATCGCGTCGGGGCGTGTTTACATCAGGTCCGGGATCACTCCGCGAATACTGATAGGTAACATCGGCGGCGATCTCGGTGTCGTCATGCGACGTCGCCGGACCCCCAGTACCGGAAGTGACCGGCGCCTGGAACTCCCGACCGCTGAGCGTACGACTCAGTCGTCGTCGCCTTCCCGGCTGACGAGGAGACGCCGCAGCGATTCCAGCCGGACGGGGTCGGCGTGACCCTCCGCGACGAACCGGTTGAGCGCGCACTCCTCGCCCAGATGGGTGCAGCCCTTGGGGCAGTCGACCGTTGCCTCGTTCAGGTCGGGGAAGGAGGCGAGCACCGTCTCGACGGACACGTGGGCGAGGCCGAAGCTGCGCACGCCCGGCGTGTCGATGATCCAGCCGCCGCCCGGCAGCTCGAGCGCCACCGCCGAGGACGAGGTGTGCCTGCCGCGGCCGGTGACCGCGTTGACGTGTGAGACCGCTCGGTCGGCCGTCGGCACCAGGGCGTTGACCAGCGTGGACTTCCCGACGCCCGAATGGCCGACCAGGACGCTGATCCGGTCCTTCAGATGGTCGCGGAGCTCCTCCAGTGGGCCGCCCTTCCGCACCACGAGGTACGGCACGCCGAGCGGCTCATAGAGGGACACCAGCTCGTCGGCGGTGGCGAGATCCGCCTTGGTCAGGCAGAGCAGCGGTTCGATGTCGGCGTCGAACGCCGCCACGAGCATCCGGTCGATCATCCGGGGGCGGGGCGGAGGGTCGGCCAGCGCGGTGACGATGACGAGCTGGTCGGCGTTCGCGACGATCGGCCGCTCGATGTCGTCGGTGTCGTCGGCGCTGCGCCGCAGCATCGAGCCGCGCTCCTCCCGGCGGACGATCCGCGCGAGAGCGTCGGGTTGCCCGCTCACGTCGCCCACGATCGCGACCCGGTCGCCCACGACGATGCCCTTACGGCCCAGCTCACGGGCCTTCATCGCGACGACCAGGGCGGAGCCGACCAGGCACGTGAAGCGACCCCGGTCGACGGCCACCACGAAGCCCTCCACCGCTTGCTCGTGCGCAGGACGGATCCGGGTCCTCGGCCGCGAGCCCCGGCCCGGCCTGACCCTGACGTCGTCCTCGTCGTACTCCCGCCTTCTCAGCTTTTCCGCCCCCATTTCCGCCCCCCGGCAGCCGTGGCGCGAGCGGCGGGAATGCGCGTCACCGCGCGCCGCGCAGCATGGTCGCCCACATCTCGGCGAACTCGGGCAGCGTCTTGGCCGTGGTGGCGATGTTCTCCACCTCTACGCCGGGCACCGCCAGGCCGATCACCGCGCCCGCGGTGGCCATCCGATGGTCCTCGTAGCTGTGGAAGACCCCTCCGGACAGCGGTCTCGGACTGATCTCCAGGCCGTCCTCGGTCTCGCGGGCCTCGCCGCCCAGCCGGTTGATCTCAGTGGCGAGCGCGGCGATTCGGTCGGTCTCGTGGCCGCGGATATGGGCGACGCCGCTGATGCGGGACGGCCCGTCGGCCAGCGCGGCGAGCGCCGCGATCGTGGGGGTCAGCTCGCTGACCTCGTGCAGGTTCGCGTCGATGCCCGAGATGCCGCCACCGCCCGTCACCGCCAGGCCGTCCGGGCGGCGCGTCACCGTGGCGCCCATCTGGGCCAGCAGGTGGCGGAGCTGGTCCCCGCCCTGCGTCGTCTCCTCCGGCCAGTCGGGGACGACCACGGTGCCGCCGGTGACCAGGGCGGCGGCCAGGAAGGGCGCCGCGTTCGACAGGTCAGGCTCGACGGTGACGTCCCGGGCGCGGACGGGGCCGGGCTCCACCCGCCACACATCCTGCTCGGTGTCGTCCACCTCGACCCCGGCCTGGCGGAGCATCTGCACGGTCATCGCGATGTGCGGCATGGATGGGACAGGCGGCCCGCTGTGCCGTACGGTCAGGCCCTTCTCGAAGCGCGCGCCGGCGAGCAGGAGGCCGGACACCATCTGCGAGGAGACCGAGGCGTCGAGGATCACCTCACCGCCGGTGACGGGGCCGCGGATCGTGAACGGCAGCGCGTCGTTGTCGATGGACGCGCCCAGCGACCGCAGCGCGCCCAGGATGGGGCCCATCGGGCGCTTGCGCGCGTGCGGGTCGCCGTCGAAGAACACCTCGCCGTCGGCGAGCGCCGCCACCGCGGGGAGGAAGCGCATCACGGTCCCGGCCAAGCCGACGTCGATGGACGCGGCGCCCCTGATCGGGCCGGGCGTGATCGCCCAGTCGACGCTGGAGACGCTTTCGTTGGAGGCGGTCATGCCGGCCCCGAGGGCCCGCAGCGCCGCCACCATCAGATCCGCGTCCCGGCTGCGCAGCGCGAGCCGTACGACTCCGGGGGCGTCGGCCAGCGCGGCGAGCAGCAGCGCGCGATTGGTCACCGACTTGGAGCCGGGCAGGCGGACGGTCGCGTCGACCGGGCCGGTCGCGAGCGGAGCGGGCCACAAGGGAGCGGACATGCACAGAAGCCTACCGGGACCCGCTCCGGTCACAGAAAGATCTTCCGGCGCGCCCTCGCGCGGAAACGGGACGATGTGGGATTCGGGATGATGATGTAGGCGCTTTCGCGGAGTGGCAGGGTGGGGGGTATGTGCGGGAGGTACGCGTCGGCGCGGGAGAAGCACGAGTTGCTTGAGGAGTTCGAGATCGAGCTCGACGGGGCGGCCGATCAGGAACTGGCGGCCGACTACAACGTCGCGCCGACCAAGGACGTCTACGCCGTGCTCAGCCGGATCCCCAAGGCGGACGGCGACAGCGCTTCAGAGCGGCCGGTCAGGCAGTTGCGCGTGGTGAGATGGGGACTGGTGCCGAGCTGGGCGAAGGATCCGTCGATCGGATCCCGGCTGATCAACGCCCGGGTGGAGACGCTCGCGGAGAAGCCGGCGTTCCGCAAGGCCTTCGCGTCCAGGCGTTGCCTGATCCCCGCGGACGGCTATTTCGAGTGGGAGCGACTCGACAAGAAGACCAAGCAGCCATATTTCATCCGCCGCGCGGACGGCGGCGTGCTGGCGATGGCGGGGCTCTACGAGTTCTGGAAGGACCTGACCCGGTCCGACGAGGACCCGCTCAAATGGCTGTGCACGTGCACGGTCATCACCACGACGGCCGAGGACGAGGTGGGCCGGATCCACGACCGCATGCCGATGATGATCGAGCGGGAGCGCTGGGCGGAGTGGCTGGATCCCCGAGTCACGGCCGCGGCGCAGCTGCTGGTCCCGGCGAGTTCGGAAAGGCTCGAGGCGTACGCGGTGTCGACCTCGGTCAACGACGTTCGCAACAACGGCCCCGAGCTCGTCGACCCCCAGCAGGACCCGCCCGCCGAGACCGGAGGCACCCTCTTCTAGGTGTCCGGCCTTGCCGGTGTGGTGGAGCAACAGCGTCTGTGTGCACCCCGGCTGTCAGGCTCAAGGGATCGGCCGGGCGCTGATGACGGCGTTCGTCGTCGCCTCTGAGGACGCCGGGATTTGGACCATCCAGTCCGGGATCTTTCCGGAGAACGCCGCGAGCCTCACGCTGCACCAGGCCTTGGGCTTGCGCATGGTCGGCACCCGTGAGCGCATCGGGTGCCACCACGGCGTGTGGTGAGACGTGGTCTTCCTGGAACGGCCGAGCAGCGTTATCGAGTGAGTTCAGAGATCAGCTTCTCGATCCTGGCGCGGATCTCGTCGCGGATCGGCCTGACCGCCTCAATGCCCTGACCGGCCGGGTCATCGAGTTGCCAGTCCTCGTAGCGCTTGCCGGGGAAGATCGGGCAGGCGTCGCCGCAGCCCATCGTGATCACCACGTCGGATGCCTCGACGGCCTCGGTCGTCAGGATCTTCGGCTGCTGGTCGGTGATGTCGACCCCGACTTCGGCCATGGCCTCGACAGCGACGGGGTTCACCTCAGCAGCGGGCGCGGACCCGGCGGACCGCACCTCGATGCGGTCGCCGGCCAGGTCGGTGAGCCATCCGGCGGCCATCTGGGAGCGGCCGGCGTTGTGCACGCAGACGAACAGGACGCTGGGCTTCTGGTCGGACACGGAACTCCTCCTGAGCGACGGCTATATTGATACTAGTCGAAATCGACGACCATCAATGTGGGGGTAGCCGGGTGGAGCCGTTGACCGTCCTGGAGTGCTGTTCGCCGCTGGCTCGGGAGCCGCTCCAGCCCGAGCAGGCGTCGGGTTTAGCGAAAGTCTTCAAGGCCTTGGGCGACCCGGTACGGCTGCGCATCGTCTCCATTGTGGCCAGCCACGAGGGTGGCGAAGCCTGCGTGTGCGATCTGACCGCCGCCTTCGACCTGTCCCAGCCGACCATCAGCCACCACTTGAAGGTACTCAAGGAGGTCGGCCTGCTCACCTCCGAGCGCCGCGCCTCCTGGGTCTACTACCGCATCGTCCCCGACCGGCTCGCCGAGCTGTCCTCTCTGCTCCAACTCCCCGCCGGGGCAACCCCGTGATCACCCTGCGCCGCCGCCTGCTCGCCGAGTTCGCCGGCACTGCCCTGCTCGTCACCGTGGTCGTCGGCTCGGGCATCATGGCCCAGACCCTCTCCCCCGGGAACGTCGGTCTCCAGTTGCTCCAGAACTCCACGGCGACCGTCTTCGGCCTCGCCGTGCTGATCCTCATCCTCGGGCCCATTTCGGGGGCCCACTTCAACCCGGTCGTCTCGCTGGCCGACTGGTGGCAGGGCAGGCAGACCGGCACCGGACTATCAATGCGCGACCTCGGCGCGTACACCCTCGCTCAGATTCTCGGGGCGATCGGTGGCTCCGTCCTGGCCAACGCCATGTTCGACAAGCCTGCGATCACCTGGTCCGCCCACGACCGTGCCGCACCGTACCTGTGGCTGGGCGAGATCGTGGCAACCGCAGGCCTGCTGCTGGTGATCTTCTGTCTAGTGCGCTCGGGCCGTACGGCCGCAGCCCCGGCAGCGGTGGCCGCCTACATCGGTGCGGCCTACTGGTTCACCTCCTCGACCAGCTTCGCCAACCCCGCCGTCACGATCGGGCGCGCCTTCTCCGACACCTTCGCCGGCATCGCCCCCGCGTCAGTCCCCGGCTTCATCGCCGCGCAGCTCATCGGCGGAGTGCTCGGCCTGCTCCTGGTCCATGGTCTCTTCGGCAGACCTGCTCTCGACACTCCCGATTCCGTGGTCCCCCATCCCGTCGCCGAGCGTTAACCCGGCGTTCCGGGCCCCGGCCAATCGATCCTGAGTGGGTGCCTTCAGCGTGCACCCTGCCGACCTCGGAGCAGCCGTGCCGGGGTCAACATCCAAACCCTCCGTTACTACGAACGCCGCGGGCTGATCGCCGAACCAGACCGCAGCCCCGGCGGCCACCGGGCCTAGCGGTTGCCGGGGGAACGCCAGCCCTATCTAGGATGACCTGCGTTGACTCCAAGGAGGGCAGAGGGGCACGGGTGTCAAAGCAGGCCATGGAACGCCATCAGGTGGCGATCTACATCAGTGCCATCGGAGCGGGGGCCCTTCTCGGGTGGCTCCTGCTGGTACGCCCGGCGCCGATCCGAGTGGCCGAGGCGGGGCCGGTCCAGTCGCCGTAGCCGAGCAGGTGCAGGCGGGGCTCGCCGAGCGCTCGGGTGCCGTCGACGGGGATGCGCCCGTCAGAGCCGCGCAGCTTCAGCGGGGCGAGGTGACTCGATGGCCGCGCCCTGCGCCGATGACCACAACATCCGTCATGCGGTGATGAACTCTATGTCCACCGGCTTGCTGCGGGCGGGTTCGGCCATCGGGGCGAACAACTCTCCCA
>JBIOWF010000241.1:0-4964 GCA_044868295.1 Microtetraspora sp. | reverse complement strand
GAAGGTACCGGTCCCCTGCATGGTGTTGATCTAGTCAATCCAGATCATGCCAGGTCAGATCGGTACCTTCTGCATTATGTGACGCTACGTAGCGGTCTGCCGTCCACTCACGAATTCATGAGGCCGGCGTTGTTGCGGCGGCTGAGGAAGGCCCAGGCGCTGAGGACGAGCCCGCCCCAGGGCATCTCGATGAGGTAGGTCCACCACCAGAACAGCAGGACGGCCGCCGTGCGCCGCCGGTCGGCGTCTTTCCCGCCCCCGACAACGGCGAGGGCTGCGGTTGGCGTTCAGTGGCAGGCGACGCCGCTCACAGTCCGGTGGCCGTTGTACTCCTCGCTGGGTCCCTGCTTCGGGCCGGTGTAGTCGCCGTGCAGGGCACGCATACTGACGCACAGGTTCTTGCCGTAGACATTGACCGGGCCCGCGTAGTACTTGAACCTGCCCGCTTCCATGTCGTAGTTGTTCTTCATCCGGTCTTCAGCCCACCGGGTGTTGTAGATCTCGATGACCATCGGCGTCCGCTCACCGTAGCGGGGCTTGCCCGGTCTCTTGGCGAGGACCGCGCAGTTCCATCCGGTACGCGAGTTGTAGTAGAGCTTGATATCGCTCCGGTAGTAGGTCTTGCCGGTGAGCTGGTCCTTCATCGGCACCCGCCACGTGCCCACCAGCTTGCCGCTGCAGCCGTATCCTCCGGCGTGGGCGGCGGTGGGGGTCGCCGCCTGGATCGCCATGGCGGTGCTCATCGTCGTGATGACGGCCAACACTCGATTGCGCATTCTTCGCTCCGGATATTGCCTCACAAATCAGCGCAAACCCTCTCATGGGGCGCAAGTGGAAGATCCACCCGACCCGCTGGCTGTTACCGTTCCGTTGCGTCGCCAGAGCCGCTGCGGGGAGTTGTCGGTCGGATCGCACGCGATCTCGTGGCGGCCCGGCATGGGTCGGGGACGAGAGATCGGTCCTCGTGGACTCACGCCGGGCTCGCCATGAAGAAAGGGGGCCTGCGGCCGCCTCGGCCGGGCCCCCTTCGGATGGCGTGCGTCAGGAACCGGTCGCGGCGGCGATGGCCTCGCGGTTCTTCTTGATGCCGTCCTGGGCCTCGATCAGGGTCTGCTGCACGTTCTCGAAGGTCTTCTTGTAGCCCTCCCACGCGTCGAGGAACTTCTGCGCGTTCGGGCCGGACCAGGAGGCGGGAATCTTCTTGGCCTCGGCGTCCAGTGCCTTCTGAACTGAGATGACAGCGTCGCTCTGCGCCCGGAAGGTCTGAGCCATCTTGTCCATGTCCGGCAGAATGCCGCCGACCTTGTCGCTCATGGTTTCCCCTTTCGCCCCACTTGTCTCGCGGTCAACCCTGTCCACAATAACGACGTAGATCGAAATATGGGGCATTTCCTGGAATCGAATCTGGGACGGCGCGCTATGTCGGGGGTGGGGCCCGGCGGCGTCAAGTGGCCGCTTACACTCCGATGGAGGCCCGCCAGGCCCGTAAGGAAGGGAAACGCGCCGTGCAGAAGGTCCTGATCGCGAACCGTGGCGAGATCGCCGTGCGAATCGCTCGCGCCTGCGCGGACGCCGGCCTGACAAGCGTGGCGGTCTACGCCGACCAAGATCTGGACGCCCTGCACGTACGGGTGGCCGACGAGGCACACGCGCTCACCGGGCGCAGCCCCGCGGAGACGTACCTCAATATCGAGAAGCTGCTGGAAATCGCCCAGCAGACCGGGGCGGACGCCGTCCATCCCGGATACGGCTTCCTGGCCGAGAACGCCGACTTCGCTCAGGCCGTCATTGACGCGGGGCTGATCTGGATCGGCCCGCCGCCATCCGCGATCACCGCGCTCGGCGACAAGGTGCAGGCCCGGCACATCGCGCAGCGGGTGGGCGCGCCTCTCGTGGCCGGCACGCCCGACCCGGTCTCCGGGGTCGCCGAAGTGGTCGCCTTCGCCGAGGAGCACGGCCTGCCGATCGCCATCAAGGCCGCGTTCGGCGGCGGCGGGCGCGGCCTCAAGGTCGCGCGGACCCTCGACGAGGTCCCGGACCTCTACGAGTCGGCCGTCCGCGAGGCCGTGACGGCCTTCGGCCGGGGCGAATGCTTCGTCGAGCGATACCTCGACCGCCCCCGCCACGTGGAGACCCAGTGCCTGGCCGACCGGCACGGCAACGTCGTCGTGGTCAGCACCCGGGACTGCTCGCTCCAGCGCCGCCACCAGAAGCTGGTGGAGGAGGCCCCCGCGCCTTTCCTCTCCGGCGAGCAGCTGGAGCTGCTCTACTCGTCCTCCAAGGCGATCCTGCGCGAGGCCGGCTACGTGGGCGCCGGGACCTGTGAGTTCCTCGTCGGCCAGGACGGCACCATCTCCTTCCTGGAGGTCAACACCCGGCTCCAGGTCGAGCACCCGGTCACCGAGGAGGTCGCGGGCGTCGACCTGGTCCGCGAGATGTTCCGCATCGCCGACGGTGAGGCCCTCGGCTACGGCGACCCGGAGCTGCGCGGCCACTCGTTCGAGTTCCGGATCAACGCCGAGGACCCGGGTCGCGGCTTCCTCCCGGCTCCCGGGACGCTGACATCGATGCGCGCGCCGTCAGGACCCGGCGTCCGGCTGGACACCGGCTACGAGGCCGGGATGACCGTTCCCCAGTCGTTCGACTCCCTCGTCGCCAAGTTGATCGTCACCGGCGCCTCCAGGCGGCAGGCGCTCGAACGGTCACGGCGGGCGCTCGCCGAGTTCGAGATCGACGGCATGCCCACCGTCCTGCCCTTCCACCGGGCGATCGTGGACGACCCCGCCTTCACCGGCGAGCCGTTCTCCGTCCACACACGGTGGATCGAGACCGAGTTCGTCAACGAGATCGCGGCGTACGACGGCGCCGTCGAGACCGCCGACGGCCCCGAGAGGGAGCGCATCACGGTCGAGGTCGGCGGCAAGCGCCTGGAGGTCGTCCTTCCCTCCGGTCTCGGTACGGCCGGCCGTACCGAATCCAGGAAGGCGCCCAAGCGTGGCGCCGGCAGCGGCGGGAAGAAGGCGGCGGCCAGCGGAGACGCGCTGGTCAGCCCGATGCAGGGCACCATCGTGAAGATCGTCGCCGACGACGGGGACACGGTCGCGGCCGGGGACACGATCGTCGTCCTGGAGGCCATGAAGATGGAGCAGCCCTTGGCGGCGCACAAGGCCGGCACCGTGACCGGCCTCGCCGCCTCCGTCGGCCAGACGGTCACCGCCGGGGCGATCATCTGCGAGATCAAGGACGCCTGAGACCCCCTGCAAGGTCGAGGACGCCTGAGACCGCTCGGCAAGGTCGAGCATCCCTGAGACCACGAGCCCGCGCGGGTAGGGTCGAAGCTATGGGGACGGCGAATTCACCCGTTTCATCACGCTCGGCACCTCGCGCGGACGCACAGCGTGACGCGGATCCGGCGGGACGAGGTCCGGAGGATCGCCGACGCCTTCGAAACCGGATACGGTTCCGCTGCACAGGAACAATCGCGCATCGCCGTTCGTCCTGAAGGGCGAAGGAGGCTTGAAGCCGTGACCATCACCCAACCGCTGGGCCGCGTGGGGGCCGCGCTGGCGGCGCTGCTCGTCGGTCTGTTCGCGCTGTTCGCCTTGAGTCCCGCGGCGCACGCCGCGGCGCCACCTGACGTCAACACCGTGCTGTCCGCATGGAAGAGCGGCGACCCGCTCTACGTCCAGGACGGCTCCCCGCTGAGTTCCAGCCAGCAGTCCGACATCCGCAAGTCGCTGGAGGACTCCAAGTCGAAGATCTACGTGGCCGCGCTGCCCGACGGCACGGTTAGCACCGCCGAGGCGGGAACGTTCATCACCGCTCTGGGCACCGCGCTCGACAGTGCGGGCCGATCGAGCGCCACGGTGGCCGTCCTCGACGGAAACAGCCTCTTCGCCGGCTCCACCGCGCTGCCCAAGAACGCGGCGGGCCAGCTGGCGAGGCGGGCCACAGCCGGCAACAGTGACGTGGTCAGCGGCATGCAGGACTTCGTCAACCGGGTGAACCTGGCCGTGGAGGGCGACACCAAGGCTGCCCTGGAAAGCGGGAGCACCACCTCCGGCGGTTCGGGGTCCGGGGTGCTGATCGGCATGCTCGGGATCGCCGTGGTCGGCGGCGGCGGCCTGTGGATCATCTCCCGGCGCATGAAGCGACAGCGGGAGGCCAAGGAGGCCGCCGAGCTCGCCGCCGTGAAGCAGACCGTCGAGGAGGACGTCACCAAGTTCGGCGAGGAGATCACCGCGCTCGACCTCGACATCAAGATGCTTCCGCAGGCCGAGACCCAGACCGACTGGCAGCACGCGCTCGACTCCTACGAGCGGGCCAAGGTGGAGCTCGACGGGGTCAAGCGCACGGACGATCTGCGCACCGTCACCGCCACGCTGGAGGACGGCCGATACGCGCTGGCCTGCGTCAAGGCCCAGGTGAACAATCAGCCGCCGCCCATGCGGCTGCCGCCGTGCTTCTTCAACCCGCAGCACGGCCCGTCCGTCCGGAACGTGCGCTGGGCCCCGCCCGGCGGCGCGGTGCGCGACGTCCCGGCCTGCGCGGCCGACGCCGAGGCCGTCGAGCGCGGCTTCGACCCGCAGATGCGTGAGGTCGTCGTGAACGGCCACCGCCGGCCCTACTGGGACGCCGGGCCGGCCTACCAGCCGTACGCGTACGGCTACTACGGAAGCTTCGGCGGCGACCTGATGACCGGCATGCTCGTCGGCACACTGCTCGGCAGCTCGTTCGGCGGCTGGGGCCACGGCGGATACGGCTACGAGTCGGGCTACCAGGACGGCGTCGAAGCGGGCGGCGGCGGAGATTGGGGTGGCGGCGGCGACTGGGGCGGCGGCGGCGACTTCGGGGGCGGAGACTTCGGCGGCGGCGACTGGTGAACCTCACGCCCGCCGTGATCACGTAGAAGTTCCCGCACGCTGATCCGCGGCTTCCCTTTCTCGTGACCTCGCACTCCACCG